>NZ_CAPJ01000320.1 GCF_000331775.1 Xanthomonas translucens pv. translucens DSM 18974
TGCTGCCAGGCCCACGCCAGCGCCAGCGCTGTGCAGGCCAGCGCCGCGGCGCGCAGCAGCCAGCGGCGCAACCGCCGCGCAGGCGAGGGCGGCGCGGCCGACATCGCAACTCAGCCTACGTGCGCTGCGGCTTGCCGTTGCAGGTGCTGCTTCAGGCTGTCGTCGATGCCGAGCTGGCGCGCCAGTTCGTCCAGGTAGCTGCGTTCCATGAAGCTCTGCGCGTCGGCGGCGAGCAGGCTGGCCAGGTACATCTCCGAGGCGATCTCCGGCGTGGTCGCGGCCTGCGCCACTTCGGCCGGGTCCAGCGGCTTCTCCAGTTCCGCATGCAGCCAGCGCTGCACTTCCTGGTCGCCGTTGAGGCGGGTGAACTCGCCTTCGATCAACTCGCGTTCGCGGGTGTCGATGTGGCCGTCGGCCTTGGCCGCGGCGACCAGCGCGCGCAGCACGGCCTGGCTGTGCTGTTCCACCTCCAGCGGCGGCAGCCGGTCCAGGGTCTGCGGTTCTTCCGGCGCGACGGCGCCGAGCTGCTGGCGCTTGTAGTCGCCGTAGGCGCGATAGGCCATCACCCCGATTGCGGCCAGGCCGCCGTAAGTGGCGAGCTTGCGGGTGGTGCGGTTCTTGCCCAGCAGCAAGCCGAGCGCGCCCCCGGTCAGGGCGCCCTTGCCGAAGTCGGCGTTGAGCATGCTGCCGAGGCCGCCGCTGCTGGCGGGCAATCCCGCTGAGGCGGACGTGCCGGTCCTGGCCATGGCCTGGCCGGCAGCGCCCTGCGCCGACTGCAGCAGTTGGTCGAGAAAGCCCTGTAGCTTCATGCACGCATTCCTGTCGTGTGGAGCTGCAGGTATAGCGGGCGTCGCCTTAGCGGCCTGTCAATCCCGCTGCGTGCGGCGGCGAGCGCGCAAAAAAACGAGACGGCCAGGGCCGTCTCGTCAGGTGTGCTTGCCTGAATCAGGCGACGCTGCTCAGAGCGCGGCGTCCTTGAGCTTCTTCAGCGGGCGCACCTTCAGCTTGGTGGTGGCCGGCTTGGCGGCGAACCACTGCTCTTCCTTGGTGAACGGGTTGATGCCCTTGCGCTTCGGCTTGGCCGGCACGCTGACCGAGGTGATCTTGAGCAGGCCCGGCAGGGTGAACGAACCGGCGCCCTTCTTGTTGACCGAGCCGGCCACGGCGTGCTCAAGCGAGGCCATCACCGCGCGCACGTCCTTGGCGACGACGCCGCTGGCTTCGGCGATGTGAGCGACCAGTGCCGACTTGCTCAGCGCTTCCTTGATCGGCTTGGGCGCGGCCGGCTTGGCGGCGGTCTTGGTGGCTACTTTCTTCGCTGCCTTTTTCGGGGCAGCCTTTTTCGCGGTCTTTGCCATGATGTCCTGATTCCGTAAACGATAGGTGGTTGGGTCGCGCCGACCCCGTCGGCATGGCGAAATGTAGGGCATGTGCTACGCCGCGCCAATAGGCAAAGCGCAAAAAGACGCGGGAAAAGCCCCGCGCCGCGTTTTTTTGCGCCGTAAGTGCGAATTTTTGCAGTGAAAATGGCCGCGCGCCGCCGCCGGTCCTGCCTGC
>NZ_CAPJ01000319.1 GCF_000331775.1 Xanthomonas translucens pv. translucens DSM 18974
ACTGGGTGTTCGTCGACAGCGGCAAGGCGCTGTCCAGCTGGTCGGCCAGCGACGCCGACGCGCGCCGGGCCATGGCCGCCGGCGCCGACGGCGCCGCCGACGCGCTGGTCAAGCGCTACGCCAAGGCGGCCAGCACCGGCCCGGCCGGCGTGTACCGGGTGCTGATTAGCGGCATCGGCAGCGCCGACGACTACCTGCGCGTGTCCGCGGCGCTGCAGAACACTTCGGTGGTGCGGCGCATCGTGCCGATCCAGGCCAGCGGCGACCGCCTGGAACTGGACCTGGACCTGCTCAGCGGCGTGTCCGGCCTGAACCGCATGCTCGGCCCCGACAGTCCGCTGCAGCCGGTGACGGTGCCGGTCGAGGGCGGCCCGATCATCCTCAACACCGAGCGCACCGAGTACCGGCTCAAGTGACGCTATCCCCCGAAGCGGAAATCGCGCAGTTCCTGCGCCGCCTGAAATGGGCCGCGGTGATCCTGGGCGTGCTGTGGGTGATCGCGCTGCTGGCGCCGATCCTGACCCCGTTCGCGCTGGCGCTGCTGCTGGGCTGGCTCGGCGACCCGCTGGTCGATCGCCTGGAGCGCGCCGGCCGTTCGCGCAACATGGCGGTGACCCTGGTGTTCGTGCTGATGTTGTTGCTGCTGGTGCTGGCGCTGCTGATCCTGGTGCCGATGCTGGAGCGGCAGATCGTCACCTTCATCGACGTGCTGCCGCAGGCGCGCGACTGGTTCACCGGCACCGCGATCCCGTGGGCCGAGCACAAGACCGGGCTGCAGCTGATGGCCTGGCTGGATTCGGAGCGGCTGATCGAATGGATCCGCGGCCACTGGCAGCAGGCCGGCGGCGTCGCGGCGACCTTCTTCGGCTACCTGTCGCGCTCGGGCTTCGCGATGGTGACCTGGGTGGTGAACCTGGTGCTGCTGCCGATCCTGACCTTCTACTTCCTGCGCGACTGGGACATCCTGGTCGAACGCGTGGCCGCGACCATCCCGCGCAACCACGTCGCCACCGTCGGCCGCCTGGCGCGCGAGTCCAACGACGTGCTGGGCGCGTTCATCCGCGGCCAGTTCCTGGTGATGCTGGCGCTGGGGGTGATCTATGCCGGCGGGCTGAGCCTGATCGGGCTCAATCTGGGCCTGCTGATCGGCATCGTCGCCGGCCTGATCAGCTTCATCCCCTACCTGGGCGCGACCACCGGCATCCTGCTGGCGATCCTGGCGGCGCTGGTGCAATCCAAGGGCTTTGACCTGCAACTGATGATCCTGGTCGGCGTGGTGTTCACCGTCGGCCAGTTGCTAGAAAGCTACGTGCTGACCCCGCGCATCGTCGGCGACAAGATCGGCCTGCATCCGGTGGCGGTGATCTTCGCGGTGATGGCCGGCGGCCAGCTGTTCGGCTTCCTCGGCATGCTGCTGGCGCTGCCGGTGGCGGCGGTGGCCAACGTGCTGCTGCACTATCTGCACGAGCAATACCGGCAGAGCGAGCTGTATGCCGGCGACAAGTCGGCAATCCTGCTCGACGGCAGCGCCGAGCGCGCGCCGCTGATCGAACCGCCGCCGCGTGGCCCCGAACAGCCGTGAGCGTGCCGCAGCTGCCGTTGGCGTTGCGCTATCCGCCGGAGCAGCGCCTGGACCGCTATGTCGGCGCCCCGGCTGGCCTGCTGGCGCAATTGCAGGCCGTCGCCGACGGCCGCGACGTGGACTGGATCTACCTGTCCGGTCCCGCCGGCACCGGCAAGACGCATCTGGCGCTGGCGCTGTGCGCGGCGGCCGAGCAGGCCGGACGCAGCGCCGCCTACCTGCCGCTGCAGGCCGCCTCCGGGCGCCTGCGCGACGCGCTGGAAGCGCTGGAAGGCCGCCACCTTGTCGCGCTGGACGGGCTGGAAGCGAGCGCCGGGCAGCGCGAGGACGAAGTGGCGCTGTTCGATTTCCATAACCGCGCGCGCAGCGCCGGGGTGACCCTGCTGTACACCGCGCAGGCGATGCCCGACGGCCTGGCGCTGACCCTGCCCGACCTGCGCTCGCGGCTGGCGCAATGCACGCGCATCGCGCTGTCGCCGCTGGACGACCCCCGCCGCGCCGTGGTGCTGCGCGAGCGCGCGCAACGCCGCGGCCTGGTCCTGGAAGATGCAGCGATCGACTGGCTGCTGACCCATGCCGGCCGCGACCTGGCCGGCCTGGTCGCGCTGCTGGAACGCCTGGACCGCGAATCGCTGGCGGCGCAGCGGCGGGTCACGGTGCCGTTTTTGCGGCGGGTTGTGGGGGCGGCGGGACTCGGGACTCGGGACTCGGGACTCGGCAAAAGCTGAGCTCGCCGGCATCCGCATGCAGCGGCTGGCGGCAGGCTTCCCAAACCGGATTCGATTGTCCGCCTCGCGCGTTGAGCGTGAGATCGCCGGAACTCAGCTTTTGCCGAGTCCCGAGTCCCGAGTCCCGAGTCCCGCATCCAACTCCGCCAACCGCTGCGGCGTCCCCACATCGGTCCAGCGGCCGCGATGGTGCAGGCCATGAATGCGGCCGGTGGCCATGTGCGCCCGCAGGATCGGCGCCAGTGCGAAGCGCGGCGGCGTGGCGTGGTCTGCAATCGGCGTAGCGAATGCCGCCTGCCAGTCGCGCAGCAGTTCCGGCCGATAGACGCCGATGCCGGCGTAGGTCAGCAGCGGCGCGCCGTCGCTGCGCAGGGTGGCGTCGGCGTGCAGCGCGAAATCGCCGTACGCGGCATAGGCCGGTGGATCGACCAGCACCAGTTGCGCGAGCCCGGCTGGTTCCGGCTTCAACTGCGCGAAATCGAAATCGGTCCAGATGTCGCCGTTGACCAGCAGGAACGGCGCCGGTCCCAGTAGCGGCAACGCGTGCAGCATGCCGCCACCGGTTTCCAGCGGCGTGGCGCCTTCGTAGGAATAGGCGATGCGCAGGCCGAACGCGCTGCCGTCGCCCAGCGCCTGCGGGAACTGCTCGGCCAGCCACGAGGTGTTGATCACCACCTCGCGCACGCCCAGCGCGGCGAGCTTGCGCAGGTGCCAGACGATCAGTGGCGTGCCGCCCACCGCCAGCAGCGGTTTGGGCGTGCGTTCGGTCAGCGGCCGCATGCGCTCGCCAAAGCCGGCGGCGAAGATCAGCGCCTTCATGCGCCGGCCGCCGCGCGTTGCGCCAGTGCCGGCTTGATCCGCGCCTGCAGCAGCTGCGCCAGCGGTTGCAGCTGCGGGTGCCGCGGCAACACTTCGTCGAGGTAGCCGATGAAGCGCGGCACGTTGTCCAGGTACCAGGCCTTGCCGTCGCGGTAGTGCAGCCGCGCGAAGATGCCCAGGTTCTTCAGGTGGCGCTGCACGCCCATCCAGTCCGCATCGCGCAGGAACTGCGCCAGCGGCGGCAGCGCGATCCCGGTCCGCAGCGCACGCGCGTGGTAGCGCGCCAGCCAGCCATCGACTCGCGCCAGTGGCCAGCTCACCGTGGTGTCCTTGAACAGGCTGATCGGATCGTAGGCGACCGGCCCGAGCACGCAGTCCTGGAAATCCAGCACCGCCGGGCCGTCGGCCACCGGCATCAGGTTGCGCGGCATGAAGTCACGGTGCACCAGCACCCGCGGCTGCGCCAGCGCGTTGTCCATCAGCTGGCGTTGTAACGCGTGCAGCGCATCGCGGTCGGCGGCGTCCAGGGTCAGCCCAAGATGGCGCTGCAGGAACCATTCCTCGAACAGGCCGGCGTCGCGCTGCAGCAGCGCCTCGCCGAATACGCCCAGTTCCGGCGGCGGCGCGATCGCTTGCAGCCGCAGTAGCTGCCCCAGCGCAGCGTCGAACTGTGCATCGGCCGAAGCGGCGTCCAGGCTCTGCGCCAGGGTCGGTCCGCCCAGGTCTTCCAGCAGCAGAAAGCCGGCGTCCGCGTCCTGCGCCAGGATCGCCGGCACGCGCACGCCGCCTTGCTGCAGCAGCGCGTGCATGCGCAGCCACGGGCGCACGTCCTCCAGGTCGGGCGGCGAATCCATCAGCACGCGGCTGGCGCCCATGCCGTGGCTGCGCCAGTAGCTGCGCCAGCCGGCGTCGATCGACGCGCGTTGCAGCGTCGCCTGCGCGTCGCCCAGTGCGGCACGCGCCCAGTGCAGGCGTTGTGCGGCGCGCAGGTCCGCCGCGTCGGAAAGGTCGGTGCTGGATCTCATCGGGACGCTGCGGCGGACATGGGCCGCACAGCGTAAACGTGCGGCGTCGGCATGGCGAGCCGTGGCGACGCTGCGGTGCGGCTCAGCGTTTGCCGAGGAACAGCCGCAGCAGTGCGAGCAGGGCGATGGCGCCGAGCAGTGCGCCGAGGAAACCGGCCGGCTCGCCGCGGCTGTACCAGCCCATGTAGTGGCCGAACCAGCCAGCCACCAGCGCGCCGGCGATGCCGAGCAGCACGGTGAACAGGCAGCCGGAGCGGCCACTGCTCGGACCCAGGAAACGCGCCAGCAGGCCGACCACGAAGCCGACCAGGATGACGTACAGCCAGCTGTCGCTGCCGAACAGGGTGTGCATGGAGGCGTACCGGAACGTGGAAGGGAAGCGGATCGTGCCAGATTCGGCCGCGCTGCGGCGTACACGCACGCGTGGCCGGCGGCGACCTTTAAGCGGCCGTGCAGGCGCGGCTCGCCCATGCGCCGAGGCCACGCGCCTCTGGCAGCGTTCAGCGCATGGCGGCCGTCATCGCGACGGCCGCCGCTCGCTCAGCAGCAGCCGTGCGAGCCGTGTTGCTCGCCACCGGCGACCGCGGCGCTGCCGGTGGTCTCGCCGCGCACGCTGGCGGCATGGTGCTCGGCGATCACCTTCGACACGCAGGCGGTGACCCGCTTGCCCATCGGGATGTGCAGGAACTCGTTCGGCCCGTGCGCGTTGGAATGCGGTCCGAGCACGCCGGTGATCATGAACTGCGCGCCGGGGAACTTCTCGCCGAGCATGCCCATGAACGGGATCGAGCCGCCTTCGCCCATGTACATCGCCGGCTTGCCGAACGCCGCCTGCGAGGCGGCCTCGATCGCATTGGTCAGCCACGGCGATTGCGCCGGCGCGTTCCAGCCCGAGGACGACTTCTCCAGCGCCAGCGACACCTGCGCGCCGTACGGCGGATCGCGCAGCAGCACGTCTTTGAGCAACTCGCCGGCGTGCTTGCCGTCCAGGGTCGGCGGCAGGCGCAGCGACAGTTTCACCGCGGTCTGCGGGCGCAGCACGTTGCCGGCCGAGGCCAGCGGCGGCAGGCCATCGGCGCCAGTCACCGACAGCGCCGGGCGCCAGGTGCGGTTGAGCACCAACTCGGTCAGGTCCTCGTCCATCGGGGTCATCCCCGGCAGGAACGGGAACTTGCTGTAGACCTCGTCGCCGAGCACGTCGGCGACCTTGCGTGCCTGCGCCAGGCGCTCCTCCGGAATCTGCGCGTACAGGCCCTCGACCTTGATCTTGCCGGTGGCCGTGTCCTCCAGCCGCGACAGCAGCTCGCGCAGCACGCGGAAGCTGGACGGCACCACGCCGGAGGCATCGCCCGAATGCACGCCTTCGCTGAGCACCTTGACGCTGAAGTTGCCGCCGGCCAGGCCGCGCAGCGACGTGGTGCACCACAGTTGCTCGTAGTTGCCGCAGCCCGAATCCAGGCACACCACCAGCGACGGCTTGCCGATGCGCTCGGCCAGGTGATCGACGTAGGCGGGCAGGTCGTAGCTCCCCGATTCCTCGCAGGCCTCGATCAGGATCACGCAGCGCGCATGTGCGATGCCCTGGTCCTGCAGCGCCAGGATCGCGGCCAGCGAGCCGAACAGCGCATAGCCGTCGTCGGCGCCGCCGCGCCCGTACAGGCGGTCGCCTTTGAGCACCGGCGTCCACGGACCCAGGTCGGCGTCCCAGCCGGTCATTTCCGGCTGCTTGTCCAGGTGCCCGTACAGCAGCACCGTGTCCGTGCCGGTCTCGGCGCCGGTGGCCGGCACGTCCAGATAGATCAGCGGCGTGCGTCCTTCCAACTGCACCACCTCGACCACCAGACCTGGGATCGCCTGCGCGCGCGCCCAGCGCTCCATCAGCCGCACCGCATCGCCCATGTAGCCATTGGCGACCCAATCGGCATCGAACATCGGCGACTTGTTGGGGATGCGGATGTAATCGACCAGCTGCGGGACGATGTCCTCGTCCCACTTCGCGCTGAGGAAACGGTCGATCTTGGCACTGTCCATGGAACGCTCCGGAATTGTTGCAGTAATAAGTATGGCGCCCATTCTACGCCGCGGCCCCCGTGTAGGGTTTTTCCTACACGTTGACGCGCTGTTTACCTGCTGTTTGCGGAGGAGGTTGGCGATAGGCTGTATCCATGTGGCGAGAGATGCTTTCGACACCGGCAGGAGAGGCCGGTGAAGTCCCCATCCAAGTCACAAGGAGTGTTGCCATGCAGTCTTTTATTGTGGTCCTGAAGTCTCTGGTTCTGGCCTTGCTGCTGACCGGTTCCGCGCTCGCCGCGGACAAGGTCAACATCAATTCCGCCAGCGCTGCGGAAATCGACCGGGTGTTGTTGAACGTGGGTGCCTCCAAGGCACAGGCGATCGTCGACTACCGGCAGGCACACGGGCCATTCAAAAGCGTCGAGGACCTGGCGCTGGTGAAGGGAATCGGACTCAAGACGGTCGAACGGAACCACGACCGGATCGAAGTGGGAGCCACGAAGGCGACCACGCCGACGGTAGCCAGGACGGCAGCCGCCAAGCCGGTGGAAAGGCGTTAAACGGATTTGAGCGTTAAAGGGATTTAAAGCATTAAATGGATTGAAAAGGAAAAGATACGGCTGGTGCGGGACGCGCGGTCGCGACCTCGTTGAGCAGGATGCCCAGGGGGGAGGCAGGAAGCCGACATGGACGTACATCGTCGCCCGGTGTTGCACAGTGACGTGCAGCCGGGCGACGTTTTTTATGGGCGATGGTTTTTCTTGGGCGCCCTGCCGGGTGCTCCCGCCGACATCGCGCCCGTCGTGGTTGCCGGCGCGACTTGCCGGCGCCCCGTTTGCCGGCGCGTCCCGTCGCCGTGGCGGCGCACACCGATGGCGAGTCGCGATGCGCGCAAGGCGTTGTCGGGGCGCTGCTTGCGTGCGTATCGCGCCCACGCGGCGCCGAGTGCGCGCAAGGCGTCGCGGTGCCGCTGCCTGCGTGCCGATCGCGCCCACGCGGCGCCGAGCGGATGGGCAACGATGCGTGCTTCCGCACCCGATCGTGCAGAATGCGCCGATGGACTGGTGCCACATGCCTTCGCGGGTGATCCCCGCCAACGACTACCGCCGCGAGCGCTGGCGCAACGGACTGGGCTGGACCCGGGAGATCCTGCGCCTGCCGCAGCCCGACAGCGACGACTGGCTGCTGCGCCTGTCCATCGCCGAGATCGAGCAGGACGCGGCCTTTTCCAGCTTCCCCGGCATCGACCGGGAACTGGTGCTGCTGCGCGGCGCCGGCCTGCGCCTGCGCTTCGACGATGGCGCCGAGCACCTGTTGCAGCTGCCGTACGCGCGGCTGCGCTTCGCCGGCGAGCGAGCGCTGCGTGGCGAACTGCTCGACGGCCCCACCCACGACTTCAACCTGATGTGGCGCCGCGACCGTCTGCGCACGCAACTGCTGCACCGGCCGCTGGTCGGGCCGATGCTGTTCTTCGCCGAACCGGGAATCGGTTGGGTCGTTCATCTTCTGGCAGGGCAGGCGCGGTTCGATACGGACTGCGGATTGCCGCCGCTGGCCGCCGGCGACAGCGCCTGGCTGAGCGCCAACGCCAGGCAGCGCTTCGCTTTGCGCGGTGGTGGCGAGCTGCTGGCGATCCGCATCGAACCGCTGCCGACGCCCGCCGACTGAGCTGTCGGCAGCGCGCGCGCGGCGCTTGCGGCGTCGGCACCAACCGCGTCCAATGCGCGGACGCGGCTATCCCGGAGCCGTGGAGCGGAACGAAAGGTGGCCTCGGACAACAGCAGGTGGTTGGCGAAAGTAGTGGTGGTGGACGACGACGCGGCCTTGCGCGACCGGATTCGCGATTATCTGGCCCGTTTCAATTTGCAGGTGCACGATGCCGAAAACGGCGCACAGCTGTACGCGCAGCTGGCGGCCGATCGCTACGATGCGGTGCTGCTCAATGCCGGCCTCAGCGGCGGCGAAGGGCTGAACCTGTGCCGGCAACTGCGCGACGGCGGCGGCATCGCGATCGTGATGATGGCCGACCAGGCCGAGCCGGTGGACCGGGTCATCGGCCTGGACCTGGGCGCGGACGATTACCTGACCCGGCCGCTGGACTTGCGCGAACTGGTGGCGCGGCTCAATGCGGTGCTGCGGCGTACCCGCGTGGCGCCGTCGCCGGCCCCGGCGCAGGACGGCGAATGGCAGGTCGATGCCTATCGGCACCAGGCGGTGGCCCCGGACGGCCGCGCGATCCCGTTGTCGCCCAGCGAACTGCGGCTGATGGCGGTGTTCCTCGATCAGCCCGGCAACGTGCTCAGCCGCGAGGATCTGCGCGCGGCGATCGGCGACAGCGACGGCAGCGTTCCCCAGGGCGGTCGCGGCATCGACCTGCAGGTGTCGCGGTTGCGGCAGAAGCTGGGCGACGATCCGCTGGTGCCGCAATGGATCCGCACCGTGCGCGGTAAGGGCTACCTGTTCGAGCCGCATCGGCTGGGAATGCCCGCCGCACGCTGATCCCGCATCGCATCGCATCGCCGTGGGCCGTGGGCCGTGGGCCGTAGGCCTTGCGGCAGGCGGCAGGCGGCAGGCTGCAGGCGGTGCGGATGGCTGTGAGCCGCCCCTGCACGCTCGGCCATCGTTTCGGTTGCGCCGTCTGTCGGCGCGCTTGTGGGGGCATCTCGCCACTCGCATCGCCGGCCATCGGCCGAGCGATCGTCCTGCATGCGATTTCACCTGCGGCGGCGACTCACAGCGGGAACATCTGCACAGCGATATGTTCCCATGTGTCGCGCGGTGCGCTGACCGGAACTGGCTGCATGCACACGCCGAGATCGCAATCGGGCCTGATCAATGCGGCGGCCATGCGCCGGCGCTGCAGGGGCGGTACGCCGTCGCGCAAGCCGTAGGCGTCCAGCCGTGCCGTCGCCAGCAGCGGGTTGCTCTTGCGCCATGAAGATCAGCGGTGTCAGCAACTCGAACAGATCGCAATGGCCGACGATCGCATCGCCGAAATCGAGCAGGCCGCTCAGGGTCCATTGGTCATGGTCGTTGCGCGCCATCACGTTCCAGGGAGGGATGGCCATGTGCATGAAGCGCGGCTGCGCAGGCGGCGAAAAATCGTCGGCACGCTGTGATGTGCAGCGTGGCAACGAAGCCGTCGTCTGGATGGACGTCGTCAGATCAGTGCACTTGCCGAGTGCGCGCTTCATTGGCCAATGGCGGGCGCAGGCACAGCAAAGCGCTGGGGCCGTCGCCGCGCCGGGAGCGCTCAGTACACGTCGCGCCGGTAGCGTCCTTGCAGCAGCAGCGTTTCCTTGCCCAGCCGCCCCAGCACGTCCTCCAGCACTGCATCCACGCCCGGGGCCATGCCGCGCAGGCTGCCGCAGACGTAGATCGCCGCACCTTGCGCGACCCAGTCGCGCAGGTCCGGCGCGGCCGCGCGCAGGGCGTCCTGCACGTAGCGGTACGCGCCAGCGTCGCGCGAGAACACCGCATCCTGCCGCTGCAATGCGCCGTGCGCCAGCCAGGAGCGCAGTTCCTCGCCGTAGTGGTCGTCGTGCGCGGCATGGCGTTCGCCGTACAGCAGCCAGGTACGGCGGGCACCGGCGTCGATGCGCGCGCGCAGGTGTGCGCGCAGCCCGGCAATGCCGGTGCCGTTGCCGATCAGGATCAGCGGCCGCGCCGGATCGGCGGGCGGGTGGAAGTTCGGATTCGGGCGCAGCCGCAGCGCTATCTCGGCGCCGAGCGGCGCGGTGTCGCAGAGCCAGCCGCTGCCCAGGCCCGGCGTGCCGTCCGCATGCAGCGCGCGGCGCAGCAACAGGCGCAGCGCGCCGTCGCTGGGCATCGAGGCGATCGAGTATTCGCGATGCGGCAATGGCTGCAGGCGCGCGGCCAGCGCTGCGGGCGCGCTGCTGGCCGCCTGTTGCGGATCGGGCAGGTGGCTGCGTGCCAGCAGCGCGGCCAGTGTGGTCGGCGCCTGGCCGGGACGCGGCAATAGTGCCGAACCGTCCAGGCCGCTGGCCTGCAGCCAGGCCTGCACCGCGGCGTCGCCATGGCAGGGACCGATCTCGGCCAGGTCGCCGGCCTGCCAGAGCGGCAGCGCGCCGTCGGCCGGCAGCAGCACCAGCTCGAACACCGCGCCGCCGACGCTGCCGGGATTGCACAGGCGCCGCTGCTGCAGCTGCCAGCGCTGGTAGGCCGGCGCGCTCCAGTCGGCGTGCTCGCTGCCGCCGGTGAGCTGTCCGAGCAATTGCTGCCAATGGCGCAATGCGGCGGCGTCGGCGTTGTCCACGTCGATGCGGTCGAACAGCGGGTGCGCGTCGCGCTGGTGCAGCCAGGCATCGAGCCGGCGGCCGAACGCGCAGAAATGATCGTAGCGGCGATCGCCCAGCGCCAGCACTGCATAGCGCAGTTGCGGCAAGGGCGGTTGTTGCGCCATCGTCGCGCGCAGGAACGGCAGCGCGTGGTCGGGCGGATCGCCTTCGCCGCTGGTGCTGACCACGAACAGCGCCTGGCGCGCGCTGGCCAGCTCGGCCGCGGAGATTTTCTGCAGGGGCAGCACGCGTACCGCCTGGCCCGCCGCGCGCAATGCCGCGGCACTGCGCAGCGCCAGTTGCTGGGCGAAGCCGGTCTGGCTGGCCCAGGCCAGCAGCAGCGGCGCGTCGCCCTGCTTGCCTGTGCGCCGCGCGCCACGGCGGCCGCGCCACCACAGCCAAAGGCAGGCGACCACGTAGGCGGCCGTTGCCAGCGCCGCGTAGACGATGCGCTGCTGCGATGGCGCACCGTTCCACCAGGGCTGCGGATGCAGCCGCAGCAGCGCATAGCCGATCGCGCCCAGCAGCGCGAACGTCGCCACGTGCCCGACGCCATTCCAGTTGCGTGGCGACCGCGGCCGGCTCATGCGTCGAGCAGCGCGGCGAAGGTGCTGCTGAGCCGCTCCTGCACGCGTTCGCCATCGCGCAACAGGAAGCGCGCGGCCAGCCGTTCGCGCTCGGCGCAGGCCAGGCCGGCATCGGCGCCGAGCACGCTCAGCGCGGTGGCCCAGGCATCGGCCTGCATCGCATCGGCGGCGACCACGCTGACCGCCGCCAGCGACGCGGCGATCGGCATGCCGCTGCGCGGATCCAGGGTATGGCTGTAGCGCTGGCCGTCCTGTTCGAAGCGGTGCCAGCGATCGCCGGAGGTGGCGACCGCGCGGCCGTCCAGCGCCAGCACCCGCGGCGGCGTCGCCGTCTGCGCGTCCTCGTCCGGCGCCGATTCCACCAGCACCCGCCACGGCTGCGCATCGGGCTTGCGGCCATAGCCGTAGAGTTCGCCGCCGACCTCGACCAGCGCGCTGGCCACGCCGTGCGCCTGCAATGCGCGCACCGCCAGGTCCACGGCATAGCCCTTGGCGATCGCCGAAAGATCCAGGCGCAGGCCGCCGGGTTGGCGCACGCTGGCGCCGCTTTCATTCAGCACGAGTTGCCGCCAGTCGCCAGCGGCGCGCGCTTGGCGCAACGCAGCGGCATCGGGCACGCGCTGGCTGTCGGCGTCGGCGCCGAACCCCCACAAGCCCAGCACCGCGCCGATCGTCGGATCGAACGCGCCGTCGCTGCGCCGCGCGATGTCCAGCGCGCAGCGCAGCACCTCGGCGAACGCCGCGGGCAGTGCGTGCACGCTGCCGGCGGTGGCGTGGTTGTAGCGGCTGATGGTCGAGTCCGCTTGCCAGGTGCTCATCTGCGCGACCACTTGGTCCAGCTGCGCCTGGATCGCCGCGTGCAGCGGATGCAGGTCGCGACCGCGGCGCAGCACCAGCTTCGCGCTCCAGGTCGTGCCCATGCTGCGACCGCCGAGGGTGGCGATCTCGGTCTCGGCGTCGACATCGGCCTGAGGCGCGAGCGGCGTGTTCATGCCGCCAGGTGCCGCCACGCGCAGGGCAGGTGTACGGCTACGCTCACTGCGGCAGCACTTCCAGCGTCGCCACGTAGCTGAGCCGGCGCTGCCTGGCTTGCGGCAGCGAGGTCCTGGCGTCCTCGCTGCTGCTCTGCAGCCAGTACATGCCCGCGTCCGGCCAAGTCACGCTGAAGCGGCCCTGTGCGTCGGTGGTGAGCTTCAGTGCGTCCTGCGCGTTGCGGTAGCGGGTGCCGCCGCGCACGATCGCCACGTTCAGCCCAGGCGCCGGCTTGCCGTCGATGTGCAGCGTGAAGGTGGCCTGCTCGCCAGCGAACAGGTCGTTGGGATGGGTCACCGGCACCAGTTCCAGGCCGCGGCCGCTAGGGGTGAGCGCGGTCTGGTTGGGCGCGCCGTTGGTGACGAAGGTTTCCACCCTGCCCAGCGACTGCGACACCTGCAGGTCCTTCGCGTCCTTGGGCACTTCGCTGGCGAAGCTGGCGGCATTGCCGCGCCAGCGCTTGCGCTGGCCGTTCTCGTTCCAGTTGGCGAACAGGCCGTCGTTGACCAGGGCCAGGCGGTAGGTGCCGGTCTGCGCCAGCTCCACGTCGAACACGCTGCGATACTTGCCTGTGGCAGGGTTCTGCGGCTGCACGGCGCTGCCGTCGGGCGCGGTGATGAGCAGGGTGTCCAGGCGCAGCGGCACGTGGTTGAAGTAGAACAGGTCGTTGGACACCGCCGCATCGACGGTGATCCATGGCTGCTCGCCGGCGAGCACGGTCTGCGAGGGGTGCAGCCAGGCCTTGTGGGCGAGGGCGGAGAACGGCAGGACCGCGGCGATGGCCAATGCCAGCACGAAAGGACGCTTCATGGACTTGCTCCTTGCGACGAAAGAGGGAATCACGGCTTGGCGCTCAGGCGCAGCGCGCCCAGTTCGCTGCTGCCTTGCGCGCTGCCGGTCTCGCCGGCCTTGGCCGGCCACGCGAACGGGATCTTCAGCAGCTCACGGCCGCCGACTTCGCGCACGGCTTCGACCACCAGCGTGTACTGGCCCGGCGCCAGGCCCTTGAGTTGCTGCGCGTCGGTGAACGCCAGCGCGTGCTTGCCGGCCGGGCGGGTCGGGCCGCTGACCCCGTCCACCGGCATCTGCAGCGTACGCCCGCTGCGCCGCCACCATTGGCGCAGGTCCGGCAGCCACTTGTTGCCATGGCCTTCTGCGCTGTCGCTGGACTGGTACCAGACCGCCAGGTTGCGCGCGAGCTGCTGGTCGGCGCCTTCCACCCAGATCGCGACATAGGGGCGGTGGTATTCGGCGACGTTGAGCTTGGGAATCTCCACGTCCAGTTCCAGCGTGGCCGCATACGCGGGCATCGTCGTCAGCAGGCCGCTCAGGGCGATGGTCAGGGTGACGCGCATGCGAGTCTCCATGGGTGAACGAGGCGGGTCGGGTCAGTGGAGCAGCAGCAGCGCGATCAGCAGCGGAATCAGCAGGCCCAGCCCGACCAGCGGCCAAGTCATGCGCCGCTGACGCGCATGCAGCTGCAGCAGGAACAGGCCGGTGCTGCAGAACACCAGGCAGGCCACCGCGAACAAATCGATGAACCAGCCCCACGCCGGGCCGGTATTACGGCCCTTGTGCAGGTCGTTGAAGTAGGAGACCCAGCCGCGGTCGGTGCGTTCGTATTCGACCGCGCCGCTGCCGCGGTCGATGCTCAGCCAGGCATCGCGGCCGGGTCCAGGCAGCGCCAGGTACACCTCGTCGGCCGACCACTCGGCCGGTTGCCGGCCCAGGCGCAGCGCCAGTTCGCGCTCCAGCCAGGCCGACACCGGCTGCGGCAGCGGCAGCGGCGCGTCGCCCTGGGCCTGGCCGCCGAGGCGCTGCAGCAATGCGGCCGGCAACTGCGCGGTACGGTTGAGCACCTGCGGCTTGGCCTCGATGCGCGCGGCGTGGTTGAGGGTGAGCCCGGTGGCGGCGAACACCAGCATGCCGATCAGGCACAGCGCCGCGCTGATCCAGTGCCACTGGTGCAGCGTGCGCAGCCAGAAGCCGCGGCGCTGCTGCGCCGTGGCCAGATCGGGAGAAGCGGAGTCGGACAACGCGGCAGTTGAAGAGGCGGGACGAACTGCATTCTACATAAATGAGAATTAGTCGCAATTGCGGCTGGGCCGCTGCCACATGCGCGGCGCGGGAAACACCGCGGTCGCAACAGCAACGCAGCGCCGCCGACCGTGTTCACCGCCCGGCTCAGGTCTCGGACCAGTCGCGCAGCAGGTTGTGGTAGACGTTGCTCAGCCGCAGCAGCGCCGCGGCATCGGCCTTGGTGGCGGTCAGCGCCTGGATCGCCGTGTCCAGCTCGAACAGCGACTGGCGCCGGCCGGCGTCGCGCACCAGGCTCTGCACCCAGAAGAACGAAGCCAGGCGCGCGCCGCGGGTGACCGGCAGCACGCGGTGCAGGCTGCTGGACGGATACAGGATCAGGTCGCCGGCCGGCAGTTTCACCTCGTGCTCGCCGTAGGTGTCGCTGATCACCAGTTCGCCGCCGTCGTACTCCTCCGGCGCGGACAGGAACAAGGTGCAGGACAGGTCGGTACGCAGGGTCAGCGCCGGCTGCGTGGCGCTGGCGGCCTGGGTCATCACCGCGCCATCGACGTGGAAGCCATACTCGCCGCCGCCTTCGTAGCGATTGAAGCGCGGCGGGATCGTGCGCAGCGGCAGCGCGGCGGCGAAATACAGCGGGCTGCGCGCCAGCGCGTTGAGCACCGCCTGGCCGAGTTCGTGCTTGAGCGGCGCTGCGTCGGGCAGTTGCAGGTTGCGCTTGACCTGCGCGCCCTGCGTGCCGACTGTCTCGCGGCCGTCGGTCCAGTCGGCGCCGGCTAGCGCCTGGCGCAAGCGCGCGACTTCGTCGGCGCTGAGGATATTGGGGATGTGCAGCAGCATGGGGACGCTCCGGCAACGGTCGCCTTCCGCGCGGAAGGCGACCGTTGCACGTCGGTGGAGGAAGCCGCGGTCAGAACTTGATGTTGGCGCTCAGCATCGCCGAACGCGGCGCGCCGGGCGTGTAGCGGAAGCCGCTCTTGTTGATGGCCGCGACGTAGTCCTTGTCGAACACGTTGTACACGTTCAGGCGCAGATCGAAGTGGTCGTTGATCGGGTAGATCAGCACCGCGTCCCATACCGCATAAGACTTCACCAGGGCCGGCGTGCCCACCGCGCTGTCGCTGCCGCGCTTCATCGCGCCGGAGTAGCGGGCGCCGCCGCCGACGCTCAGGCCGAACGGCAGGGTGTAGGTGGTCCACGCGGTGAATGCGCTGTCGGGGGTGTAGGCCAGGTCCATGCTGCCGTCCTGCGACACCTTGGCGCCTTGCTGCACCTGTGCGTCGAGCTTGGTGTAGCCGGTGGAGATCGACCAGTTGTCGCTGAGCTTGCCGACCGCCGACAGCTCCACGCCCTGCACCTGCTTCTCGCCGGTCTGGTAGTAGAGCCCGTCGCTGCCCTGCGCGATCTCGTTGCTGACGTCGGTGCGGAACAGCGCCATGGTCACGAACAGGTTGTCGTCCAGGAAGTTCCACTTCGTGCCGACTTCGGCGGTCCTGGCCTTCTGCGGGTCGAAGCTGGGGTTGTTGGCGTTGTTGGCCGATGCGCTCAGCTCCAGCGCGCTGCCGCCGGGAGGCTGCTGCGAGATCGCATAGTTGGCGTACAGGCTGACGTTGTCGGCCGCCTTGTAGACCGCGCCGAGCTTCCAGCTGAACAGCGTATCGGAGATGTCCGCGTCCACGCCGACCGCGGTGGTGCAGGGCACGGCGGTGGAGGTGGCGGTGGTGCAGGTCAGGCTGTTGAAGTCGGTCTTGTAGCGGTCGGCGCGCACGCCGGCGGTGACCAGGACGCTGTCGCCGAACTTCAGCGTGTCGAAGGCGTAGGCCGAGAACGTGGTGGTGCTGCCCTTGCTGTGCGCGCCGTTGCGCGCGGTGAACAGCGGCGTGGTGGTCCAGTCCGGGGCGTAGACGTTGGCCGGGTTGGCGGCCAGCCAGGCGGGGCGGTTGACGATGTTGTGGCCCCTGCTCTGCAGCTCCTCGCGCGCGGCTTCCACGCCGGTGCTGAGGGTGTGCTGCACCGCGCCGGTGGCGAAGTCCACGCGCAGGTTCAGCTGGTCGGTGACGATCGTGTACTGCTGGTCCTTGAAGGTGGGCAGGCTGCGTGCCACCGTCCAGGTCGCGGTGTCGGCAGGGTTGGGCGTGCGCAGGTTGGCGGTGTTGGGCATGAACGCGAACAGCAGGTAGTCCTGTTGGTTGCGGCCCCAGCGCGCGGTGTTGGTCAGCTTGACCGTGTCGGAGACGTCGTGCTCGAAGCGGAACGTCGCCATCTTCGCGGTCACGTCGTCGTGGTCGTCGCGGGTGCCGTAGAAGTTCTCGCTGTCCACGCGTGGGGCGTTGCTCAGCCACGGACGCGCCGGATCGGGCGAGGTGTAGCCGGGCAGGCCGATGCTGGCCACGCCGCCGTCGGGTATGTTGTCCTGCTTCACGTACAGCAGGTCGAGGTAGTAGCGGGTGTCGCTGCCGAGGCCGAACACCAGCGACGAGGCCAGGCCCCAGCGCGTGTTGTTGACGTGGTCGCGGCCGAGCGCATCGCTGTCCTGGCCCATGACATTCACCCGCAGCGCGCTGCTGGCGCCCAGCGACTGGTTCCAGTCCGCGCTCGCGCGGCGCTGGTCGCCGCTGCCGGCGGACACGGTGCCGCTGACCGCATCGCTCAGGTTCGCCTGCTTGGTCACCAGGTTGATCGCGCCGGTCGGCGCGCTGCGGCCGTTGTCGGTGCCGGCCGGGCCCTTTTCGACCTCGATCTGCTCGATGTTGAACACATCGCGCGCGATCGAGCCCAGGTCGCGCACGCCGTCGACGAAGATGCTGCTGGAGCTGTCGAAGCCGCGCATGTAGATCGCATCGCCGGTGGCGGTGCTGCCGTTCTCGCCGACGTAGAAGGTGCCCACGCCGGGGCTGTTGCGCAGCGCCTCGGTGAGCGTGGTGGCGCCCTGTTCGTTGAACAGGTCCTTGCTGATCACGTTGATCGTCTGCGGGGTGTCGATCAGCGGCTGGGTGAACTTGGGCGAGTCCGGCGCTTCCACCAGGTAACGCTTGGCGCGCTGCGCTTCCACGTCGACCTTGCCGAGGGTGGTGGGCGGGTCGATGGGCGCGGCATCGGCATCGGCATCGGCATCAGCAGCGAGCGCGCGAGGCGAGAGCAGGCTCAGGCCGCCCAGCAGCACGGCGGCGGTGAGGGTCTGCGCGGACACCGGGCGGGAAGCGGCGTGCTTGCGGCTCTTGATCGGGAAGGTCATGGACGGTTCGGCTATGCAGGAAGAACGGGCGGTCCGCAGCGTACGCAGCCGTGCCCGGAGGGCAGGCCGTACGCAAGGTCGGAGGGGGGGCCAGAGGGCTGGCTGACGCTGGCCGCATGGCGCGGACATCCGCTCTATTTCCGCGCAAATACGAATTGTTTGCAATATCTTTCGTATATGGCGCCGCATCGCGGGCCATGCCGGCGCTTCCGATAGCGGCTGCACCAACCTCTTTTCTTTCTCTAACTTTCTGAAAAGAAAGGGGATTGCGCGGTGCAGCGGGCCGCCCGATCAGTCGCGGTCGTCGCGGGTCCAGAGTCCGCCGTGTTCGGACTTCACCGGGAATTTTGGCACCGGGCCATAGGCCGGTGCGCACAACGGGCGGCCGTCGCGCACGTCGAAGCGGGCGCCGTGCAGCACGCATTCGATGCTGCCTGCGACGGCATCGAAGCTGCCGGGGGACAGCTCGTAGTCCTCGTGGCTGCAGCGGTCTTCCAGGGCGTAGAAGACGCCGTCGAGGTTGAACACCACGATCGGGGTGGCGGTGACCTCGTCCCACACCGTGGCGGTCTCGCCCGGCAGCAGCGCGCCGTCGGCGCAGACGAAGGTCCAGGTCTCGCTCATGCCGCGCTCCCCAGCGGCTTCTCCAGCAGCTCGAAGCGCAGGTCGTCGCGCCTGGGCGCGCCGAAGCGCGCGTCGCCGTAGGGAAAGGGTTTCTTGATCCCGGTGCGGCGGTAACCGCGGCGCTCGTAGAACGCGATCAACTCCTCGCGCAGGTCGATCACCGTCATCTGCATCACTGGCAGCTGCCATTCCTGCCAGGCGATACGCTCGGCCTCGGCCAGCACGGTCGTGCCCAGGCCACCGCCCTGCGCCTGCGGCTGCACCGAGAACATGCCGAAATAGCCGGCGCCGCCGTCGTCGGCGACGTGCGCGCAGGCGATCAGCTCGCCGTCGCGCTCGGCCAGCAGCACCAGGCTGCGCGGGCGCAGGATATCGGCGCGCAGCACCTCGCGATCGATGCGGTTGCCGTCGAGCAGATCGGCCTCGGTGGTCCAGCCGACGCGGCTGCTGTCGCCGCGATAGGCCGAGGTGACCAGGGCGGCGATGGCGTCGATGTCGGCGACGGTGGCGGGGCGGAAGGTGAGGGGGTGCATGGGGGGATTTTATGTGATTGACTCGGGGCCCGGGACTCGTGACTCGGGACTCGATTCAAGAGTCCTTGCGACAGGGGCGCGCGTACCCAGCGCCGACCGCTCTCCGGTTACGAAGTGCTGCTTTTCCGAGTCCCGAGTCTCGAGTCCCGAAACAACTCAACCCAACAGCTTCCGCACCTTCAGCAACGCCGCCACGAAGCGCTCGATCTCGGCATGCGTGTTGTAGAACGCCAGCGAGGCGCGGCAGGTGGCGGCGACGCCGTAGAACTGCAGCAGCGGGTGCGCGCAGTGCTGGCCGGAGCGGACCGCGACGCCTTCCAGGTCCAGCAGTGTGGCCAGGTCGTGGGCGTGCGCGCCTTCGACCAGGAATGACACCACCGCGGCCTTGCCCGGCGCGGTGCCGAAGATGCGCAGGCCGTCGATCTTGTGCAGTTCCTCGGTGAAATGCGCCAATAGTTCGGTCTCGCGCGCTTCCACGTGCTGCAGGCCCAGCGCGCTGAGGTAATCCACCGCCGCGCCCAAGCCGATGAAGCCGGCGATGTTCGGGGTGCCGGCCTCGAACTTGTGCGGCGGGTCGTTGAACACGGTGCCGTCGAAGCTGACTTCCTTGATCATCTCGCCGCCGCCGATGAACGGCGGCATCGCCTGCAGGTGCTCGCGCCGCGCCCACAGCGCGCCGGTGCCGGTCGGGCCGCACATCTTGTGCCCGGTGATGGCGTAGAAGTCGCAGCCGATCGCGGTCACGTCCAGGGCGCGGTGCGGCGCCGCCTGCGATCCGTCGATGACGCTGACGATGCCGCGCTTGCGCGCCTCGCGGCAGATCTCGCGCACCGGATTGACCGTGCCCAACACGTTGGAGACGTGGGTCAGCGCCAGCAATTTCACGTCCGCGGTCATCGCCTTGCGCAGCGCGTCCAGGTCCAGCGCGCCGTCGGCGCTGATCTCGGCGACCTTGATGGTGGCGCCGGTGCGCTGCGCGACCAGTTGCCACGGCACGATGTTGGCGTGGTGCTCCATCCGCGATATCAGGATGCTGTCGCCGGCCTTGAGCCGCGGCAGCGCCCACGAGTAGGCCACCAGGTTGATCGCGAAGGTGGTGCCGCTGCACAGCACCAGCTCGTCGGCGCGCACGTTGAGGAAGCGCGCCAGCTTGGTGCGCGCGCCCTCGTAGGCGTCGGTGGCCTCGGTGCCAAGCGCATGCACCGCGCGGCTGACGTTGGCGTTGTAGCGGCGGTAGAACTCGTCCAGCGCCGCGATCACCTGCAGCGGCTTCTGCCCGGTGTTGGCGTTGTCGAAATAGATCAGCGGCTTGCCGTGCACCTGCCGCATCAGCAGCGGGAAATCGCTGCGGACCTTGTCCCAGTCCGGGGCCTGCTGCGGCGCCGTGGCGTGCGCGGCCACGCTGCTCATGCCACGCCCGCGGCGGCCAGCGCCTGATCCAGGCGTGCGACCAGGAACTCGCCCAGCGCCGGATCCAGCACGCGCAGCGGTTCGCGGCAGAACGCGGTGGTCAGCAGCTGCTGCGCGCGCGCGCGCGGCAACCCGCGCGAGCGCAGGTAGAACAGCGCGTTGGCGTCGAGCTGGCCAACGGTGGCGCCGTGCGCGGCCTTGACCTCGTCGGCGTCGATCACCAGCACCGGCTGGGTGTCGATCTCGGCGTCGGCGGACAGCAACAGGTTCTTGTTCGACAGGTTGGCATCGCTGCCGTCGGCGCCCTGGCGGATATGGATGCCGCCATGGAACACCACCCGGCTGCGCGCCGCGGCCACGCCGCGCCACAGCAGTTCGCAGGCGGTGTCGCGGGCGATGTGCTCGATGCCCAGGCGGGTGTCGATCTGGCGGCGGCCATTGCCGAGCAGCACGCCGTTGGCGACCAGCCGCGCGTTGTCGCCTTCCAGGCGCACATTGAGCTCGTGCCGCGACAGCGCGCCGCCCAGCTCCAGGTCGATGCGCCGGTACTGCGCGTCGCGCGCCAGCACCGCATCGGTGCGCAGCAGCGCGGTGACGCCGGACGCATCCGCCTGCACCCGCGCGTGGGTCAGCTGCGCGCCGGCGGCCAGGTGCACGTGCGCCAGGGTATTGCTCAGGTGTGCGGCCTCGCCCAGGTGCAGGTGATGCTCGACCAGCGACAGCGCCGCGTCCTGTCGCAGTTCGATCAGGTGGCGATGGTGCCAGGCATGGTCGCCGGCGCCGGTGGTGGACACGAACACCAGGTGCAGCGGCACCGCGACCTGCACGCCGGCATCCACGCGCAGCACGCTGCCTTCGTCGGCCAGCGCGGCATTGAGCTGGGCGAACACTTCGTCGCTGCGCTCGAAGCGGCGGCCGAGGAAGCGCATCGCGTCGTCGCCGCTGCGCAGGATGCTGGACAGGCGCTGCAGCTCGACGCCGGCCGGCAGGCCGGCCAGGTCCGACAGCGCATCGCTGCCGCGGCCGTTGACGAACACCAGCCGCGGCGCGGGAATGCCGTCGACGATGGCCGTATCCACGGTCGGCACCGCGCTCGGTGCCGGGCTGAAGCTGCGCCGCTCCAGCGCACGCAGCGAGGTGTACTTCCACGCCTCGCTGCGCGGGCCGGGCAGGCCGTCGCGCAGCGCCTGTTCCAGCGGCGCGCGGCGTGCGCCGTCGCCATGGAAGGCGGCTGCCAGGGAGTCGAGCAGGGCGCTCATCGGACCGTCGCCTCCGGCGCCACACGGTCCTTCAACCATGCGTAGCCATGCGCTTCCAGTTCCAGCGCCAGTTCCGGGCCGCCGCTCTGCACGATGCGGCCGTCGGCGAGCACGTGCACCACGTCCGGCTTGATGTAGTCGAGCAGGCGCTGGTAGTGGGTGATGACCAGGAACGCGCGCTTGGGCGAACGCAGCGCGTTGACGCCTTCGGCGACGGTCTTCAGTGCGTCGATGTCCAGGCCGCTGTCGGTCTCGTCGAGGATCGCCAGCTTCGGCTCCAGCACCGCCAGCTGGAAGATCTCGTTGCGCTTCTTCTCGCCGCCGGAGAAACCCTCGTTGACGCCGCGGTGCAGCAGCTCGTCCTTCAGGTGCAGCACGGCGAGCTTCTGCCGCACCAGCTTGAGGAACTGCATCGAATCCAGTTCGGCCTCGCCGCGCGCCTTGCGCTGCGCGTTGAGTGCGGCGCGCAGGAAGTAGGTGTTGTTGACCCCGGGGATTTCCACCGGGTACTGGAAGGCCAGGAACAGGCCGGCGGCAGCGCGTTCCTCCGGTTCCAGCTCGAGCAGGTCGCGGTCTTCGAAGCGCACGCTGCCCTGGGTCACCGCGTAGCCGTCGCGGCCGGCGAGGATATTGCCCAGCGTGGATTTGCCGGCGCCGTTCGGGCCCATGATGGCGTGCACCTGGCCGGGCTTCACGTCCAGCGACAGGCCCTTGAGGATGTCCTTGCCGGCGACGGAAGCGTGGAGGTTTTCGATAGTGAGCATTGGAAATGGGTCCGTCAGAATTCTGTTGTAGCCCCTCTCCCGCCGGGAGAGGGGTTGGGGTGAGGGTCCGGCGCGCAGCGTCTCGTGGAGTTCGCGGGCGCGAGGCGGCGCCCGTACCCTCATCCGGCGCTTCGCGCCACCTTCTCCAGGAGGGAGAAGGATGTATGGGTCAGCCGACCGAGCCTTCCAGCGACACTTCCAGCAGCTTCTTGGCTTCCACCGCGAACTCCATCGGCAGTTCGCGGAACACCTGCTTGCAGAAGCCGTCGACGATCATCGACACCGCGTTTTCCTGGTCGATGCCGCGGGCGCGGCAGTAGAACAGCTGGTCGTCGCTGATCTTGGAGGTGGTGGCCTCGTGCTCGACCGTGGCGGTGGGGTGCTTGACCTCGATGTACGGGAATGTGTGCGCGCCGCACTGCTTGCCGATCAGCAGCGAATCGCACTGGGTGTAGTTGCGCGCGCCCTCGGCGCTGCGCTCGACCTTGACCAGGCCGCGGTAGGTGTTCTGGCCGCGCCCGGCGCTGATGCCCTTGCTGACGATCTTGCTCTTGGTGCGCTTGCCGATGTGGATCATCTTGGTGCCGGTGTCGGCTTGCTGGCGGTGATGGGTCAGCGCCACCGAGTGGAACTCGCCGACCGAGTCGTCGCCGATCAGCACGCACGAGGGGTACTTCCAGGTGATCGCCGAGCCGGTCTCGACCTGGGTCCAGGTGATCTTGCTGCGCGCGCCGCGGCATTCGCCGCGCTTGGTCACGAAGTTGTAGATGCCGCCGACGCCGTTCTCGTCGCCCGGGTACCAGTTCTGCACCGTCGAATACTTGATCTCCGCGTCTTCCAGCACGACCAGCTCGACCACCGCCGCATGCAGCTGGTTCTCGTCGCGCATCGGCGCGGTGCAGCCTTCCAGGTAGGACACGTAGGCCTTGTCCTCGCACACGATCAAGGTGCGCTCGAACTGGCCGGTGTGGCCGGCGTTGATGCGGAAATAGGTGCTCAGTTCCATCGGGCAGCGCACGCCCTTGGGGATGAACACGAAGCTGCCGTCGGAGAACACCGCCGAATTGAGCGCGGCGAAGTAATTGTCGCCGACCGGCACCACGCTGCCCAGGTATTGCTTGACGATTTCCGGGTGTTCCTTGATCGCCTCGGACATCGAGCAGAAGATCACGCCCTTCTCGGCCAGTTCCTTGCGGAAGGTGGTGCCGACCGAGACCGAGTCGAACACCGCGTCCACTGCCACGCCGGCCAGCCTGGCGCGCTCGTGCAGCGGCACGCCGAGCTTGTCGTAGGTGTCCAGCAGTTCCTTGGGCACGTCGTCCAGCGAGGCGTACTTGGGACCCTTCGGGGCGGAGTAGTAGCTCAGCGCCTGGAAATCGATCGGCGCGATGTTGAGCTTGGCCCAGTGCGGCATTGGCATCTTGAGCCAGTGCCGGTAGGCGGCCAGGCGCCATTCGGTCATCCACGCCGGCTCTTCTTTTTTGACCGACAGGGCGCGCACGACGTCTTCGTTCAAGCCGGGCAGGAACGCATCGGATTCGATATCGGTAATGAAGCCGGCGTCGTAGCGACGTCCCAGCCGTTCCAGGATTTCAGCGTTTTCGGTGGCCATGGGGCTGCCTACAGGTCAGGTGGTCGCGAACCGCACGGCGATCGGACGCCGTCTGGTTTCGCCGGAAGAGGGAAGCGGGTGCAGCATCTGCGCCAGGGTCACGCCGCGCAGCGCGTCGGCGACCACGTCGTTGATCAACCGCCAGTTGGAGCGCACGCCGCATTTCTGCGCGATGCCGCACTGGCTGTGGTCCTGGCTGCATTCGGTGATCGCCAGCGGGCCTTCCATCGCCTCGACGATCTGGATCAGGGTGATGGCATCGGCCGGCTGCGCCAGCCGGTAGCCGCCATGCACGCCGCGCAGGCCTTCGACCAGCCCGGCCTGGGCCAGCGGCTTGAGCAGCTTGCTGACGGTAGGCGGCTCCAGCCCGGACTGTTCGGCCAGTTCGGTCGCGCTCAACACCTCGCCGGGACGTGCGGCGAGCACGGTAAGCACGACGGTGGCGTAATCGGTCAGTTTGGTGACGCGGAGCATGGGGCAACGGCCAGAATTCAATGCGGACCGAAATTGTACGCTTTCGCGGCGCTGGCGTCCAAGCCGCACGTTCATGTTTTTGCCTATCGCAGCGATCGGCGCCGCCGGCGCGGCCGTCAACGGTGAGCCGCGGGGCTTGGGATCGCCGCCGATGTGCGCCAGAATCAGCGCTTTCCCGTTCCGGACCGCCGCATGCCCCGCAAGATCGTCGCCCGCAAGTCCCGCATCCATGGCAATGGCGTGTTCGCCGCGCTGCCGCTCAAGAAGGGCGAGCGGGTCATCGAGTACAAGGGCCGGCGCCGCACCCATGCCGAAGTGGATCGCGACGAGGCTGGCGATGTCGAGACCGGACACACCTTCCTGTTCACGCTCAGCGACGACTACGTGATCGACGCCAACTACGAAGGCAACGACGCACGCTGGATCAACCACAGCTGCGCGCCGAACTGCGAGGCGGTGATCATCGAGGCCGAAGGCGACGACCGGCGCCAGGACAAGGTGGTGATCGAGACCTTGCGCGCGATCAAGCCGGGTGAGGAACTGACCTACAACTACGGCATCACCCTGGGCGAACGGCACACGCCGCGGCTGAAGAAGATCTGGGAATGCCGCTGCGGGTCCAAGAACTGCACCGGGACCATGCTGCAGCCCAAGCGCTGACGCCTGCCTGTGCACGTCGCATAGACGCCCGGCTCACGACGCTGCAACCACGGCGTTTCTAAGCTGAGGCTCCACCTTGCAGGAGCCTCTCATGAGTACAGCATCTTCCCTGTCCGGCAAGCGCGTCGCGGTCCTGGCCACCGACGGTTTCGAACAGTCCGAATTGCAGGAGCCCAAGCGCCTGCTGGAATCGTGGGGCGCGCAGGTCGATGTGATCGCGCCCGGCGACGCGTCCAGCATCCACGGCTGGAGCAAGCAGGACTGGGGCGACAGCGTGCCGGTCGACAAGCGCCTGGCCCAGGCCGCTGCCGGCGACTACGACGCGCTGCTGCTGCCGGGCGGGGTGATCAATCCGGACAAGCTGCGCACCGAAGCCGCCGCGATCCGCTTCATTCAGTCGTTCGCCAGCGCCGGCAAGCCGGTCGCGGCGATCTGCCACGGCCCCTGGCTGCTGGCCGAAAGCGGCCTGGTGCGCGACAAGCAGGTGACCTCGTGGCCATCGGTGAAGACCGACCTGAGCAACGCCGGCGCGCGCTGGCAGGATGCGGAAGTGGTGGTGGACGGCAATCTGATCACCAGCCGCAAGCCGGACGATATTCCCGCGTTCGCCGCGGCGGTGGCCAAGGCGCTGTGCTGAGTGCAGCGGCCAGCGTGCGCAACGAGAAACGGCGGCCTGTTGGCCGCCGTTTTTTTAGGACTGGCTTACGTCCCCCGGCTTGGGAGTGGAACAGCCGGAGCGATCGAACCGGGAAAAGGTCGCGGCTGAAGCCGCTCCTACAGGGAATGCGGCCAGCGCACTGGGTGCACTGTAGGAGCGGCTTCAGCCGCGACAACATCTACCGTCGCGGCCAAGACGCCGTGCGCGACTCGCAGCGACACCAGTGCGCCGTTCTATCCTCGCGCTGATCCAGGGCGCGCAGCGTCATCGCATCAGCTGCAGCAGCGCAGCATCACTGCCCCGACAACGCCCCGGCCGGCACCAGCTTGCCGATGTCCTGATTGAGGTGCACCACCAGCTTGCCGTTCTCCACCGCCGCCGATTCGATCTGCACGTTGCCCATCACCGCGGCCAGCGCCGGATCCAGCTTGTAGATCGGTTCCTTGCGCGCGTAATCGTCCAGCCACACGTTGAGCAGCTCGCGGGTGTTGGCGTCGAGCTTGCCGCCGCTGGCGGCCGGGCGGAAGTCGTCGATGGTCGGTGATTGCAGGTGGAAGCTCTGGCTCTGCTGCTCGTAGCGCAGCCCGCTGGTCAGCAGCACCGTGCCCAATGGCGTCGGCGCGCCACCGCCGGTGGCCATGCTCAGGTCGAACTGCATCTTCAGCCGGTTGCCCGGCGGCAGCGACAGCTTGGGGTCGCGGATGGTCATCTTCACCAGGCCGCCGAGCGCCTTGTGCGTCTGCGGGAAGCTGCCATCCAGGTACTGCTGCACATCGGCGGCGCCGACGCTGACCTGCTTGCCCTGGATCATCGGTTCGGCCTGCAGCTGCGCAGCGGCGGCGAGGAAAGCGAGCAGCGCGACGGTGCGCAAGGTCGGCAAGCGAAGCTTCATGGGATGTGGTGCCTTGGCGGAGTCAGGGGCCAACATAACCGCAGCGGGTGAATGCGCGATTAGCGGAAGCGGGGTGCGGACCGACGCTCAGTGCGCACGGACCCGATCGCGTCAGGCGCTGCTCGGCGCCAGCCGCGCCAGGATCGCATCCAGGCGCGGGCGCAGCGGTGCGAGCAGCGCCTGCGCCTCGCTGTGGCCGCGCTCGCTGAGTCCGTGCAGCAACTGCGTACCGATGGTCAGCGCGGCGCGCTCGTCGCCCTGCAGGCCGGGATGACGCTGCGCCGCTTCTAGCAGGCGCATCCAGTCCTGCCGGCAGCGCGCCTCGAATTCGATGGTGCAGCGCCCTTGGCATTGGAGCCCGTCGGCCTCGATCGGCGTGACGGTGATGCGGTAGCGTTGCGAGGCGGTCATGGGCGTGCGTACGGCGGATGGACGACCCACGATAGGCCGCGTCTGCTGCGATCACGATAGTGATGGCCGCGACGCTCTGTTCCAGCGTCTTCGTTCAGCGCGCCGCGCGCAGCAGCGGCAATGGATCGTAGGCGCCGCCTTCGGCATAGACGCCATAGTGCAGATGCGGTGGCGTGCCGCGCGCATTGCCGCTGTCGCCGACGCTGCCGAGCGGGTCGCCGGCCTCGACCAGGTCGCCGACCTGCAGGCCCGGCGCCCAGTCCTGCAGATGCGCGTAGTAATGGCGCTGCCTGGCCGGGCCCATCACCCAGACCTGGCGGCCGCCGAGGCCGCGCTCGGCGACTGCGACGACGATACCGCGGGTGGCGGACAGGACCGGCGTGCCGCGCCTGGCGAAGATGTCCACGCCGGCGTGCTGGCGATCGCGGCCGCGCGGCGCGCCGAACGTGGCGGCGACGCGGCGCGGATCCGCG
>NZ_CAPJ01000318.1 GCF_000331775.1 Xanthomonas translucens pv. translucens DSM 18974
GCCACGGCGAGAACAGCGAACTGACGCGGAAGGGGCTTCATGGGATCGGCTGCGAGGGGAGGGAGTTGGGCGCGGATGCGCCGCAGCAGAATGAAGGCTGCGGCGTATTCAGAAAATCAGCATGCCTTGGCAATCTAGGCGCAGCGGACTAAACCGACACTGACCGTCGAGCCAGACGCTGCCATCCCGTTCAGCCAGGCGTCCGGCCGCGGCCAGTTGCAACACCGCGCACAGCAGCTGGTGCTCGCGCGGCAGCAGGCGCTGCGCCAGGGCGTCCGGCTGGTCGCCAGCCTGCACCGGCACCCGCACCTGCGCGATCACCGCGCCGGCATCCAGTTCCGGCACCACGAAGTGCACGCTGGCGCCGTGTTCGGCATCGCCGGCCGCAAGCGCCTGCGCATGCGTGTGCAGGCCGCGGTACTTGGGCAGCAGCGAGGGGTGGATGTTGAGCAGGCGGCCGGCGAAGCGCTGCACGAAGCCGGCGCCGAGGATGCGCATGTAGCCGGCGCAGACGATCCAGTCCGGCTGCACGGCGGCGACCGCGTCGCCCAGCGCCTGGTCGAACGCGGCACGGTCGGGGAAGCCGCTCGGCGCCGCCGACCAGCGCTGCGCCGGCGCCACCTTGGCCAGCGCCGGCGCCTGCGCACGGTCGCTGAACACGCCGACCACCTGCGCATCCAGCGCGCCGGCGGCGATCGCATCGAGCAGCGCCTGCAGATTGGAACCGCGGCCGGAGACCAGCACCGCCAGACGGATGGTCATCGGCGCGCGTCCTGGAACAGGGCGATGGCGGCCGGACGCTGCAACACCAACAGCGTCCACACCCCCAGCGCGGTGCCCAGCGGGAAGCCGAAACAGGTCAGCGTCGCGGCGATCTTGCATAGCAGCAGCTGGCCGCGCCGGCGCAGCGCCAGCGCCGCCGCCACGTTCGCCAGCAGCAAGAACAGCCCCAACGCCAGCATCACCGAAAACATGACGATCACGCCCTGGCCGCTCTGCGCGCGGTCGGCGCCCTGGCCGGCAGCGTTGAGCGAGGCCTCGTAGTGGATGCCGAAGGCCAGGAAGCCGCCCAGCAGCAGGACCGACAGGCCTTGCAGTGCCGCCATCACCGCGTACGGGGTGGCCAAGGTGCGCACGTCCGAATCGGTGCGCAGCGACGCACTGCGGCCGAGGTCCGGCGAGGGCAGGGGCAGCGACATGGTGCGATCTCTAGCGCGGCGAGGGCAGGGGACGGCCGGCACGCCGCCACGGCCAGGCGCTCGCGCAGCCCAGGGTGGCCAGCAGCATGTCCATGTGCGCGTCCCACGGATCGCCCTGCTGGCCGTTGTAGGACTCGGCCTGCGCGGGCGAGAGCAGCAGCGCGATCAGCCACTCCAGCCATTCGTAGAGCAGGCTGGCGCACATGATCGCCATCGTCGCCAGCACGAACGCCTGCCGCGCCGTCAGCGCCGGCCAACGCTGCCGCGCGTGGTCGCGCAGCGCTGGCGCGAAGCACAGCCCGAACAGCAGATGGATCAACCGGTCGGTGTGGTTGCGCTGCCAGCCGAACGCGGCGTTCGGCGACCAGCCGCCGCTCAGCGTGCGCAGCCACTGGTCGTAGGGCACGTTGGAATACAGCCAGTGCGCGGCGATGTTGTGCACGCTGATGAAGGCGCAGATTGCGGCGAAGTGCGCGCTGCGCAGCGGCCAGCGGTGGTCGTGCCAGACCAGCCAGACGGTGCCTAGCACCGCCAGCGAACTGTGCATCGCCTGTTCCGCAGGCCACAACGGGTGCAGCCAGCTGGCGGCGAACACCGCCAGGGTCAGCGCCAGCCAGGCGCGTTTGCCCGCCGCCATGCGGCTCAGCCGATGTGCACGCGTTCGCCGGCGCCGGCCGCCACCACCGCGCCGATCTGCCAATGCGCCAGGCCCAGCGTGTCCAGACTGCGCTCCAGCGCGGCGACCTGGTCGGGCGCGGCCACCAGCACGAAGCCGATGCCACAGTTGAAGGTGCGCCACATCTCGCTGTCGGCGACCGCGCCTTCGCGCTGCAGCCATTCGAACACCGGCGGCAGAGACCAGGCGCTGGCGCGGATGTCCAGGCCCAGGCCGTCGGGGATGACGCGGATGATGTTCTCGGTCAGGCCGCCGCCGGTGATGTGCGCCATCGCGTGGATGCCGTCGGCGTGCGCGCCGCGCAGCAGCGACAGGATCGGCTTGACGTACAGCGCGGTCGGCGCCATCAGCGCGTCGGCCAGGGGGGTGCCGCCGAGCTGCAGCTCGGCCGGGCGCCCGGCGCGGTCGTAGATGCGGCGCACCAGCGAATAGCCGTTGGAGTGCGGGCCGGAGGAGGCGATGCCGATCAGCACGTCGCCCTGGCGCACTTTGGCGCCGTCGAGCAGCAGCGACTTCTCCACCGCGCCGACGGTGAAGCCGGCCAAGTCGTACTCGCCCGGCGGGTACATGTCGGGCATTTCCGCGGTCTCGCCGCCGATCAGCGCGCAGCCGGCCAGTTCGCAGCCGCGGGCGATGCCGCCGACCACCGCCACCGTGGTCTCCACGTCGAGCTTGCCGGTGGCGAAGTAGTCCAGGAAGAACAGCGGCTCGGCGCCCTGCACCAGCACGTCGTTGACGCACATGCCGACCAGATCGATGCCGATGCTGTCGTGCCGCCCCAGCTGTTGCGCCAGCTTCAGCTTGGTGCCGACGCCGTCGGTGCCGGACACCAGCACCGGCTCGCGGTACTTGCCGGACAGGTCGAACAGCGCGCCGAAACCGCCCAGCCCGCCCATCACTTCGGGGCGGAAACTGCGCTTGACCAAGGGTTTGATGCGTTCGACGACGGCATTGCCGGCATCGATGTCGACGCCGGCGTCGCGGTAGGTCAACGGGGCGGCGGCGGGGGTCTTGGGAGTGGTCATGGGCGGTGGCGTCGGCGGAAAGACGGCGATTTTAACAGGCCGCATTGGCGCCAGGCCCGCATTCGGGCAACAATTCGCCCCGGATACGCCGAGCAATGGAACCTTCGATGCGCCGCAGCCTTGCCTTACTCCTGTCTTTCGCGCTGTGCCTGCCCGCCGCGGCCGCCCTGGCCCAGGCCGGTCTGCGCACCGAAGGCGACGTCGCCGGCGCGCAGAGCCCCTACGACGCCGAGGTCCCGGTCAACAGCCAGAGCGAGGCCGACCGCAACGGTGCGGTGGCGCGCGCGCTGGGCGTGGTGCTGGGCAAGATCTCCGGCGACCGTGCAGTGATGTCGCGCCCGGGGGTAGCTCAGGCGCTGCGCAACGCCAAGAATTTCGTCGACAGCTACGACTACCGCCAGGACCAGGGCACCTCGCCCAGCGGTGCGCCGACCTTCCGCACCACCTTGATCGCGCGCTTCCGGCAGAGCGACGTCGACGGCCTGGCCGCCGCGCTGGGCCTGCCGCTGTGGCCGCAGCCGCGGCCCAAGCCGGTGCTGTGGCTGGCGATCGACGACGGCAGCGGCCCGCGCCTGGTCGGCGTGCAGCAGTCCAATGCCGCGCGCAGCGTGCTGGACCGCGCGATCGAGCGCGGCTACCGGCTCGGCCTGCCCACCGGCAGCGCC
>NZ_CAPJ01000317.1 GCF_000331775.1 Xanthomonas translucens pv. translucens DSM 18974
AAGATTCTTGATATCGAGGTTATAGGTCCACTGGTCGCTGCCATTTTGGGTCAGGGTCATGGTGCCAGTGGCTTGCGTACCCAGGTAATTGGCTTGGTATTTCGCCTGGAATGGCTCGATTGCCATGGCTGATACGCTTGCCAGACTCAGTACTGCGGCAGTGAGGGCGGACAACGGACCTGAGATGCGTGACATCTTTATACTCCTCTTATATTGATTTAGGCAGATCGATGCGGTGCTTGACTGTCTTCATGCGTGCAGACGGCGTGCCGGTATTGCTACGCCATTGGTGCTCTGCGGCGATGCGTTTCTGCCGCCAACTATCCGTGAAACGCAAAGCGCGTCGTGCTTGAGATGCTCCATGCTTGGTATTTAATTAATTACATGCCATTTTGGGCGGGCGATAAACATGCTGCTGAACCAGGTTTGATGTCAATGTGGGTTCTGGTTCATGCGTTGTCCATTTTTGCGAAAAGTGATGGCGCGCATTTTTATTTCTTGATAGAGGTGCGCTAGATGTTCAGTGATCGCATGGCGGCCTCTTCACTCTTCGAATATGCAGGCTTCATTACAGCTTGGCGCAGGCACGGTTCATGGCGCTCGATGGCGTGAGCGTGATGAACTCTTCGATCGGGTTTTCGTCCACGCCGATGAAGCGCTGGGCCGGGGCATGGACATTCGGGGCGGCATGCCGCGATCATGCCTGACAGCGTGGCGGGCGGCGTAGTACGCCCCCGCTGCCGATCACCGACCTGTGCGCGTCGGTGCTGTTGATGCAAGGCGGGCACTGCGGCCCGCTTTTTTGCGTGACGCCGCGGTTCAGTGCAGCGTCTTGATGGTCAGGTCCAGCGCGTCCTGGCCGTTCTCGCGTTGCAGGATGCGCACCGGCACCGGCATGTCCGGCACGATCCAGGCGATGATTTCCTTGGAGCCGTCGCTGCGGCTGACCTTGGTCGCCTGCTCGCTCTTGCCGTTGACGGTGATGGCTTCCTTGCCGGCCACCTTGTAGGCCATCGGCTTGGCGCGGCCTTCGTCGACCATGCGGTAGCTCGGGGTCTTGCCGGCGTTGACGTCGCGCGCGATCGCCAGGTTGATCAGCAGTGCGTCCATGTCGCCTGGCTGCAACTTCACCGGGCCGCGGCGGTCGGGCTTGACGTCGCCGGCCCAGGTCGCCTGCGCGGTGCTCCAGTCGTAGGTGGCGGTCACCGCCTTCTTCTTGATCAGGAACAGCGAGCGGTCGTCGCTGCTGAGCGGGCGCAGTTGCCCGCCTTTCTCCTCGAACACGGTGCTCTGGCTCAGGTCGGCGACCTGGTTCTTGATCGACAGGCTGTAGCGCCAGCGGTTGTTGCCTTCGCTGGCCAGGGTCATCAGGCCGTTGGCCTGCATGCCCATGTAGCTGGCCTGGTAGTCGGCCTTGAACGGCTCCAGCGCCAGGGCAGGCAGGCTGGCCATGGCCAGCAGGGCGGCGGCGAGGGCGGACAGCGGGCGGGCGATGCGTGTCATGGTCAGACTCCTTGGTATTCGGTCAGGCGCAGGTCGATGCGGTCTTCGCCGTCTTCGCGCTGCAGGATGCGTACCGGCGTCGGCACGCCGTTGGCGATCCATAGGATGGTCTCATTCTTGCCGCCATTGGTGCGCGACACGCGCAGCGCGTCGTAGCTGATATCGCCGACCTGCACCGTCTCGGTCTGCTCGGCGGCGTGGTAGATATGTTCGCGGACCCGGCCGACATCGACGAAGCGGTAGCTCATGGTCTTGCCCGGCTGCGCGTCGCGCATGATCGACAGGTTGATCAGCAGCGCGCTCTGGTCGCCGGGCTGCAGCGGGATCGGCTGCTGCCGGTCCTTCTTTAGGTCGCCGTCCCAGCGCGCCACGCCCTTGCCCCAGTCGTAGACGCCGGTGACCTTCTTGCCGAAGAACATCGCCTTCTTCACGGTGCTCTGGCTCTGCGGCACGTAGCGCCCGTCCTGGGTGCGGAACACCGTGCTCTGCTCGATGTTGAGGCCGAGGATGCTGGCGAAGCCGCTGCGGCCCTGCACGGCCAGGTCCACGCGCCATTCGTCGCTACTGCCGTGGCTGACTTCCATGCGCGCATCGCCGGCCTGCTTGCCCTTGTACAGGGCCTGGTAGGTGGCCACGAACGGTTGCAGCGGCGGCGGCGTCCACGGCGCGGCCTGCAGCCCGGGCGCGGCAGCCGCTGCGGGAGCGGCAGGCATGGCAGGCGCTTGCACAGGTGTCGTCGGCGCGGCGGCCGGCGG
>NZ_CAPJ01000316.1 GCF_000331775.1 Xanthomonas translucens pv. translucens DSM 18974
CGCAGGCTCACCGCGCGCCCCCGCCTCGGCACGGCCGCGTCGTCGCCTGCGGCGGCCGGCGCTGCATGCTCAGCTGTCCTCGTCGAAGCGCCGCTCAAACAGGCCGACCACGGCTTCCAGCGCGTCGGCTTCGTCGGCGCCGTCCACCCGCACCGTCACCGGCGTGCCTTGCGCGGCGGCCAGCAGCATCACCCCCATGATGCTCTTGGCATTGACCTCGCGGCCCTTGGCCGCCAGCGTGGCGTTGCAGCGGAACGAGGACAGCATCTGCACCAGCTTGGCGGTTGCGCGCGCATGCAGGCCCAGGCGGTTGGAGACGATGAGTTCGCGTTCAAGCATCGTCGATCACCACGCCGTTGCGCGAGCCAGCGGCCGCGGTCGCGGGCAACTGGTCCAGTCCCTGTTCGGGGTAGTTCATGATCCGCAGTAGCATCGGCAGGCTCAGCGCCGAGACGCGCCGCACGGGGGTGCCCAGGCGCGCGAGTTTCGCCGCCAGGTTGCTCGGGCTGGCGCCGTACAGGTCGGTGACCACCAGCACGCCGGCGCCGTCATCGACCCGCCGCAACGCCGCCGACGCCTGCGGCAGCAGCGCGTCCAGATCGGCATCCAGCGGCACTTCGAACGCTTCGGTCTTCAGCGGCAACTGCCGCAACAGTCCGGTGGCCACGTTCAACAGCGACGCGCCCACACCGGGATGAGTAATCAGGAGAATGCCACAGGCCATGGGAGAACGTTAACAGGTCGCGCAGGGCGCAGGGAATGGTTCGGGACTCGGGACTCGGGACTCGATCGCGAGTGTGACTGTGAGTGCGGGCGTTGTCTGCGCTCAGGCGCTCTTCGCTTTTCCGAGTCCCGGCCCCCCTCAATCCTGCTCCCGATGAAACGTCGCCACTTCCGGCCAGCCCTGTTCGCGCGCGTGGCGGGCCAGGCGTTCGGCCAGGTACACCGAGCGGTGCTTGCCGCCGGTGCAGCCGAAGGCGATGGTGACGTAGCTGCGGGTGTCGTTGCGCAGCCGCGGCAGCCAGGTGTCGAGCAGGTCGACGATCTGCGCGGTGTATTGCTGCACGTCCGGCTGCGCGTCCAGGTAGTCGCGCACGCCGCTGTCGCGGCCGGTCAGCGGCCGCAGTTGAGGATCCCAGTGCGGATTGGGCAGCACCCGCGCGTCGAACACGAAGTCGGCTTCGGCCGGCACCCCGCGCCGGTAGGCGAAGGATTCGAACAGCAGCGACAGGCTGTTCTCGTGGGTCAGCGCGAATTCGGTGGTCACCCGCCGGCGCAGCTGGTGCACGTTGAGCGCGCTGGTGTCGATCACCGCGTCGGCCTCGCGGCGCAGCGGTTCGGTCAGCGCGCGCTCGCGCTCGATCGCCTCGGGCAGCGACAGGCCCAGGTGCGACAGCGGATGCCGGCGGCGGGTGTCGGCATAGCGCTTGATCAGCGCCTCGTCGGTGGCGTCGAAGAACAGCAGCCGCGCGTCCAGGCCGAACTGCGCCACCGCCTCGCGCCAGCGCGCCAGCTGCGCCAGGTCGCTGTGACGGCTGCGCACGTCGATGCCCACCGCCAGCTTGCCGGGGCCGACGTCGTCGCGCACCAGGCTCTTGACGAAGGCCGGCAGCAATTCCAGCGGCAGGTTGTCGACGCAGTAGTAGTCCAGGTCCTCGAAGGTCTTCAGCGCCACCGATTTGCCCGAGCCGGACAGGCCGCTGACGATCACCAGGGTGGAGGTGTTCGCCACCGCGTTCATGGCGTGCGCCGTTCGAGCAGGTTGCTGTGGCGGGCGATGAACATCGCCGCCGGGTCGATGCCCTTGGTGCGCAGGATGTGCAGGCGCGTGGCGGCTTCGGTCAGCACCGCCAGGTTGCGCCCGGGCATTACCGGCAGGGTGATCAGCGGCACGTCCAGGTCGAGCACGTGGCGGGTGCCGGAATCGCCGGTCAGGCGCTCGTAGCCATACGGGGTCGGTTCGGTCATGGGCCGGGTCAGGTGCACGATCAGGCGAAGATACTTGTTCTTCTTTACAGCGGTGTCGCCGAACATGTCGCGCACGTTGAGCACGCCCAGGCCGCGCACTTCCAGCAGGTCCTGCAGCAGTTCCGGGCAGGTGCCGTCGAGCACGTCGGGGGCGATCTGGGTGAATTCCGGGGCGTCGTCGGCGACCAGCCGATGGCCGCGGCTGAGCAGTTCCAGCGCCAGCTCGCTCTTTCCGGAGCCGGCCTCGCCGGTGACCAGCACGCCGATCGAGTAGATCTCCATGAACACCCCGTGCAGGATCACCCGCGGCGCCAGCGTGCGCGCCAGGTGGTAGGAGAGGTGGTTGAGCAGTTCGTGGCCGCGCTTGGGCGAGCCCCACAGCGGCGTGTCGGATTCGTCGGCGGCCGCCCGCAAGTCTTCCGGGCACGACTGGTTCTTGGTGATCACCAGTGCCAGCGGCCGCACCTGCACGATCTTCTCGATGGTCTCCCAGCGCTGGCGCGCATCCAGCGAATCCAGCCAGGCCAGTTCCTCGGTGCCGAGGATCTGCACCTTGTTCGGGTAGATCGTATTGAGGTAGCCGGCCAGCGACGGGCGCCGCGACACCGCGTTGCCGGCTTCCAGCTCGCGGTGCTCGCCCTTGTGCCCGCCCAGCCAGCGCAGGCCGAGCCGGTCGCGTTGCTGGTCGAACAGTTCGCGGGCGGTGATGCTGGTGTTCATGCTCATGCGGCGCTGGCCTGGGGGGCGCCGCCGAGCAGGTCGTGCAGTGCGGCAGCGTCGGGGGCGCGGCGCAGCGCGGCGCGGAAGCCCTCGTCGGAAAACTGTTCGGCCAGTTCCGACAGCAGCATCAGGTGTTGGTGGGTGTAATGCGCCGGCACGGCCATGGCGAAGATCAGGTCGACCTGGCTGCCGTGGCCGTCGAAGTCGATCGGCTGGTCCAGCCGCAACAACGCGCCACGCGGGGCGTCGAGATGCGGGGCGCGGCCGTGCGGGATGGCGATGCCATGGCCGATGGCGGTGCTGCCGAGCCGTTCGCGCTCGCGCAGGCTGGCGAAGAGTTCGTCGCAACCGGCCTGCGGACAGGCCAGCAGGCCGGCAGCGGTACGCAGCAAGGTGTCGCGATCGGCGGCCGGCAGCACCTGGGTGCGGACGGCCGCTAACAGCTCGGTCAGAGGCATGGATCGGTCAAGGGCATGGCAGGAGCGAGGTGTGCAGGATCACACGATATTGTCGCGCACCTCGGCCGCGTGGTGGTCCTGTTTCTTTTCCTTGTGCTTGATGATCAGCCGGTCGAGCTTGTCGGCGAGCAGGTCGATCGCCGCGTACATGGTCTGCGCGCTGGCATCTGCATGCAGAGTGCGGCCGGGAACGTTGACGGTGGCCTCGACGTGATGGTCGGGCTTGCGCAGCGCCAGCTGGGCGCGGACCTCGATGGTTTCCTCGTAATGCCGTTTCAGCCGCTGCAGCTTGGTCTCCACATACTCGCGCAAGGCGGGGGTGACTTCGATCTGCTGGCCGTAGGTCTCGATACGCATCGGATACTCCTTGGTTCGGGATTCAGCTTATGAACCATTGCCGCCTGCCGCCTGCCGCCGACGCTCAACCGATGCGGACGCGTTCGTGGGAAGCGGAAATGTTCATGGCCTCACGATACTTCGCAACCGTGCGCCGCGCTACAGGCACGCCGGCGCCTTTCAGCAGCTCGGCCAGCTTGGCGTCAGAAAGCGGCTTGCGCGGGTTCTCGGCGTCGATCAGGCGCCGCAGCATCGCCTGAATGGCGGTGCTGGAGGCTTCGCCGCCGCTGTCGGTGTCGATGCCCGAGGCGAAGAAGGCGCGCAGCGGGATGGTGCCGCGCGGGGTGCGCACGTACTTGCGGGCGATGGCGCGGGAGATGGTGCTCTCGTGCAGGCCTAGTTCGCCGGCGATCTCGCGCAGGGTCAGCGGGCGCAGCGCCTGCTCGCCGAATTCGAGGAAGCCGGCCTGCTGGCGCAGCAGGCAGCGGGTCACCTTGAGCAGGGTCTCGCCGCGCGCCTCCAGGCTCTTCAGCAGCCAGCGCGCTTCCTGCAGCTGGCCGCGCAGGTAGCCGGCGTCGCTCTCGCCGCATTGGCGGATCAGCTGTTCGTAGCCGCGGTGGATGGTGACCTTGGGCCGCGCGTGCCCGGCCAGCGCCGCATGCCAGATGCCGCGCTGGCGCCACACCACGCAGTCGGGCACCACGTAGGTGTCGGCGCTGAGTTCGCCGACCTGCTTGCCCGGGCGCGGGTCCAGCGAGCGCAGCAGCGTGACCGCCGTCTCCACCGCCGAGGCCGGGCGCTTGAGGTCGTGGGCGATGCCGGCGATGCCGCTGCGCGGCAGTTTCTCCAGCGGCCCGTTGGCAATCGTGCGCGCCAGCGCCAGCCCAGGCGTGTCCGTGGGCAGCACGTCCAGCTGCAGGTTCAGGCATTCGCCCAGCGTGCGCGCGGCGATGCCGACCGGGTCGAAGCGCTGGATCTGGTGCAGCACGGTGAGAATTTCCTCCTCCTCAGCGAGGATGTCCGGCTGCAGCGTCTCGGCGATCGTGGCCAGCGGTTCGCGCAGGTAGCCGTCGTCGTCGAGCGCGTCGATCAGCGCCGCGCCGATACTGCGGTCGCGCGGCGACAGGTGCGACAGGTGCAACTGCCACAGCAGGTGGTCGATCAGCGTATCGGGTTCGGCGACGCGCTCGGCGGCGCTGCCCATGTCGTCGTCGTCGTCGAACGAGCCGCCGCCGCTGCTGCTCCAGGCCGGCTCGGCATCGGACCAGTCGTCGCCGTCGTGCTGCGGTACGTTGTCCAGCGTATCGCCGGCCGGCGGCGCGACCTCGGCCTCGCCTTCGGCGCTGCCGGCGCCGGCGACATCGAGCGTGGGCACGGCGTCTTCGGCCCATTCCAGCAGCGGATTGCTCTCCACCGCCTCGGCGATCTCCACTTCCAGCTCGGCGCTGGACATCTGCAACAGCTTGATCGCCTGCCGCAACTGCGGCGTCATGACCAGATGCTGTCCCAGCGATGTCTGCAGCCGTGCTTTCATGCCTGTGCCGAACGGGAAAGGGCGTGGCGCAACGCCCGCGCGGTCAGAGCCTGAAGGTTTCCCCGAGGTAGACGCGGCGCACGTCGCTATCGGCCAGCAATGCTTCCGGCGCCCCCTGCGCCAGCACGCTGCCTTCGTTGAGGATATACGCCCGGTCGCAGATTCCCAAGGTTTCGCGCACGTTGTGGTCGGTGATGAGCACGCCGATGCCGCGTTGCTTGAGGTGGGTGACGATGCGCTGGATCTCGCCGACCGAAATCGGATCGACGCCGGCGAAGGGTTCGTCGAGCAGCATCAGCCGCGGCTTGGCGGCCAGCGCGCGGGCGATCTCGCAGCGGCGGCGCTCGCCGCCGGACAGGCTGGCGCCGAGCTGCTCGGCGACGTGGCCGATCTGCAGTTCGTCCAGCAGCGAGGACAGTTCGCGCTCGCGGCCGGCGTCGTCCAGGTCTTCGCGCAGTTCCAGCACCAGGCGGATGTTGTCGGCCACGCTGAGCTTGCGGAACACCGACGGCTCCTGCGGCAGGTAGCCGACGCCGAGCTTGGCGCGCTTGTACATCGGCAGTGCGGTGATGTCGTTGCCGTCGAGCACGATGCGCCCGGCATCGGCCTCGACCAGGCCGACGATCATGTAGAAGCAGGTGGTCTTGCCGGCGCCGTTCGGGCCGAGCAGGCCGACCACTTCGCCCGCCTCCAGGGTCAGCGCGAACTCGCGCACGACCTCGCGCTGCTTGTAGCGCTTGCGCAGGCCTTCGGCGAGCAGCATCACTGGCCCCCTTGCTTGGCCGGGGTGGTGGGCTTGGCCGGCGTCGCGGCGGGCTTGGCGGCCGGTTTGGCGGCGGGCTTGGCGCCGGCAGCTGGGGCGCCGGCTGGCGCCGCGTTCTTCGGCTGGATCACCGTGTGTACGCGGGTGCCGTCGCCGCCGCCCTGCATGTCGCCGGTCTTGGTGTTGTAGACCATGCGCTGGCCGGCATTGGTGCCCTTGGGCGAGGTCATGCGGTAGTTGCCGGTCAACACCACGGTGTCGGTGCCGACCTTGTAGTCGATGTTGTCGGCTACGGCATCCATCGGCGAGCCGTCGTCCATCAACTGCTTCAACGTGGCCTGCTTGCCGGTCAGCACCACGCGGTCGATCTCGCCGTCCTTGCGGAACAGGTCGGCGGTATCGGCATGGATTTCGAGCGTGCCCTGGATGATGACGACATTGCCCGTGTAACGGATATTGCCGTTGTCGTCGAGCATGTTGCCGCTCTGGTTGGCGGAGGTGATGTCCATCGGCTGATTGCGATCGGACGACTTGGCCATCGCCAGTGCGGGCAGCAGCAGGGCGAGCAGCGCGAGCTTAGCGGGCAGCGTTCGGTTCATAGCGGGTCTTGACCTGTGAAAGGAGCTTGTACTGCCGGGACTTCAAGTCGACCTCGAAGCCGACGCCGGATTGCATCATACCGGGCCGGGTCATGGTGACCGGTTCGGCGGTGCGCGCGGTGCTGGTCTGCGGGAAAACGTCCAGGCTCTGGGTACGGAAGGTGGTGGGCGGGATGCTGGGGACCTTGGGGCTGTCGCCGGCCACGTCGCCGCGCAGGCGCAGTTCGTTGCCGTCGGCGCTGACCCAGCCGGTCTTGCTGCGCATTTCCCAGTGCTGGCCGTTGGCGTCCGGCAGCAGGAACAGCGGGGTCTCGATCGCCATGGTCTGGTCGGCGCGGCTGCGTTCCATCTGCGGCGCGCGCAGGGTCATCGACTCCTTGCCCTGCTTGTCCAGCGCGACGATCTGGAAATCATGCGCGATGTAGTCCGAGCGGGCCTCGGCGTCGGTGCTCGGTATCCGCTTGCTCCGCTGGTGCCAGGCCGACCAGCCGCTGACCAGCGCCGCGACCAGCAACAGGCCGCCTAAAAAGGTGCGCCAGTTCATGCGCCATGCTCCTGCAGCAGGGAGGGGACGTGGCCTTGCGCGGCCAGCAGCACGTCGCACAGTTCGCGTGCGGCACCTTCGCCGCCGCGGGCGCGGGTCAGCCAGTGCGCGTGTTCGGCGGTCCACGGGTGCGCATTGGCCGGCGCCACCGCCAAGCCGACCACGCGCAGCGGCGCCAGATCCGGCAGGTCGTCGCCCATGAAGCACACCTGCTCCAGGCTCAGCCCGCGTGCCTCGCACAGCGCCTGCACCCCGGCGCGCTTGTCCTTGACCCCGATCTGCACCAGTAGGCCCAGTTCCTGGCCGCGCTTCTCCGCGGCCAGGCTGGGCCGCGCGGTGATCAGCGCCACCTCGATCCCGTGCCGGCGCAACTGCACCAGGCCCTGGCCGTCGAGCACGTTGAACGCCTTGCTCTCGTTGCCGTCGCGATCGTAGTACAGGCGGCCGTCGGTCAGCGTGCCGTCCACGTCGAAGCACGCCAGGCGGATGCGGGCGGCGCGGTCGATCAGGTCGGCGGAAAGGTCGGCCAGCGGGGAATAGGGCATGGTTCGCTATATCGGGGCGGGAAGGCCGGCTTTCCAGCAGGCCAGGTCCAGCGGCGCAAGGCGCCGGCAGGCAGTGAACAAGTTCAGGCTGTTAAACCACTCTGGCGCGCAACAGGTCGTGAATGTTGAGCGCGCCGACCGCGCGGCCGGCGCCATCGACCACGATCAAGCCGTTGATCTTGTAGGTTTCCATCAGCCGTGCGGCCTCGGCGGCGAGCTGGTCGGCGCCGATCGTGCGCGGCTGCCGGGTCATCACCTCGGCGATGCGGGTCTGGCGCACGTCCAGCGCGCTGTCCAGGGTGCGGCGCAGGTCGCCGTCGGTGAACAGGCCGAGCAGGCGCCCGTCGCCATCGACCACCGCGGTCATGCCCAGGCGCTTGCGGCTCATCTCCACCAGCGCCTCGCTGAGGCTGGCGTCCTCGCGCACCTGCGGCAGTTCGTCGCCGCCGTGCATCACATCGGTGATGTGCAGCAGCAGGCGCCGGCCCAGGCTGCCGGCCGGGTGCGAGCGGGCGAAATCGTCGGCGGTGAAGCCGCGCGCGTCCAGCAGCGCCACCGCCAGCGCATCGCCCAGCGCCAGCGAGGCGGTGGTGCTGGAGGTCGGCGCCAGGTCCAGCGGGCAGGCTTCGGCCGGCACGCTGACGTCCAGGTGCAGGTCGGCCTCGTGCGCCAGCGTGGACTGGGCGCGGCCGGTCATCGCGATCACCGCGTTGCCCTGGCGCTTGAGTACCGGCAGCAGCATCAGGATCTCGTCGGACTCGCCGGAATAGGACAGCGCCAGGACCACGTCGGCATCGGTGATCATGCCCAGGTCGCCGTGCCCGGCCTCGCCCGGATGCACATAGAACGCCGGGGTGCCGGTGGAGGCCAGGGTGGCGGCGATCTTGCGCGCCACGTGCCCGGACTTGCCCATGCCGGTGGCGACCACGCGTCCGCGCGAGGCCAGGATCAGCCGGCAGGCGGCGGCGAACGCGGCGCCGATGCGCGCGCCGACCGCGCCCAGCGCGGCCTGCTCGATCTCGACCACGCGGCGGCCGCTGGCGACCAGGCTGGCGTCGTCGATCGCGTCAGGGGACAGGGGCGATACAGCCATGCGGATGCCGGTCGGAGGGTAGAATGGCCGATCATTTTATTAGGAAAGCCCGTTGGACGCCGAAACCATCCGTAAACTGATCGAGGCCGGCCTGCCCGGCGCGCGCGTGCAGGTGCAGGGCGACGACGGCGTGCACTTCGAGGCGACCGTGGTCAGCGCCGCGTTTGCCGGCAAGCTGCCGCTGGCCCGCCACCGCATGGTCTACGCGACGCTGGGCGAGCTGATGGGCGGGGCGATCCATGCGCTGGCGCTGACCACGCTGACCCCCGAGCAGGCCGGCTGACCAGGCCGGCTGCGCCGCGTCCCCGCGTTCCGTTTCTTCTTTTCCAATCCCCCGAGACCCATGGCCAAAATCGTAGTGACCGGCGGCAATGCGCTGCACGGTGAAGTGAACATTTCCGGCGCCAAGAACGCGGTGCTGCCGATCCTGTGCGCGACCCTGCTGGCCGATGCGCCGGTGGAGATCACCAACGTGCCGCAGCTGCACGACGTGATCACCACGGTGAAGCTGCTCGGCGAACTGGGCGCCGAAGTCACCATCGACGAAGGCACCCTGGCGCGCGGCAGCGCGATCACCGTGGATCCGCGCAAGGTCGACCAGCACGTGGCGCCGTACGAGCTGGTGCGCACCATGCGCGCCTCGATCCTGGTGCTGGGGCCGCTGCTGGCAAAGTTCGGCGCCGCGGAAGTGTCGCTGCCCGGCGGCTGCGCGATCGGCTCGCGGCCGGTGGACCAGCACATCAAGGGCCTGCAGGCGCTGGGCGCGGAGATCAGCGTCGAGAACGGCTACATCAAGGCCACCAGCAACGGCCGGCTGAAGGGCGGCCGCTACGTGTTCGACATGGTCAGCGTCACCGGCACCGAGAACGTGCTGATGGCCGCGACCCTGGCCGACGGCACCACGGTGCTGGAAAACGCGGCGATGGAGCCGGAAGTCACCGACCTGGCCGACTGCCTGATCGCGCTCGGCGCCAGGATCGAAGGCGCCGGCACCTCGCGCATCGTGGTGCACGGCGTGGAGCGCCTGTCTGGCGGCCGCCACGCGGTGCTGCCCGACCGCATCGAGACCGGCACCTTCCTGGTCGCCGCGGCGATGACCGGCGGCAGCGTCACCGTGCGCCGCGCGCGCGCCGACACGCTCGACGCGGTGCTCGACAAGCTGAGCGAGGCCGGCGCCAGCATCGAGACCGGCCCGGACTGGATCCGCCTGGACATGCACGGCAAGCGCCCGCGCGCGGTCAGCCTGACTACCGCGCCGTACCCGGCGTTCCCGACCGACATGCAAGCGCAATTCATGGCGCTCAACTGCGTGGCCGACGGCGTTGGGGTGATCAACGAGACGATCTTCGAGAACCGTTTCATGCACGTCAACGAGCTGCTGCGCCTGGGCGCGGATATCCAGGTCGAAGGCCATACCGCGATCGTGCGCGGCACCGAGCGGCTCAGCGGCGCGCCGGTGATGGCCACCGACCTGCGCGCCTCGGCCTCGCTGATCCTGGCCGGGCTGGTCGCCGACGGCGACACCACCATCGACCGCATCTACCACCTGGACCGTGGCTACGAGAACATCGAGGAGAAGCTGGGGGCGCTGGGCGCGTCGATCCGGCGCATCGCATGATCCTCAGTGGCCGTTTCACCCGGCGGCGCAAGGTGCTGCTGGCGGTGGTGATCCTGCTACTGGCCTGGGTCGGCTACGCCTGGTATGCCGGCATCGCCATCACCCAGGGCATCGAACAGCGCGACATGGACTGGAACGGCGACGGCCAGGTCAGCCGCAGCGAGATCGCGCAGGCGTTCTACGCGGTTGGCGTGACCCGCACCCTGGATGGCCCGCGCCAGTGCAGCACCTTCTACTGGCGCAACAGCGGTGTGCAGATCCGGGTAGATTGCCGTACCAGCTTCGTGCCGGCGGGCAAGCAGTTGCAGACGACAAAGACGCCATGAGCCATCCGTGCGTTGGCGCTGTCCGCCCATCGCGCGCTGCTTATCCGAGCAGTTGAAAGAAAAAGGCGGGCCGTGCGGCCCGCCTTTTTCGTGATGGCTGCTTGTCTAGTTCAGTGAGTTCATGACCAGAAGCAGCGTTTGTTTGCCGTTGTCGGTTTGCTGGATGCGTACCGGAGCCGGTGCGTCGGGCACGATCCAGGCCAGGGTCTGCTTGCTGCCATTGGTGTAGCTGATTTTGGTCGCATTCTCGGTCTTGCCATTGAAGCTGACCGTTTCAGTGCCGACCACCTGATATGTCGTCTGTTGCGCCTTGCCCAGGTTCACGATGTTGTAGGTCAGAGGATTGCCTGCGTTGACGTCGCTGACGATCGCCAGATTCACCAGCAGCGGGTTCAGGTCGCCAATCGTCAGTGGCACCGGCCCGCTTTGCTCGGATGTGACGTTGCCCGACCAGGTTGCTTGCAGACTACTCCAGTCGTATTTGCCAAGCGCCTCGCTCTTGTTGCCCAAGGTCTTCAATACATCATCGCTGGCGAGCGGGCGCAAACGACCAGTGGCTGTATCGAATACAGTGGTTTGGTTGAGTTGGGCGAAAAGATTCTCC
>NZ_CAPJ01000315.1 GCF_000331775.1 Xanthomonas translucens pv. translucens DSM 18974
GCGCAAGCGCCGCCGCGACGCCGCCGCGCTGGACGCGGTCGCCGCCGCGGTGATCGTCGAGCGCTGGCTGGCCGCGCCCGACGACGCCACTCCCATTTCCTGATTCCTTTCCCGGACCCGCCATGACTGACCCGCAACTCGATTCGAACGGGCGCCTGCGCCACCTGCTGACCCTGGAAGGCCTGCCGCGCGCGACCTTGCTGCAACTGCTGGACCGCGCCGGGCAGATCCGCGACGCGGCGGTGGGCCGAGTCGGCAAGCGCAACGTGCTGGCCGGCACCGCGGTGTGCACGCTGTTCTTCGAACCGTCCACGCGCACCCGCAGCTCGTTCCAGCTGGCCGCGCAGCGGCTCGGCGCCGACGTGCTGAACTTCGACGCCTCGACCTCGTCCACGCGCAAGGGCGAGACCGCGCGCGACACGCTGAAGAACCTGGAAGCGATGGGCGTGCGCGGCTTCGTCGTGCGCCATCCCGAGGACGGCGCGGTCGAGCGCCTGGCTGAAGCGGCCGGCGAGGGAACCGCGCTGATCAACGCCGGCGACGGCCGCAGCGCGCATCCCACCCAGGGCCTGCTCGACATGCTGACCCTGCGCCATGCCAAGGGCGGCGACTTCTCCAAGCTCAAGCTGGTCATCGTCGGCGACGTCAAGCACTCGCGCGTGGCGCGTTCGGACCTGCACGCGCTGCGCACGCTCGGCGCTGGCGAAGTGCGCGTATGCGGTCCGCAGGCGCTGCTGCCCGACGACGGCACCCTGGACGGCTGCGTGGTCGGCGACGACTTCGACGCCATGCTCGACGGCGTGGACGCGGTGATGATGCTGCGCCTGCAGCGCGAGCGCATGGAGGAAGGCCTGGTGTCCTCGCTGGAGGGCTACCACGCGCACTACGGCCTCACCGCCGAACGCCTGCGCCGCGCCGCGCCGGGCGCGGTGGTGCTGCATCCGGGACCGATCAACCGCGGCGTGGAGATCACCGACGACGTCGCCGACGGCCCGCAGTCGTGCGTACTGCGCCAGGTCGCCAACGGCGTGGCGGTGCGCATGGCGGTGCTGGAGACGTTGTTGGGGTGAGGCGTGGGGCACGCGTGGTAGGCACTCTGGCCTGAATGTATTGCCTGTCGCGATGGGATGCCTGCTTCGTTCGTCGCGGCTGAAGCCGCTCCTACAGTGAGCCCAGCCGGTTCGCTGCAGGTTCCTGTAGGAGCGGCTTCAGCCGCGACGAACGCAAGCGACGTGCCCCCCCGCCTGCGGTGAATGTCCACACCGACGACCACGCCGACCGGCACATCCACGCCACGCCGTTTCGGCCTACCATCGGGGGCGATCCTTCCCACGGACGCCCCACATGATCCATGCCCTGCGCCGCGCCGGTTTCGCCGCGGCTTGCGTTTCCCTCGTCGGCTTCGCCCAGGCCGCCGCCGCCGCGCCGGCCGCTGCCGCACCCGCCAGCGGCTACGACCCGCTGGCCCTGTTCGCACCATTGCAATTGCCGCAGCCGGCCAACGCCTATCGCAGCGGCGGCGGCGTGCCCGGGCCGCTGTACTGGCAGAACCGCGCCGACTACGACCTGCACGCCAGCATCGATCCAGCCACGCGCACGCTCAGCGGCCAGGAAACCATCACCTACAGCAACCGCAGCCCGGACACGCTGGACGTGCTGTGGCTGCAGCTGGACCAGAACATCTACCGCGCCGACGCGCGCGCCCGCGGCGTGCGCCCGGCGCGCGAGGACCGCACGCCATCGCCGACCAGCGACGGCTACCGCATCGCCAAGGTGGAAGTGGAGCAGGGCGGCAAGCGCGTGCCGGTGACGTTCCTGGTCGACGACACGCGCATGCGCGTGGACCTGCCGCAGCCGCTGGCCGGCGCCGGCACGGCGCTGAAGCTGCATATCGACTACGCCTACACGGTGCCCGGCACCTGGGGCGGGCGCACCGCGGTCACCCCGACCGGCGACGGCGACATTTACGAGATCGCGCAGTGGTATCCGCGCATGGCGGTGTACGACGACCAGCGCGGCTGGGACACGCAGCCGTATCTGGGCGCGGAGTTCTACCTGGACTACGGCGACTTCGACTATGCGGTGACGGTGCCGTGGAACTACCTGGTCGCCGGCTCCGGCGAGCTGGTGAACCCGGCGCAGGTGCTGACCGCCACGCAACGCCAGCGCCTGGCCCAGGCCGCGGCCAGCGACCGCACCGTGGCGATCCGCAGCGCCGCCGACATCGGCGATACGGCCAGCCGGCCGACCACCAGCGGCACCCAGACCTGGCGCTTCCACATGGCGCATACCCGCGACGTGGCGTTCGCCGCCTCGCCGGCGTTCGTCTGGGACGCGGCGCGCATCAATCTGCCCGACGGCAAGCACGCGCTGGCGATGTCGGTGTATCCGCGCGAAGGCGTCGGCGCCGACAAGTGGGGCCGCTCCACCGAGTTCGTCAAGGCGTCGATCGAGCATTTCTCGCAGTGGTACCCGTATCCGTGGCCGGCGGCGGTGAACCTCGGCGGCCATGGCGCCGGCATGGAGTATCCGGGCATCGTCTTCGACGACATGCACGACGGCGGCAAGGACCTGTTCTGGATCACCGCGCACGAACTGGGCCACGGCTGGTTCCCGATGATCGTCGGCTCCAACGAACGCCGCGACGCGTTCATGGACGAGGGCTTCAATACCTTCATCGACGTCTACGCCTCCGACGCGGTCAACCACGGCGAATTCGCGCCCAAGCGCGACGGCGAGTACGCGCCGAAGGGCGGCAACCCGGTGGACGAGATCCTGCCGCTGCTGGCCGACGCGCAGGCACCGAACCTGCTCGACCGCGCCGATGCCACCAGCGAGACCTACCGGCATCCGCTGACCTACTTCAAGGGCGCGCTGGGCCTGGTGCTGCTGCGCGAGCAAATCCTCGGCCCGGCGCGCTTCGACCCGGCGTTCCGCAAATACATCGCCACCTGGGCGTACAAGCATCCGACCCCGTCGGATTTCTTCCGGCTGATGGAAAGCGAGTCCGGCGAAGACCTGTCGTGGTGGTGGCGCGGCTGGTACCTCAACAACTGGCAGCTGGACATGGGCGTGCGCGCGGCCCGCTATGTCGAACACGACCCGGCCAAGGGCCTGCTGGTGACCTTGCAGAGCCGGCAGAAACTGGTGATGCCGGCGACCTTGCGCATCGACTTCGCCGACGGCAGCCACCTCGACCAGCGCGTGCCGGTGGAGACCTGGATCCAGCAGGCTCAGCCGCAGATCCGGGTGCCGAGCACGCAGAAGGTGGTGCACGTGACCCTGGATCCCGAGCACACGCTGCCCGACGCCGACCGCGGCGACAACCAGATCGACGCGGTGAGCTGAGCCCGCGGGCTCGGCGGCGCTTGGCCCCTGGCGGCGCGCCGCTTGCGCCGTGCCGTCAGCGCGGCGATAGTGCCGCCCCGCACGCGCTCGTGTGCAAGCGTTCGCATGCAGGGAGATTCCGCCGGAAGGCAATTCCAGCGGCGAACCGTCCAACATCTGGATCGACCACAGCACCTTGTTCGCGTCGCTGAGCAAGTGTGCCGGCGACGCGTCCTTCGACGGCGGCATCGACATGAAGAAGGACGCCCACCACGTCACCGTGTCGTACAACGACGTGCACGACCACCAGAAGGTCGCGCTCAACGGCTACAGCGACACCAAGAACGCCGCCGCGCGCACCACCTATCACCACAACCGCTTCGAGAGCGTGGAATCGCGGCTACCGCCGCAACGCCGCGGGCTGAGCTACATCTACAACAACGACTTCAACACCGTGCTCACCTCCGGCATCAACGTGCGCATGGGCGCGGTGGTGCTGATCGAGGCCAACGACTTCGAGAACGCGAAGAACCCGGTGATCGCGCGCGACAGCAGCGAAATCGGCTACTGGGACCTGATCAACAACTACATCCGCAGCGGCATCGCCTGAAGCGTGCCGGACAGCACCAGCAAGCCCTACGCCAACGCCAGCACCTGGATCTCATCGAAGACGTTCCCGCAGCCGCTGGGTTACATGTACACCGCGGTCCCGGCCGCACAGGTCAAGGCCAAGGTCATCGCCACGGCCGGCGCGGACACCAATCTGGCCGGATAGGCCATGTACCCCCGCCGTGCGGCCGCCCCGGCTCGGTCCGGGGCGCGTTGCCGCTGGCCGTCCTTCCGCATGCGCGCCGCGCATGCGATACGCGCGGCGCTTCCACGGATCTGCGCCGCATCGGCTGATCGGTGCATGCCAGGCCCCGCAGCGGATGCGAGTCGTAATGCGTCGCCGGTGCATAACGCGATCGCGTCGCAGTCGCGCTTGTCAGGTTGCATTTTTTCACATGGATTTCATCGGTCCGGGCGTGTCGCGCCGGCCTCGCCGGCCCGCCTGCACATGCCGCTCACCTCTGTAACGGCGTTCAAAAAAGCATGCGCAATTGCGCATCAAGAATCTGTGGCCGCCGCCGTTACATCGCCCAAGCATCGACAGTGGTCTCGTGCTCGGCAGGCATAAACTTAACCTATTTTAACTGCTGCCCAGCCGTGCCAGTACCGTTACGCATCTTTTATTTTGTGCCAGGTTCCGCATGCTTGTAGGCCGTGGCGCAGTTCCATTTCCTTTCCCCCAAGTAGGTGTCTCATGATCGGATTTCTTCAGCGCTACAACGTCGGCACGCGGCTCTCCGCGGCGTTCGGTGTACTCATCCTGCTTTCCTGCGCGCTCGTCGTCGCCGGGTTGATGACCCTGGCGCAGGCGCGCGAACGCATGGAAACCATCGTCAAGCGCAATCTGACCATCCTCGGCTACGTCGGCGAGATGCAGAAGGCCAGTTCGGACGTGGCCATCAACTTGCGCAACATCGTCCTGCCGACCACGCGCGGGCAAAACCTCCACTTCGCCGAGGTCATCGAGCGCGAGCGTGCGCGCTACAGCGACAACCACGACAAGCTCTATGCGATTCCGGTTTCGGATTCCACTGCCGCGCACATGCGCAAGGAGATCGATGACCGCTACGCGCTGACCCGTGCGGCCAATCAGAAGGTGCTGGACCTCGGCATGCAGGACAAGGACGATCTGGCGCTCACGGTGTTGATGAAGGAGGCAGGACCGGCCACCGAGAAGTGGCAGGAGGCGATCGACGTGTATTCGGAGCGGCAGCACCAGCGTGGCGCCAAGGCCTATGCCGACGCCAATCTGGCGATGGACCGCGGCCGCGTCATGCTGATCAGCGGCGGCTTGGCGGTGGTCGTGGTCAGCGCGCTGCTGGCCTGGCTGATCACCCGCAGCCTGACCGTGCCGCTGGGCCGCGCCACGCGCGTCGCCGAGGCGATCGCGCGCGGCGAGCTGGACAACGACGTGAACACTGCTGCCAACGACGAGACCGGCCGTTTGCTGAGCGCGATGCACGGCATGCAGGCACAATTGCGCAACCTGATCGCCGCACAGTTGGACATGGCCAAGCGCCATGACGCAGGCCAGATCAGCTACCGCATGGATGCGGCGGTGTTCCCCGGTGACTACGGGCGCATGGCGGCTGAAACCAACAGCGTGGTCGATGCGCATGTCGCGGTGCAGCTGAAGCTGGCGCAGATCATGGGCCGTTACGCGATCGGCGACCTCAGCCAGGACATGGACCGCCTGCCCGGCGAGAAAGCGGCGTTCACCCAGACCATGGATGAGGTGAAGGCCAACCTGTCGGCGATGAACGGCCAGATCAAGCAGCTGGCGCAGTCCGCCGCCAACGGCGACTTCAGCGCCCGCGGCGACGCCGAGCGTTTCCAGTTCGACTTCCGGGTCATGGTCGAGAGCCTCAACCAGCTGATGACCACCGCCGACGGCAATCTGCAGTCGCTGTCCGCCTTGCTGCAGTCCATCGCCGCCGGCGACCTGACCGCACGCATGCACGGCGAGTTCCATGGCGTGTTCGCGCAGATGCGCGACGATGCCAACGCCACCGCCGAGCAGCTGGCCGAGATCGTCGGCCGGATCAAGCACTCTGCGCTGTCGATCAACGCCGCGGCCAGCGAGATCGCGACCGGCAACGACGACCTGTCGCGACGCACCGAACAGCAGGCAGCCAGCCTGGAGGAAACCGCTGCCTCGATGGAGGAGCTGACTTCCACCGTGAAGCAGAACGCCGAGCACGCGCGCCAGGCCAACCAGCTCGCGGCCGGTGCCGCGTCGGTGGCGTCGGAAGGCGGCGAGGTGGTCGGCCAGGTGGTGGCCACGATGAGCGGTATCGAAGCGTCCTCGAAGAAGATCGCCGACATCATCAGCGTCATCGACGGCATCGCCTTCCAGACCAACATCCTGGCCTTGAACGCCGCGGTGGAAGCGGCGCGTGCCGGCGAGCAGGGCCGCGGCTTCGCCGTGGTCGCCTCGGAAGTGCGCACCCTGGCGCAGCGTTCGGCCAGTGCGGCCAAGGAGATCAAGGAACTGATCGACGACTCGGTCAGCCGTGTCACCGAAGGCTCGGCGCTGGTCGGCCAGGCCGGCAAGACCATGCACGAGATCGTGTCTTCGGTGCAGCGCGTCACCGACATCATGGGCGAGATTTCCGCCGCCTCGCAGGAGCAGTACGCCGGCATCGAGCAGGTCAACCAGACCGTGACCCAGATGGACGAGAGCACCCAGCAGAACGCGGCCCTGGTGGAAGAGGCCAGCGCCGCGGCGCGGTCGATGGAGCAGCAGGCGACCGAACTTTCGCAGGCGGTGGCCCTGTTCAAGCTGGAAGAGCACGCGGCGCCGCAGCGCCAGCCGACCCTGGCGATCGCACCGAAGCCGAGGAGCTACACCCGTCCGGCGCCGGCGCCGATCGCTGCGCGTCGTGCGCAGTCCGTCGCCGCGATATCCACCGACAAGGACTGGCAGGAGTTCTGAGCGGCACGTCCGCGTGTCCGCCGCGGCGTTTGCACGCCGCGGCGGATGTTGCCATGCGCCGGCGAGGCTTTGCTCCTTAACCTATTGCAAGACGTCGGTTGCCGCCCGCGCGGTCTGATGGACCCAACGCCCGGCGCATCGGCCGCCGCATCCACGGCTGCCGCTGGCTGCGTCACTGTGCCAGCGCTGGATAGCGGGTTACTCCGGCGGTATGGAAGATGCGCTACGCGGGAGCACGTACGAAGTGATGTATTCGCCGTTGGATCCATAGACCACGACGATCATCTGTTTGGAGTCCTGGTAAACCACGGTGGCGCTACACGGGCAACTCGCGGCGGCGGTGACCATGCCGAGCGGGCGGTCCTTCTCGTCGTTGACGACGATCAGCGGCTCTTGTGCGGCCAGGCCGATCGGCAGGCGCGATTGAGCGCCCGGGGTGACCGCCATGACCGTGATCACCTCGTCCTTCGACGAGTTGATCTGGGCGAAGGTCAGCCCGGACTTCTCGAACGTGTAGACCTTGAACAGCGGAGACAGGCTGACGTTCTTCTTGCCGGCGGGGACGCGTTCGCCCATGCCTTGGATCGTGTCGTTGGCTTCCAGCTTCTGCCCGGTGGCGTGGGTCTGCGCCGCAGTGAATGCGACGGCCAGAACGGCCAGGGTCAACAGGGGTTTGATCATGGTGTCTCTCCTTGTCTTGATGCAGCGGACCGTTGCGCTCGGACGGGCGGCAGCCGTGGTCCTTTCCGGCCGAACCGCTCGGTGCAGGCCAGCTCCTGGCCTGCCATCACGCGTGCGGGCGGAGCCATACCGGGCGACCGGCGTCGTGCCTGTGGGCGGCGCTACGCCGATCGTCGAGCAACGCTTCCACCTCGACGCCTTGTTCAGTATTTCTGACGTTAGTATCGCTGTCAATATCTAAAATCAATAGCTTGCGGAACATGTGGCGAAATTTTATTGTTTTGCATCTCCGAACTTCGAGTGTCGCTTGTCGGCCGTGCAGGTCGCGCCCGGTTTGCGCGTGCGCCGACGGGGTGCGAAGGGCAGCGGAGCGAAGGGGAAGGGAAGCAAAGGGCAGGGCGATGGGCAGGCGCCAGTGGCCGCGTCGCCGCGGCAGTCCGCTGGACGCGATAGCGCATCGCGGCGGGCCGGGCCAGTCGCCGCTGACCAACTCAGACACTGCGCCGCACGCTCGGTGCCGCTCAGCACAGGCCATGCGCGTCCATCGCCGGCGACGCGGTTCGAAGACCCGGCGCGACCCGCTCAGGATCGGCTACTGCGCGGCGGCGAGCACGGCGCCATCGCGACGCGGTATCGTGTTGGGATTCCTGCCAATCGACGAACCCGATGCCGCATCCGTCCATGCCTCCCGGTCCCGCCGCCGCGTCCGCCGCGCCTGTGTTGCGCCATGCGCTGAAGCCGCGGCAACTGATCATGATGGGGTTGGGCAGCGCGATCGGCGCCGGCCTGTTCCTGGGGTCGGGCGTCGGCGTGCATGCGGCGGGGCCGGCGGTGCTGATCTCCTATCTGGTCGCCGGCGCGCTGGTGATCATCGTGATGAACGCGCTGGGCGAGATGGCCGCGGCTAAGCCGGCCAGCGGTGCGTTCTCGGTGTATGCCGCCGATGCGATGGGCGCCACTGCGGGGGCGACGGTGGGGTGGTTGTGGTGGCTGCAGCTGGTGATCGTGATCGCCGCCGAGGCGGTGGGCGCGGCCGGCCTGCTGGCCACGGTGTGGCCGGCGTTGCCGGTGCCGCTGGTCGCGATGGTGTTCATGGCCGCCTTCACCGCGATCAACCTGCTGGGCGTGCGCAATTTCGGCGAGTTCGAATTCTGGTTCGCGATCCTCAAGGTGGTGGCGATCGTCGGCTTCATCCTGGTCGGCGTGGCGCTGCTGGCCGGTTGGTTGCCGAACGTGGTGGCGCCGGGCTGGTCCAACGTCACCGGCAACGGCGGTTTCGCGCCCAAGGGGCTGGCCGGGATCGGCGCGGCGCTGCTGGTGGTGGTGTTCGCCTTCGGCGGTACCGAGATCGTGGCGGTAGCGGCGGCCGAGACCGCCGACCCGGAGCGCAGCATCGCGCGCGCCATCCGCACCGTGGCCTGGCGCATCCTGGTGTTCTACATCGGCTCGCTGAGCGTGATCATCGCGGTGGTGCCGTGGCAGAGCGAGGCGCTGAGTTCGCCGTTCGCCGCGGTGCTGCAGGCGGCCAAGATTCCCGGCGCGGCCACCGGTATCACCCTGATCGCGGTGATCGCGCTGCTATCGGCGCTCAACGCCAATCTGTACGGCGCCTCGCGCATGATCTTTTCGCTGGCGCAGCGCGGCGAGGCGCCGCGCGTGCTGGCCTTCACCAACGGCCATCAGGTGCCGTTGCTGGCGGTGCTGGCCAGCGTGCTGTTCGGCTTCGTCGCCGCGGTGTTGGAATTGCTGTATCCGAATCGGGTGCTGCCGACGCTGCTGAACATCGTCGGCGCCACCTGCCTGCTGGTGTGGACGATCTCGCTGCTGTCGCAGCTGATCCTGCGCGCGCGCGCCGACCGCGCCGGCACCCGGCTGCCGTTCCGCATGCGCGGCTATCCGCTGCTGACCGTGCTGGCGCTGGCGATCCTGGCGGTGATCTTCGGCCTGCTGATCGCCTCGGCCGACACCCGCGCGCAATTCCTGTCGATGGCCGCGCTGACTGCCGCGATCGCGTTGATCAGCGGCTTGGCGCGGCGGCTGCGAGGGTAGGGCGCCCCACTTCCGCTTTCTGTAGGAGCGGCTTCAGCCGCGACCGAAAGCTGGGCAGATGCGCCAGGCCGCACAGCACGGAGTTTTTGCGAGAACGCAAAGCCCCCTGGCTCACGTTCGTCGCGGCTGAAGCCGCTCCTACACAAAAGCGGGTACGGCTCAGCCCAGCAACAGCCGCGCGCCCAGTGCGCACAGCAGCGCCGGCGGCATCACCAGCGCGCCGACTTTCAGGAAGCGCCAGAAGCCCACGTCCTCGCCTTCACGGCGGATCGCGGTCAGCCACAGGATGGTGGCCAGCGAGCCGGTGATCGACAGGTTCGGTCCGAGGTCCACGCCGATCAGCAACGCATCGACGACCAGTTGCGGCGGATGCGCCTGGGCGATGGTGGTGCTGGCGATCAGGCCGGCCGGCAGGTTGTTCATCAGGTTGGAGGCGAACGCCAGCAGCGTGCCGGCCGCGCCGGCGGTGGCCACCGGCGACTGCGCGGAGGCGGCGGACAGCGTCTGCGCGAGCCAGGCGATGACGCCGGTGCGCGACAGGGCCTCGACCAGCACGAACAGCCCGGCCACCAGCGGCAGCACCGCCCACGACACCGCCTTGACCAGTGGCAGCGGCGATTGCCGGCCGCCCAGACACACCGCCGCCAGCGTGGCCACGCCGGCCAGGCAGGTGGGCAGGCCCAGGTCGCGGCCCAGCGCGGAGACGCCGACCAGCAGCGCCGCGGTGACGAGGATGCCGGCCAGCGCGAACGCGCCGCCGCGGCTCAGCGGCACCGTGTCCACGCGTTCGGCGCAGCGTCCGCGCAGATCCTTGCGCTCGGCCCAGTACAGCATGCCGAAGGTGACCCCGATCGCCAGCAGCGAGGGCAGCGCGAACGCGGCCATCCACGCGCCCAGCGTCGGCATGGTGCCGCCGTACAGCACCAGGTTGGCGGGATTGGAGATCGGCAGCACGAAGCTGGCGGCGTTGGCGATCAGCGCGCAGGCGAACAGCATCGGCAGCGGCTTGGCCCCGGCCTTGCGCGCGGCCGCGTACACCGCCGGGGTCAGCACCACCGCGGTGGCGTCGTTGGACAGGAACGCGGTGACCACGATGCCGACCCCGAACACCACCGCGAACAAGCGCCGCGGCGAGCCCTTGGCGAGGTTCACGGCGTGCATCGCCACCCAGTCGAACAGGCCTTCGGCGCGTGCGGTTTCCGACAGCAGCATCATCCCGATCAGGAACAGGTAGACGTCGTAGCCCTTCAGCACCGCGTGCCAGGCCTCGGCGCCGGGCATCAGCCCGAGCAGCAGCAGCAGCAGCGCGCCGCCCACCGCCCACAGTGCCTCGGGCAGCTTGAACGGCCGCGTGATCACCGCGGCGGTGGCCGCGGCGCAGATGCTCCAGGTGGCGACATTGGCCGCGTGTCCGCTCAGCATGCGCATGCCGCCGGTGCGGTCGGGCAGGGCGCCGGCGCGCGGCGGTTGGCGAGGGTGGTGGCGCGGTCCGCGGCGGACGCGTGGGGAAGGCTGGACATGGGGGCAATCGGCGCGTGCGGTGGTGTGGGAGAAAATGGTTGGCAAGGATAGCAAGCTGGGGGGCGGGACCGGGGACCGGGGACCCGGAGAAGCGGCGAGGGGGGGGCATAGGCCGCGATTGCGCCTTGCACACGGTGCTTGAGCCGTCATGCTCCTGCCGGTCCCCGGTCCCCGGTCCCCGGTCCCCGGGTCCCCGGTCCCCGGTCCCGCGTCCCGAGTCCCGAGTCCCGCTACGGCACGTACCGATCGATCCAGCCCTGCAAAAAGTCGCTCAGGCCCAGCCTGGCCGGCGGCGACAGGCCGGCGCTGCGGACGAAGCCGGCCGCGGCCTGCGCGAAGTCCTGCTTTGCACGCCGCGTCGCCTGCTGCGCGGCCGCCTGCTGCTGGCGCAACTGCACCAGGTGCAGCGATGGCCGTCCCGGCGGCGCGAACTTCTGGTCGCGGCGCAGGGCGTCGGCGGACAGCGTGGTGGCGTGCGCGGCCTGCAGCAGCGCCTGCCTGGCCTGCAGCAACTGCAGCAGCCATTGCCCGGTGTCGCTGAGCCGCCAGGGTGCGGCGGGATCGGAGGTGGCGCTCAGCAGCGGCGGGATCGCGGCATCGGCAAGGCCGGCGGCGCTCGGGTCCAGGCGTTGCAGCCGGGCGAGGAAGTCGGCGTGGGCGAAGATGGGGTCGGTTGCCATGGGCGGCGCGGCAGGGAGCGAGCGCGGACTGTACGCGGTTTTGCCGCGTGCGTGGATGCGGCGCGGCCGAGCGCGCGCGCGCCGCGGCAGCGTTCAGGCGCCTTGGGCGCTGTCGGCTGGCGGCCGCTGCTGTCCTGCCTTTGCCTGGCTCGGCGCCGCCAGCGTCTGACGCAACCCGGTCCGGATGCTGACGTTGCTGGGACGGGTTCGGTCGCGGCTGAAGCCGCTCCTACAGGGGCGTGAAGGGTTGGAAAGCGGACCGGTCTGTGGCGCCGGCTCAGCTGCCGCCGGTCGCGGTTTCCGGCGCCGCGTCGGCGGTGTCGGCGCCGCGTTTCTGCGCGAACAGCCATTGCCACATCTTCGGGTTGCGGTAGGTGGCGTCCCAGGCGTTGTGATTGCCTTCGGGGTATTCGGTATAGCGCACGTCGGCATCCAGATTCTTGAACGCGCGGTAGATCTTGCGGTCGTCGTGCGGCAGCACCACGTCGTCCTCGGCGCCGTGGAAGATCCACACCGGGATCCGCTGCAGGTGCTCGGCCAGCGCGGTGTAGGGATCGGACAGCTCCGCCACCGGGGTCACCACCAGGTACTCGCGGTCCTCGTGCGGGGACAGGATCGCGCCGCAGACCGGCACCAGCGCGGCGAAGCGCTGCGGCTGCTGCAGCGCGATTTCCCAGGTGCCGTAGCCGCCCATCGACATGCCGGTCAGATAGGTGCGCTGCGGGTCGCCGTTGAATTCGGTGCTGGCCGCGTCCAGCGCCTGCAGCGCCATGGTCGCGTTGATCCCGTTCCATTCCTCATCGTCCGGCACCTGCGGCATCACCACCAGCGCCGGGAAGTCGGCCAGATGGCGGCGCAGGTACGGACCCACGCCTGAATCGGCCTGCTGCCGGCCGTCGCTGCCGCGCTCGCCGGAACCGTGCAGGAACAGCACCACTGGCAGCGGACCCTGGCGCAACGGCGGCGCCGGCACGAATACCTGGTAGCGGTACAGGCGGCCGCCCACGGTCAGCTGGCGCGACACGAAATGGCCGCTGGCCGGGTCGCTGGGCAGGCTGCTGCAACCGACCATCGACAGGCACAGCAGCATCAGCAACGAACGCATCGACATGGGCGGCCCTCGGCGGTGGAGAGTCCCAGTATCGGCGTCCCGGCGCTTCGGCGACAGAGCGGCGTGCTGCTAGGGCCGGGGGCCGGACATGCGCCAGTCAGGCGCTGGCCGCGCGGCGTTCCTGCTTGCGCGGGCGGGTCGGCGCGGCCCGGAAGGCGCTGGCGGGACAGCCGCTACAGGTGCGCTGCGCGGCAATGCGCAGGCCACCTGGATCGGGCTACAGCAGCACCAGCGTGGCCAGGCCGAGGAAACTGAGGAAGCCCATCACGTCGGTCAAGGTGGTCAGGATCACCCCGCCGGCCAGCGCCGGATCGAAGCCAAGGCGCTTGAGTGTCAGCGGCACCAGCACGCCGCCGAGCGCGGCGGTGAGCAGATTGATGGTTAGCGCCGAGCCGATCACCAGCGACAGCAGCGGCTGCTTGAACCACGCCAGCACGATCAGGCCCAGGCCGATGCCCAGCGCCAGGCCGTTGATCAGCGCCACCGCCAGTTCCTTGCGCAGCAGCACGGCGAAGTTGGAGGCGCCGATCTGGCCCAGCGCCAGGCCGCGCACCATCAGCGCCAGCACCTGGGTGCCGGCGTTGCCGCCCATGCCGGCGACGATCGGCATCAGCGCGGCCAGCGCCACCAGCTTGGAGATGGTGCCCTCGAACTGGCTGACCACGCTGGAGGCGATGAATGCGGTGCCGAGGTTGATGGTCAGCCACAGCAGGCGGCGCCGGAACGCGCGCCGCACCGGGCTGAACATGTCCTCGTCCTCGTCCAGGCCGGCGGCGCTCATCGCCTGGTGCTCGGCCTGGTCGCGGATGATGTCGACCACGTCGTCGATGGTGATGCGGCCAAGCAGGATGTTGTTGTCGTCCACCACCGGCGCGGAGATCCAGTCGTGGTCGGAGAACTGCCGCGCGACCTCGTCGGCGCCTTCGCCCACGTCGATGGCCGGCTGCTCGTCGTCGATCAGCCGGTTGATCGGGGTGGAATCCTCGTGGGTGACCAGCGCGGCCAGCGACACCCGGCCCAGGTACTGGTGGCGGCGGCTGACCACGAACAGGTGATCGGTGTGGTCGGGCAGTTCGCCGCGCAGGCGCAGGTAGCGCAGCACCACGTCGACGTTGACGTCGGCGCGCACGGTGACCACGTCCGGGTTCATCAGGCGCCCGGCGCTGTCCTCGGGATAGGACAGCACCTGTTCCAGGCGCTCGCGGTTCTCGCGGTCCATCGACTTGAGCACTTCGTCGATGACCGTGTCGGGCAGATCCTCGACCAGGTTGGCCAGGTCGTCGATGTCCAGGTCTTCGACCGCGGCGACGATCTCGTCCGGGTCCATGTCGGCAAGCAGGCTTTCGCGCACTTCCTCGCCGACGTGCAGCAGCACCTCGCCGTCGTCTTCCGGATCGACCAGGCCCCACACCACCACGCGCTTGCCGGGCGGCAGCGACTCGAGCAGGTTGCCGATCTCGGCCGGCGCCAGTGTATTGACCAGCCGCCGCACCGGGCCCAGGCGCCCGCTGTCCAGCGCATCGGACAGCAAACGCAACTGCCGCGCGGTCTTGTCGTGGCGGACGGCATCGGCCATGCGCTGCTCCTGAAAGTGGAAGGCCGCGCGCCGACGGCGTGCGGTGGATCAGATGTTCATCGCGACATTATCGCCTGCATGTTGCGGGAAGCACAGCGGTGTGGAGCCGGGACGCGGGACGCGGGACGCGGAAAGGCGACAGCAACAGCGGGTTGCCGATGGCGATGGGGGATTCGCTGCGCCGATGCTGCAGGTCGGTGCGTGGTGCTTTTTTTGTCGTAGCGCAGAGAACGCTTGCACTCGCGATCAAGTTCCCGGGTCCCGGGTGCCGGGTCCCGCGTCCCGGCTCCACCGCTCGATCCCCTTGCGATCCCGCGCCTGCAGCAGTTTGGGGCCGCGCAGGCGCAGCGCCTGCAGGTCGGTGTCGCGGATCACCCGGCGCACTTCCAGCATCGTCGCCGGGTGCAGGCTGAACTCGCGCAGGCCCAGCGCCAGCAGGACCGGGGTCAGCGCCGGGTCGCCGGCGATTTCGCCGCACACCGCCACCGGCTTGGCGTGGGCCTGACCGGTGGCGATGACCTGCGCGATCAGGCGCAGCACCGCCGGGTGCAGCGGCGAATACAGCTCGCCCAGCGCTTCGTTGTTGCGATCGGCGGCGAGCAGGTATTGCACCAGGTCGTTGGTGCCGATCGACAGGAAGTCGATGGCGTCGATAAAGGTGTCCAGCGCGATTGCCGCGGCCGGCACCTCGATCATCGCGCCGAGCTGCACCTGTTCGGCGATGGCGTGGCCTTCGCGGCGCAGCTGCGCGGCGATGCGCTTGAGATGGCGGCGCATCGCCATGATCTCCTCGCGCGCGCTGATCATCGGCAGCAGCACCCGCACCGGGCCGTAGCCGGAGGCGCGCAGGAGCGCGCGCAGTTGCGTGTCCGAGACCTTGGGCCTGGCCAGCGACAGACGCACCCCGCGCAGGCCCAGCGCCGGGTTCTGCTCGTTGCTCATGGTCAGGCCGGTGCGGTCGGCCTTGTCCGCGCCCAGATCCAGGGTGCGGATGGTCACCGGCCGCCCGCTCATGCCGAGCACCGCGTCGCGGTAGGTGCGGAACTGCTCTTCCTCGTCGGGCAGCGCGTCGCGCTGCAGGAACAGGAATTCGGTGCGGTACAGGCCCAGGCCGTCGGCGCCGAGCGCATGCGCGCGGGCCACGTCGTCGCGCGACTCGGCATTGGCCAGCAGCACGATATCGACCCCGTCGCGGGTGCGGCTGGGTTTGGAGCGCAGCTTGCCGAGGCCGCGTTGCAGCCTGGCCTGGTCGCGCACACGGGTACGGTAGTCGCGCAGGTCGTCGGGGGTGGGCTCGACGATCACCGCGCCGCGCACCCCGTCCACGATCAGCACGTCGCCGTCGTTGATCTTCTGCAGCGCATCGGCGACGCCGACCACCAGCGGCAGGTGCAGGCTGCGCGCCAGGATTGCGCTGTGCGACAGCGCGCTGCCGGCGCTGGTGACGATGCCGACCACGCCCTGCGCCTGCAGTTGCGCCAGTTCCGACGGCGCCACGTTCTCGCATACCAGGATCTCGCCGGCCAGGCCGGCGCTGTCGGGCTGGCGCTTCTGCAGGAACGCATGGATGCGCCCGATCACATGGTCCAGATCGTCCATGCGGCTTTTCAGGTAGGCGTCTTCCATGGCGTCGAACACGGTCGCCAGGCGGTCGCGCTGCAGGCGCAAGGCATAGTCGGCGCTGTAGCGGCCGGTGCGGATCAGTTCGTCCAGGCCGTGCAGCAGTTCCGGGTCGTCGAGCAGCAGCGCGTGCAGATCGAGGAACTCGCCGACCTCCTTGGCCAGGGCGCCGTGCAGGCGCTGGCGCAGGCCGTGCATTTCCTCGCGCGCGGCGTTCACCGCCAGGTGCAGGCGTTCCAGTTCCTCGGGAATCTGCGCGGCGCCGATGCGTTGTTCGGCCACGTCCAGCGCGTGCGGCAGGCGCACGCGTGCGCGGCCCAGCGCGTTGCCGCGCGAGGCGCCGTGGCCGGCGATGCG
>NZ_CAPJ01000314.1 GCF_000331775.1 Xanthomonas translucens pv. translucens DSM 18974
CGCAGCCGTGCTTGCTGGCCTCGTCGTCGATGTTGACCTGGATCAGCACGTTCAGCGGCGGCCGCGACGCGGGGCGGTACCTGGCCAGGGCGCCGACCAGCTTGGCCCGGTCCAGCGTCTGCACCCAGTCGAACAACTGCGCCGCCTGCTCGGCCTTGTTCGACTGCAGGTGGCCGATCAGATGCCATTGCAACTGCAGCGGCGCCAGTTCGGCGATCTTGACCGCCGCCTCCTGCACATAGTTCTCGCCGAACGCGCGCTGTCCCTGCGCGGCGAGGGCGGCCACCGCCGCGGCCGGCTGGGTCTTGGACACGGCCAGCAAGCGGGCCGGGGGACGCTGCGCGGAGGCCGCGGCGCGGTCCATGTCCAGGTGGATCTGCTGCAAGGGGGAGAGGGGCACGGGCGGCGCTTCTGGCAATGGGGAAGGGCGCTATACTGCCGCCCGGGGAATCATCCTTCCAGTCGCAGCCCAAGGGGGAAAGCAGCGTATGGATATCGCTGAACTATTGGCGTTCTCGGTCAAGAACAAAGCGTCCGACCTGCACCTGTCCGCCGGCCTGCCGCCGATGATCCGGGTCGATGGCGACGTGCGCCGCATCAACATCCCGGCACTGGACCACAAGCAGGTGCACGCGCTGGTGTACGACATCATGTCGGACAAGCAGCGCCGCGACTACGAAGAGTTCCTCGAAGTCGACTTCTCGTTCGAGATTCCCAGCCTGGCGCGCTTCCGCGTCAACGCGTTCAACCAGAACCGCGGCGCCGGTGCGGTGTTCCGTACCATCCCGTCCGAAGTGCTGACCCTGGAAGACCTCGGCTGCCCGCCGATCTTCCGCCAGCTGATCGACCAGCCGCAGGGCCTGATCCTGGTCACCGGTCCGACCGGCTCGGGCAAGTCGACCACGCTCGCCGGCATGATCGACTACATCAACAAGAACGAATACGGCCACATCCTCACCGTCGAGGATCCGATCGAATTCGTGCACACCTCGCAGAAGTGCCTGATCAACCAGCGCGAAGTGCACCGCGACACGCACGGCTTCAACGAGGCGCTGCGTTCGGCGCTGCGCGAAGACCCGGACATCATCCTGGTCGGCGAGTTGCGCGACCTGGAAACCATCCGCCTGGCGCTGACCGCGGCGGAAACCGGCCACCTGGTGTTCGGCACCTTGCACACCAGTTCGGCGGCCAAGACCATCGACCGCATCATCGACGTGTTCCCGGCCGGCGAAAAGCCGATGGTGCGCTCGATGCTGTCCGAATCTTTGCGCGCGGTGATCTCGCAGGCGCTGCTCAAGAAGGTCGGCGGCGGCCGCACCGCAGCGTGGGAGATCATGGTCGGCACCCCGGCGATCCGCAACCTGATCCGCGAGGACAAGGTGGCGCAGATGTACTCGGCGATCCAGACCGGCCAGCAGTACGGCATGCAGACCCTGGACCAGCACCTGCAGGATCTGGTCAAGCGCAGCCTGATCACCCGCAACCAGGCGCGCGACTACGCCAAGGACAAGCGGGTCTTCGAGTGAGGCCGGGACCGGGGACCGGGGACTCGGAACTCGGAAAAGCGATCCATCGCGGTTTGATTTTTCATTGGGTGGACAGGGCAGGATCGGGAGTCGGCGGCTTGCGTCGTTCGAGTCCCGGGTCCCGGGTCCCGCGTCCCGGAGCCTGCAAATGAGCATCATCGACTTCACCTCGTTCCTGAAACTGATGGCGCACCAGAAGGCGTCGGATCTGTTCATCACCGCGGGCATGCCGCCGGCGATCAAGGTGCACGGCAAGATCACCCCGATCACGCAGACGCCGCTGACCGCGCAGCAGAGCCGCGACCTGGTGCTGAACGTGATGACCCCGGCGCAGCGCGAGGAATTCGAGAAGACCCACGAGTGCAACTTCGCCATCGGCGTGGCCGGGGTCGGGCGCTTCCGCGTCAGCTGCTTCTACCAGCGCAACCAGGTCGGCATGGTGCTGCGCCGGATCGAGACGCGCATCCCCACCGTCGATGAGCTGAACCTGCCGCCGGTGATCAAGACCCTGGCGATGACCAAGCGCGGCATCATCATCTTCGTCGGCGCCACCGGCACCGGCAAGTCGACCTCGCTGGCGGCGATGATCGGCTACCGCAACCAGAATTCCACCGGCCACATCATCACCATCGAAGACCCGATCGAGTTCGTGCACAAGCACGAGGGCTGCATCATCACCCAGCGCGAAGTCGGCATCGACACCGACAGCTGGGAGAACGCGCTGAAGAACACCCTGCGCCAGGCGCCGGACGTGATCATGATCGGCGAGGTGCGCACCCGCGAAGGCATGGACCACGCAATCTCCTTCGCCGAGACCGGCCATCTGGTGCTGTGCACCCTGCACGCCAACAACGCCAATCAGGCGATGGACCGGATCATCAATTTCTTTCCCGAGGACCGCCGCAGCCAGCTGCTGATGGACCTGTCGCTGAATATGCGCGGCGTGGTCGCCCAGCAGCTGATCCCGAGCCCCGACGGCAAGAGCCGCCGCGTGGCGATGGAGATCATGCTCGGTACGCCGCTGGTGCAGGACTACATCCGCGAAGGCGAGATCCACAAGCTCAAGGACGTGATGAAGGAATCCACCAACCTGGGCATGAAGACCTTCGACCAGAGCCTGTTCGAGCTGTACCAGGCCGGCGAGATCAGCTACGAGGACGCGCTGCGCCACGCCGACTCGCAGAACGAAGTGCGCCTGCGCATCAAGCTCGCCCAGGGCGGCGACGCCAGGACCCTGGCGCAGGGCATGGACGGTGTGGAAATCGCCGAGGTGCGCTGAGCGCCCCAAAAGCGCCATGTGCCTGTTCCTTCTCCCGTCGGGAGAAGGTGCCCCGCAGCGCCGGATGAGGGTACGGGCGCCGCCTCGCGCGCCCAACACCGCGAGACGCTTCGCGCCTGATCCTCACCCCAACCCCTCTCCCTGGGGAGCATGTCGCGCGCTGGTTGCAGGCGAGCGGCGTTGGCTGCAGGCGCCGTTCTGCGGGCGCGGTGGTCGTGTCGGCATGCGCAGGCGCAGGGCGCGCCGCAGCGCGGTTCACGCGCCGCGCATCCACGCAGGATCCAGCCGCGCGATGCGCGCGAACGCCGGGCAGTCTTCGCGGTGCGCGCCGCGCAGGTAGCCCAGGCTCATCAGGAACTCGCCGGTGATCTCGCCACCGGTGAAACGGAAAGTGCGCTTGAACAGCTTGATCCACTCGGCCTTGTCGCGCGGATGATGCGCATCCAGCCAGGCGGCGAAACCGCCGTGCGAGGCACGCAGGCCCTGGATCACCTGCGCGTTGTGAATCGCCGCGTGCACCTTGAGCCGGTTGCGGACGATGCCGGGGTCGTCGAGCAGGCGCAGCACGTCGGCCTCGCCGTAGCCGGCGACCGTGTCCACATCGAACCCGGCGTAGGCGGCACGGAAGCCGGCACGCTTCTTCAACATCAGCTCCCAGCTCAGCCCGGCCTGATTGATCTCCAGCACCAGCCGCTCGAACAGGTCGGGTTCGGCGCGCTGCGGAACGCCGTATTCGGCGTCGTGGTACGGGCCATGCAAGGTGTGGCCGGGGGCGATGTCGCAATAGCTGGGCATGTCGGGCGGACTCCGTCAGTCGTCCTGGTCATGGTCTTCGGGGGAGATTTCGGCGCGCTGCGCATCCGGCAAGCTCAGGTCCGGCCAACGCCGTGGCACCAATCCCAGCTTGCCGGCGCGCAGCGCGTCGAACGGCGCATCCGCGCGATCGGGCGAGCTGGGCGAGAAATGCACGCGCGCCACGTCCTGCCAGCGGTCCTGGCGACGCGCATGGATCCGGCATGCCATGCCGAAGGTGTCGCTGTCGTTGCACAGCAGCGCCTCGTCGCTGCCGTCGCCGTCCAGATCGCGCACCAGCAGCACGCAGTGGTCCTCGCGTTGGCGACAGCCGCCGTCGTGCAGGGTGCCGGCGAGCAAGGCCTGCCACCAGCCATCGCCGGGATCGGCGCTGCCGGCGGCGAGCGGGATGTGCTGGCGCAGTTCGGCTGGAGCGGCGATGCGGTCCTGCGCGCGCTGCTCGCCGCTGGCGTCGCCGTCGCCGCCCCAGCGCTGCGTGCGTTGCAGGATGCGTTGCAGCCGTTCGCGTTGCGCCGGATCGTCGGCGAAGCCCGGCGCGTTGTGCAGCGACTGCAGCGCCTGGTAACCGCGGCGGCCGCTGTCGAAGCGCAGGTAGGACAGATCCACGTCCGCGGCCGCGGTGCGGCCGTCGGCGAAGCGTTGCAACTGGTTGCCGACCACGATGCGGTAGGGGTCCAGCAGCGGCGAACTGGTGGCCAACGCCAGTGCGATCACCACCCAGGACATGACCCGGTTGACCGGCGCCAGCGGCCGCAACCAGCGCCCGTCCGGGCACAGCACCGCCCACGCGTAGCCGAACGCGTAGCCGCAGGCGACCACCGCCACCAGCACGCCGTTGAAGCGCTCCGCGCTCCAGCCGTACTGGTCGATGCGCAGCCACAGCGCGTACAACGCCAGCAGCGCGTACAGCGACAGGCTCAGCAGGCCGGCGTCGATCAGCCGCCGCAGCCATTGCGGATAGGGCGCGGTCGCGCTGCCATCCTGGTAGACGGCATTGACGAACAGCACCAGGGCCGCCACCAGCGCGATCAGGATCTTCGCCGCAGCGCGGGTTTCCCACAGCGGCTGCAGGCCGGTAAACGGCAGGCTCAGCGCGAACAACACCGCCACGAACGCCAGCAACGGCAGCAGCCCGGTGCAGATCGCGAACAGGATCTGCCGCATCACCTGCACCGCGCGCTGCTGGGTGCGGCCGATCAGCAGGCCCAGGCCGAACATGCTGCCGGTGGCGAGATAGACGAAGGCGGTTTCGCGGAACAGCGTGCGGAAGAAATCGATCTTCACCAGCACGAACAGCGCGCCCCACAGCCACAGCACCAGCCAGCAGATGCCGACGAACAGCCAGGCCAGGGCCAGGGTCAGCGCGTTCTGCCAGGCGTGTTCGAACAATGCGCGGTACGGCGCCTTCCAGTGGCCATGCTGCAGCCGGCACTGCAGCCACGGCAGCAGCACGAACATGCCCAGCGCGATGGCCATGCCGAACGGCACCAGCACTTCCTCGCTGCGCAGCCCGGGCGCGCCGGTGGCGCTCCACGCGGCCCAGGCCGCCAGCGCCGCCACCAGCAGCGCCAGCGCGATCAGGTGCTGCCACAGGCGCAATTCGCTCAGGCGGCGCACCGACAGCAGGGTCAGCGTCGGCACGGTCAGCACCAGGGTGTACCAGCACACCCGGCCGCCCAGCGCCGCGAACGGCCACCACCCGGCATCGGCGCCACGCTGGGCCAGGTACAGCAGCGCGCCCTGCAGCAGCGCGACCAGGACGATGAAGGCGCGGCTCTGACGCGGCAGGTCGGGGGCGGTTTCCATGCGGCACAGCATCCTTGGCAGCGCGGGGGTGCGCGATCGGGAACGATTATGGCAGTCCGCTCCGGCCCGGCGCAGCGCCGGGCCGGGAGGGACGATAGAATGAGGCCATGTCCGCTTTGCCTACCCCCCTGGTCAACCAACTGCTGATCGCGCTGCCGGCGCTGTCCGATCCCCATTTCGCGCGCGGCGTGGCCCTGATCTGCCAGCACGACGCCAACGGCGCGATGGGCGTGCTGGTCAACCGCGCCTCCGAATACACGTTGGGCGAAGTACTGGAGCAGATGGGCATCGACACCATCGACGCGACCCTGCGCGAGCAGGTCGTGCTCAGCGGCGGGCCGGTGCATCCGGAGCGCGGCTTCGTCATCCACGACGGCGCGCGCGCCTGGGATTCGAGCCTGGCGTTCGGCGACGGCCTGTTCCTGACCACCTCGCGCGACGTGCTCGAAGCGATGGCCCGCGGCGACGGCCCGCGTAACGCGGTGGTCGCGCTGGGCTGCGCCGGCTGGGGCGCCGGCCAGCTCGAATTCGAGCTAGGCGAGAACAGCTGGCTGACCGCGCCGGCCGATGCCGAACTGCTGTTCGAGCTGCCGCTGGAGCGGCGCTGGCAGACCGCCGCCGGCCGCATCGGCGTGGACCTGTTCCGCCTCACCGACTACAGCGGGCATGCCTGAGCCCGGCGCGCCCGCTGCGGACAGCGCCGCTGCCGGTACGATCCGCCGCGACGGCACCGTGCTCGGCTTCGACGTCGGCCACCGCCGCATCGGCGTGGCCGTGGGCAGCAGCTTCGGCAGCGGCGCACGCGCCCTGGCCGTGGTCGATGTGCATGCGCAGGGGCCGGACTGGCCGGCGCTGGACCGCCTGCATGCCGAATGGCGCCCGCACGGCCTGGTGGTCGGCGATCCGCTGACCCTGGAAGGCGCCGACCAACCCAACCGCAAGCGCGCGCATGCCTTCGCCCGCGAACTCTGCGCCCGTTACACGCTGCCGGTGGTGCTGGTCGACGAGCGCTCCAGTTCGGTCGAGGCGGCCCAGCGCTTCG
>NZ_CAPJ01000313.1 GCF_000331775.1 Xanthomonas translucens pv. translucens DSM 18974
TGATCGCTTGCCTGCTTGATGTGACCGAACGCCACTGTGCGGACGCAGCCACTCATATCCTGCGACTGGGCTGAAGTAGCGTGCTAATCAGGACCGCACTTGAGGTCAAGCGATGCATGAGCAACTGAGCGTCGGGCAGGTCGCCGAACGCAGCGGCGTGGCGGTCTCGGCGCTGCACTTCTACGAGAAGAAGGGCCTGATCCACAGCCTGCGCAGCGCCGGCAACCAGCGCCGCTATGCGCGCGACGCGCTGCGGCGGCTGGCGGTGATCGGCGTCGCGCAGCGCGTCGGCGTGCCGCTGGACAGCATCAAGGCCGCCTTCGCGCAACTGCCCGATGCGCGCACGCCCACGCGGGCGGAATGGGCGCGGATGTCGGCGGCCTGGCGCCAGGAACTGGACGCGCGCATCGCGCAGCTGACCCAGTTGCGCCATCAGCTCACCGACTGCATCGGCTGCGGCTGCCTGTCGCTGCGCCGCTGCCGCCTGAGCAATCCGGCCGATGCGCTGGGCGCGCAGGGCGACGGGCCGCAGCGCTGGACAGCGCCCTGAGCGGCTTTCGCGCGGCGGGAAAAAGCGCAGGGACGTTGTAGGAGCGGCTTCAGCCGCGACCGGCGTTACCGACAGATCCTGTCGCGGCTGAAGCCGCTCCTACAGTGCGCGCAGCGGCAAACCGGCAACGCTGGCGCGCTAGAACGTGCGGGCGAAGCGCACCGTGCCCGCACCATCGGCGCTGCGCACGTCCACCTGCAAATTCAGCTGATCGTGCTCGCTGATGCGCACCGTGCCGACGTAGTCGGTATAGGCGTCGGTGATCGCTTCGCGCATTGCGATGGGGTGCCGGCGGCCGCTGAGGTCTGCCGCGACGGCGCTGACCTGGCCGCTGGCCGGCAGTTCTTCGCCGTCCTGCACGCGGCGCAGGGCGATCACCACCAACGCGGTCTCGGCGTCGCGCGCGATGCCGTAGCGGCGCGCGACGCCATCGCTCAGCGCCAGCGTCGGCAGTGCGTTGTAGTGCACGCGTAGCGCGCCCAGGTCGGCCTGCGCGGGCGTGGCTGCGACCAGCGTGGCGGGGCGCGGCGCGTCCTGCGCCGAGCAGGCGGCCAGGGCCAGGCACAACAGCGCGGCGGCAGGCAGCTTGGACATCGGCGGGGCTCCGGTCAGTCGTTGACGGCGGACAGTGCGCGGCCGCGTGCGGCGGCGGCAGCGATGGCGGTGGCGGTCAGCGCTTCGAAGCCGCCGGCCTGGAAGGTCTCGATCGCGGCCTGGGTGGTGCCGTTGGGCGAGGTCACTCGCCGCCGCAGTTCGCTCGGCGCCTCGCTGGATTCGGTGAGCATGCGCGCCGCGCCGAGCATGGTCTGCAGCACCAATGTGCGCGCCGCGGCAGCCGGCAGGCCTTGCGCGATGCCGGCCGCTTCCATCGCTTCGGCGAGCAGGAACACATAGGCCGGGCCGCTGCCGGACACCGCGGTGACCGCATCGATCAGCGCCTCGTCCTCGACCCACACGCTGACCCCGGCGGCGGCCAGCACGCGCTCGGCGTGGCTGCGCTGCGCGGCGTCGACGCCGGCATTGGCGTACAGGCCGGTGACGCCGGCGCCGAGCAGCGCCGGCGTATTCGGCATCGCCCGCACCAGGGCGTGGCCGCCGCCGAGCCAGCGGTCCAGTTGCTGCGTGGTGATGCCGGCGGCGATGGACACCAGCAGCGGCCGCTGCGCCAGCGCCAGTGCCGCCAGCTCGGTGCAGACGCTGCGCAACACCTGCGGTTTGACCGCGAACATCCACAGCGCCGCGCCCTCCACTGCGTCGGCCGCGGTGGCGACCGCCTGCACGGCGTACTCGGCGGCCAGCGCCTCGCGCAACGCCGCCACCGGCTCGGCCACGCGGATGCGGCGCGGATCGGCGCCCTGCCGGACCAGGCCGGCGATCAGGCTGCGCGCCATGTTGCCGCCGCCGACGAAGGCGATGTCGGCGGTGCGCAGATCGGGAGCAGTGGAAGACATGGCGCAACACCGTCGCGGAGAGGGAGTGCCATGGTAACGGCTGCGCCGCGCCGCAGTGCTGCGCGGCGGCGCGACCGGGTCGGGCGATGCAGCCGCGCCGGCCACGTGTGGCGTGCCGGCGCGGCGGGCTCAGTTCGCCTCGGTGAAGGTGATCGACGGCGTGCTGCCGCCGGCCACCGAACAGCTGCCCAGGTATAGGTTGTTGGTCTCGGCGGTGGTGCCGCCGTTGGCGACGCAGATCGGGGCGGCGGTGTCGCCATTGGTCGCGGCCACATGCACCGTGATCGACGAACCCCGGTTGAACTCCGCTCTCGCGCGTTCCTCATTGCCGACCACGTTGAATTCCGACTCTTTCCACACGGTCGCGATCTTGAGGACATCGTCACTGGCGCTGACGCTGTAGGCGGTGCTGCCGTCGATGAAGGTCACGACGTCCTCGCCGTTGGCGGTGGCCGAGCCGATCAGTTTGAGGTCGCCCAAGCGCGTGATCGGCACGTCCGGTACAGACAGCGCCTCGCTGTCGAGGTAGCAGATGTTTTCGTCGCTTATCCAGTCCTTGGGGCAGTCGGCGCCGTAGCCAGAGAGCGCGTACTCCATGAAGACCGCAGGGTGCTTTGGAGCGTTATAGCCGGTCGCATAGATGAACTGCTGCCAGACGGTACAGCCCGAACGCCCTTCGCAGACACTGGTGCTGTCAACGTCGTTGGTGTTCAGCTGAAGACTGTACTCGTTTGGTCCGATGATGCCGCCGCTGCCCAAAGGAGGCACGCCGATGCTGCGTTCGGAGGTCACGCCGCTGACATGGGGGAAGCTGCCGATGGTCTTGCTGATGAGGGTTTGGGACCTCAGCGCGTAGTCGTTGACTTCGCTGACGGGCGCCGTGGTGTCCATGGTGGTGTTGCGCGCGATGGCGTGCACGTGCCGATGCTTGGGCAGGCGCGTGCAGGCATCCGCTTGCCAGGCGGTGCCGGGGTAGCTGGCGTGGAAGCACCCTGTGGTCGGTGTCGGCTGATGCGCCATGGTCTCGCGCCAGGCCGCATGTGCCTGGACTTCGCCGGGTGTCATCAGCGCTTCGTCGGTCTCCCATGCCGACGTCGCCGCAGCCGCAGCGATCGCCGTGGGGACATGCAGCAGTGCGATAAAGCACGCGCCAAACAGCAATTTCGTTGATGCTTCCATCTTCTTATAACCTTGTCGGAGCCGAGCGCATTCGGCGATATGGGCGGTGGAACAGCCACCGCCGGTGCCTATCGGAACCGAATGCCTCCGTCCGTAGTGTGATCTTTTCGAAGGATCGTGACGCTGCATGCCATGCCATGCCGTGTCGTGTCGCCGTCCTCGGGACGGCCCTCGATTGGGATTGGAAAGTCCAACTTTTTCAATCGTTTGGAATTCCGCCGCGGTTTGGCGTGCGCAAATTAACAGTGGGGACGTTGTAGACAATTCGGTGCCGACAGGCGATATCACCGAATCTGTGTGAATCGGCATGTCGCTTCATGGCGTCGGCGCGCAGAAACACGCAGGCCTGGCTGCTGCCAGATACCGCGACGACCTTGTTGCAGTTGGCCAATGCCCGCCGCCACGGCCATCGCGTTTGAATAGTTCGTAGACAAGCACACGCCTGCGTTTGCCCTGGCACCATCGCGGCCGCGGTGCATGTTTTCAGGACGCCGCGCGCTGCGCGCGGCTGCCGAACAGCGCGGTGCCGATGCGCACCAGATTGGCGCCGGCCGCGATCGCCGCAGCGAAGTCGCCGCTCATGCCCATCGACAGCGTATCGGCCTGTGGATACGCGGCGTGCAGCCGCTCGAACAGCGCGGCCATGCGCGCGAAGGCGGCGCCGCGACGCTCGGCGTCCGGCCATGGCGCGGGAATGGCCATCAGCCCGCGCAGCGCCA
>NZ_CAPJ01000312.1 GCF_000331775.1 Xanthomonas translucens pv. translucens DSM 18974
GTCCAAGGTCTGGGCAGAACGCCGCCGCGCCGCCGCTTTGGTGCGCGGCGGCGCGGCAGTGATCGCCGCACTTGCTGAGGGCTGCGGGTCATCTACTGCACGCAGAGCCGATTGCGCCTCATCCAACTCGCCTGTGGCCACCTGTGCATGATGAGCGCCGAAGGCAGGCATCGAATCAAAAAGCGATGCATTAAAAAGCGACGAATCAACCTGACGTAACAGGTCGCTGAAGCTGCCCGCTGAGAACGCAGGCCCGCTTGCAGGGGGCGGCGGCAGCTGGGTCCGGGACATCGTCCGCCGAGCGGGCAAGCCATCCAGCGGGCTGCCAGCAGGCGGAGACACCAACCGATCCGCAATGGGCTGGACCGCATCCGGCTGAGATCCGGCCTGAAGCTCGCGAGCAGGACTTGGCGTGCGAGAACGAATGGGATCCATCAGGCATTCCTCTTTCAGAGAACGTCGTGACCTCAATGCTAAGGTCTCTGGTCCCGACGCGGCTTCTCCAAATTCGCATAGCAGGACACAACTTCCGATAATCCTGACAACCCTCGACTAGCGGGAGCCTCAATGAGGCAATAGCGTCATCAACCATGCGATCTCCTCTTGGTCGAATACCGGGAAATCTTCCGCTGCGCCTGCGAAGAGATCCGCATCTTGCTCACAGAACGCAGCGCTGGACGCTGCCAGTTCGCCGTCCGTCGGCATGCCAGGATCCGGGAGGCCGCCGATCCTGGTACGCCGGCGTTTTACGCCCCAGCTACTGAGGGGGAGCAAAGGCGGTGCATCGCGCTGTTCGGGAACGCGCACCTCGGCAGCCTGCTGTGCGGAGGAGCGGTTGACAGAACTCTCTGATCGGGACCGTTTGCGGTTGCTTGCCAGAGCCTGGTCTGCCTCGTGCATTGGGCTGGGCGCGTCCAGTTCATGTTCAAGGGAATCGGCGAATGCATCCAAGGACTCCTGGCTCGGAGTTTGAGCCGAAGCAGAGGACGGCTTCGCCCCTTTCACCCCTAATGCTTGAAGGATGCGGTGCCAACGCTCGGAGGCTGGGGGGAGCGTTCCACTGACGGCTTCGAGTTCTGTGACGCCCACACGGCGAAATAGCTGTAACAACCCGTGCCTGCTCATCCCGAATTGCCTCATCGCTTCATCAAATGCTTGCGCTGGGTGGGAGTGGCACTGGAAAAAACTCAGCACGCGAACCACTTGCGCGTGGTCGGCAACCAGATGGGCCGTGCCTTCGGGAACACGGTTATGGACTCTTGTGATCAATTCCGGCGCGTGCGGCAATCCCTTTTTCACCGCATCCAGCGCAGGACGTCCGCCGAGGCAGGCCAAGGCGACGAGGCGGTCGTTGGTTAACGCGGCCAAGGCAGGATCAGGGCTGGATAACTGGGTAAAAATACTTTCCAGCGCCTGCTTGCCGCCATCTTGGCTGGCGATGGCCACCACCTGGTCCGGTGTCAGGCCATAGGGGGGCTGGCACAGCACCGGCAACAGCCGCTGCACCGTCTCCAGCGACTGCTTGCCGCCATGATTGCTGGCGATAGCCACCACCTGGTTCGGGGTCAAGCCATAGGGGGGCTTGCACAGCACCGGCAACAGCCGCTGCACCGTCTCCAGCGCCTGCTTGCCGCCATCTTGGCTAGCGATAGCCACCACCTGGTCCGGGGTCAGGCCATAGGGGGGCTCGCACAGCACGGGCAACAGCCGCTGCACCGTCTCCAGCGCCTGCTTGCTGCCCTTATTGCTGGCGATGGCCACCACCTGCTCCGGGGTCAGGTGATAGGGGGGCTTGCACAGCACCGGCAGCAGGCGCTGCACTGTCTCCAGCGCCTGCTTGCCACCGTCATTGCTGGCGATGGCCACCACCTGCTCCGGGGTCAGGTGATAGGGGGGCTTGCACAGCACCGGCAGCAGCCGCTGCACCGTCTCCAGCGCCTGCTTGCCGCCGCCATTGCTGGCGATGGCCACCACCTGCTGCCGGGTCAGGCCATACTCCTGGCACAGCACCGGCAACAGCCGCTGCACCGTCTCCAGCGCCTGCTTGGCGCCATCGTGGCTGGCGATGGCCACCACCTGGTTCGGGGTCAGGTTATAGGGGGGCTTGCACAGCACCGGCAACAGCCGCTGCACCGTCTCCAGCGCCGGCTTGCCGCCATTATTGCTGGCGATGGCCACCACCTGGTTCGGGGTCAGGCCATAGGGGGGCTTGCACAGCACCGGCAACAGCCGCTCCACCGTCTCCAGCGCCTGCTTACCGCCATTATGGCTGGCGATGGCCACCACCTGCTCCGGGGTCAGGCCATAGGGGGGCTGGCACAGCACCGGCAATAGCCGCTGCACCGTCTCCAGCGCCTGTTTGCCACCGCCATTGCTGGCGATGGCCACCACCTGCTCCGGGGTCAGGCCATAGGGGGGCTGGCGCAGCACGGGCAACAGCCGCTGCACCGTCTCCAGCGCCTGCTTGGCGCCAATATTGCTGGCGATGGCCACCACCTGGTCCGGGAG
>NZ_CAPJ01000311.1 GCF_000331775.1 Xanthomonas translucens pv. translucens DSM 18974
CACCGCACGGGTCAGGTCCGAAGCCTGGTCTTCCATGCTCTTCGCCGCCGCGGTGGCCTCCTCCACCAAAGCCGCGTTCTGCTGCGTGGCCTCGTCCAGCTGCATCACCGTCTTGCTGACCTGCTCGATGCCCGAACTTTGCTCTGCGCTGGCCGCGGAGATCTCGGCCATGATGTCGGTGACACGCTTCACCGAGGTCACCACCTCGGCCATGGTGGTGCCGGCGCGCGCGACCAGGGTCGAGCCCTGCTGCACCTCCTGCACCGAGTCGGAGATCAGCGTCTTGATCTCCTTGGCCGCCGCCGCCGAACGCTGCGCCAGCGAGCGCACTTCCGAGGCGACCACGGCGAAGCCGCGGCCCTGCTCGCCCGCACGCGCCGCTTCCACCGCAGCGTTCAACGCCAGGATGTTGGTCTGGAACGCGATGCCGTCGATCACGCCGATGATGTCGGCGATGCGCGTGGAGGCGGCGCTGATCGAGGCCATCGTGGTGACCACGTCCTCGACTACGCGGCCGCCGCTCTCGGCCACTTCGCCGGCGCCCAGCACCAGCTGGTTGGCCTGCCGCGCGCTGTCGGCGTTCTGCTTGACCGTGGAGGTCAACTCTTCCATCGACGCGGCGGTCTCTTCCAGGCTCGCCGCCTGCTGCTCGGTGCGCACCGACAGATCGCTGTTGCCGCTGGCGATCTCGCCGGCCGCGGTGTTGATCGACTCGACCGAGCGCTGGATGCCTTGCACGATGGTGGTCAGCTGTTCGGCGGTACGGTTGGCGGCATCGGCCAGCTGGCCGAACGCGCCCTCGTAGCGCACGTCCACGCGCTGCGACAGATCGCCGTCGGCGATCGCGCCCATGATCCGGCCCACGTCGGACAGGCCGCTTTCGGCCTGCCGCATCAGCCGGTTCAGCGCTTCCACCATTTCCTTGAACGCGAACTGGTAGCGCGCTTCGTCGCCGCGTGCGGAAAAATCGCCGCGCGCCGCCGCATCGGCCAGGCCCGCGATATCGCCGTTGATCGCCGACAGATTGCGCTTCACCGCATCCAGCGCTTCATGCAGCGCGGCACGCTGGCCAGGCAGGCGGCGCAGGTCGCGGCGCAGGTCGCCACGGCCGTACTCGCCCATGATCGCCATCGCCTCGATGATCGCGTCCAGGTGTTCGAACAGCGCGGTGTTCATGCCGCGCGCCAGGGTGCCGTAATCGCCGGGGAAATCCTCCGGCATGCGGTGGCTGATGTCGTCGCCCTGCTGCAACTGCACCAGGGTCTGCATCTCGCCGTTGAAGCGCTGCAACTGGGTCTGCATCTGCTGCATGCTGGTCATCAGCTGCCCGGTCTCGTCGCGCGACTCCACCTTGATGGTGTTGTCGAAACGGCCCGAGGCGATGGCCTCGGCGGTGCGCGTCGCCGCGCGCAAGGGCGTGACGATGGCGCTGGCGATCAGCCAGCACAGCCCAACCACTAGGGCGACCAGGGCGGCGCCGATGAGGGTCAGGATCTTGGTGAAGCCCAGCGCCTCGACCTGGATGTCCTCGGCGTACACGCCCATCACCAGCACCCAGTTCCACTGCGGGTACGGCTTGGCGTAGCTGATCTTCGGCAGCTGCTCCTTCTTGCCCGGCTTGGGCGAGGTGTAGTAGGTGAAGCCGTCGCCGCTGGTCACCGCGGTGCGGATGTCGCGGTACACGTATTCGCCGGCATCGCTCTTGTAGTCGGTCATGTCGGTGCCGACCTTGCGCTTGGGATGCATGATGATGCGCATCTGCGGATCGACGATGAAGAAGTAATCCACACCTCCGTTGGTCTTCATGTCGGCCAGCGCGGCCTCCGCCGCCTGCTTGGCCTGCGCCTCGGTGATCTCCCCGCGCTTGGCCTGGTCGGCGTAGTGCTGCAACACGCTGATGCCCATCTCGATCTGGGTCTTCACGGTCTGCTTGCGCGCATCCACCAGGTCCAGGTACTGCAGGCGCGCGGCGGCGACCGCAAGCAGGATCACGCCAATGGCCAGCAAGGTGCATAGCACCAAGAACTTGCGCGTCATCGGCAAGTTGGCGATGCGTCGGCGCAGGAAATGGACGGGATTCATGGCGATCCTGAGCGATAGCGATAATGTGTGTCTGTTGATATCGGCCGCAGGCGTTTCAACCTTAACGCCAGGCATCGCCGGAAACTGAAGGCGTTGTGATCGGATACACGGTTTCGCGTTGCGTCAGCGGTGAAGCTGCGCATTCAGGTCGACGCGGCGCAGCGCCGAAACTGCTTCATGCAACCGATGCGATGCGCTGTGGCTGCGCCACGTCTGCGCCGGCATCGCCATGCCAGACCAGCCGATGAAAATCGAAGCCGGTCTGCAGGCGCGGCTTCACCACGTTGAAATAGGGCGACACATCGAAGTCGCGCGGCAGGTACAGGCTGTGATGGCGGTTGTGCAGGATCTCCGCATCCTGCGCGTCGAGTGCCGGCACACTGCCGACCTCCGGCAGGATCGGATAACGGATCGAACCGAAGGCCTGCGCCAGCAGCGTCGAGCAAATCGCCTTGGTCGGCTCGCCGCTGCCCAGTTCCAGGAAGCGGCGCTTCACCGACGACGGCAGCGGCGGCGTGCGGATCAGATAGCGCGCCAGGTCGAAGATGTTCTTCAGGTCGTAGCTGTTGCCGACGCGGCTGACCATGTAGTCGACCACCGCGTCGATCTCGTCGGCGCCCAGTCCCACCGGGCGGCAGATGCGCGTATGCAGGCCAGCGAAGTCGCTGAGGCCGACCAGGCGCACGCCGACGTTGATGTCCACGTCGCAGAACGTTGGCGCATCTGCGTCGGCTGGCGTTCCCAGGTGATCGCCGATGTAGAGCGCCGCGTGCGACCAGGTGGACTGGCTCAGGTATTTGATCGCGGTGGAGAAGCGGCTATTGCCTTCGACCAGCAATACATCGCCCTTGCGCAAGGTCGCCTGCAGCAACTGCGGCGGACTGGTCGGCAGTTCCGAACGGTGCCGGCGCGGCTTGGACAGGAACTTGGCCAGGTGGCGACCCAGCAGGCGTGGCAAGGACAACATGCGCGTGACCTCATGGACGGCCCGATCCGGGCGGCGAAAGCGACGTCGCTTCTCCATGATGACGGCGCTGCCGGGGAATTCTTGAGCGCCGCCCGGCCGGCACCACCGGCTCCCTGCGGGACCGGCTCCCCTCTCGCGCCGGGAGAAGATGGCCCACGGGGCCGGATGGGGTACGGGCGCAGCCTCGTGCCACCCCCGCGAGACGCTTCGCGCCGGCCCCTCACGCCAACCCCTCTCCCAGCGTGAGAGGGGCTTGAACGCGGCGCCGTCAATCGTCCCGACCAACCACCAGCCGCGCTTCGACGCGACGATCGCGTCGCACACGCATCCTCCATGCGTTCGCGCATGCGTGGCGCGATGCCATGCAGCGGCCTCACCGGCCCATTCGTGCACATGACTTGATGCACGCGCCGCACGCGCGCCAATGCGCTGCAATCGTGGTCCCGCTGCAGGCGTCCGCCATGCGCCTTCGCCACCTCGTGCTGTTCGCGCTGCTGGGTGCGAGCGGCGCCGTCGCTGCAGCCGACGACGACGCGGCGGTCCGCGCTGCCGATGCGCGCTACTGGCAGGCCTACAACGCCTGCGACATGCGCGCGATGGGCGAGTTGCTCACCGACGACGCGGAGTTCTACCATGACAAGACCGGCCTGACCGCCTCCAAACCAGCGGTGCTGCACTCCTTGCGCAACGGCCCCTGCGCCGCGAGGCGGTCGCCGCCAGCCTGCAGTTCCATCCGCTGGCCGGCGGCTTCGCGCTGCTGTCGGGCACGCATCGCTTCTACGTGCGGCGCGACGGCAAGCCCGAATCCCTGGACGGCCAGGCCGGGTTCACCAATCTCTGGCAAGCGGTCGATGGCCACTGGCGCATGCGCCGCATCTACAGCGATGCGCACGGCGCGGCGGCGTACGTGGCGCCCGCCACGCACCTGACGTTGGCCCCCGACATCCTGGCCGGCTACGCCGGCACCTATCTCGGCAAGAAGGTCGGCGACATCCGCGTCGCGGTGGAGAGCGACCATCTGAAGCTCACTGCCGGCGCGTTGGTCGCCACCCTGCGCGCCGAATCGCCGACACGCTTCTTCGCTGAGGAACGCGACCTGCGCTTCGTGTTCGCGCCGGCAACGGACGCAAGCGTGCGCCAGCTGAGCGTGTACGAGAACGGCGCCATCGTCGAGACCGCAACCGCGCGGTGAAGCAGCAGCGGCGACACTGCGAGGCCGCTGCGTGCAGCGACCTCGCGTCGTGCGGTCACGGCCGATGCAGCACGGACACTTCGATGAAGTCGGCCGTGCTGCGTTTCAGGTAGATTTGATAAGCGCCCTGCCCGGCAACCGGCACATCGAAACTGTCGCCTGGCGACAGTCCCGCCCGCTCGACCGACGCGCCCTTGCGCAGCGTCGCCCGCAACCGCGTCTTCGTTCCGTCCGCGCCGCGCGTCGCATTGCTCACCGTCAGCGCGCCATCCCAAAGGACGCGGCTGTCGCCCGGCAATAGGCTGAACTCGCTCGATGGCGAACTGGGCGCAGGCTTGCACGCAGCCGCCTGCGCTTCGGCCAAATGCCGCTCCAGCGGCTTGACCTCCACGTACTGCACGAAGCCGTAAGTGCCGCCGACCAGCACCAGCACCGCCGACACCTCGGCCGCGGCGCGTTTGAACGACAGTGTCTGCCACCATTTCTGCGCAGGTGGTTGCGGCGGCTGACGGTTCGCTCGGGCCATGCGCGCCACGCTATCGGCGCCGCGCAGGCTTGTCTGTTAGCACGGCTTGCACCGCAGCACGCGAACGCCTCCGTCTACATCTTGATCCACAGGCCGCATCCAGCAGCCGGTTCGATTCTGGAAACCGGCCGGAGCGGAGCGCAGACCAAGCCGGCCATACGATCGCCAGGAGCTAGCGACCGTACCTGCACTACTTGTTCACCGACGAATCGGCCTCTCCCTTCGTCGCCGCCGCATCCTTGGCCGGACGGTCACGGTTCTTCTTCGCCCGGGTCACCAAGTAGAGGGCAGAGCCGATGAGCAGGATGAACAGCCCGGCGACCCAAGGCATCAATGTGGTGTCCATATGACATTCCCTACGTGTGTGCGGCCACCAACACACCACATGCGAGGTGAAGGGAGCGCCTAGCGCGTGCCTGGCGACGATCCGCCCGGCAAGCAGGGCGATGTGCTGACGGTCGAGTTCAGCACGCTCGGCATCCCTTGCTTCGGCCTCAACGCCGGCCCTGCGTTCCCGCACAGCCAGGCGTTCTCGTTCCAGGCGGCCACCGACGACCAGGCCGAAACCGACCATCTGTGGAACGCAATCGTCGGCAACGGCAGCCAGGAAAGCGCCTGCGGCTAGTGCAAGGACAAGTGGGGAGTGTCGTGGCAGATCACCTCACGCGCGCTGACCGAAGCGATCACCGATCCCGATCCGGCGCTGGCCAAGCATGCGCTCGAAGCGATGATGGGCATGGTCAAGATCGACATCGCCGCGATGGAGGCCGCGCGGCGCGGTTGAAGCATGGCGATGTCCAGCAATCCGCTTCGCCGCTACAAACGACACTTCACGCACGCGCAAACTCAACCATTCCCCGCAACGATCTCATCGCGGGTACTACGGCCTCCGGCCTCGAACCTGCGCAGCACGCCGCGCTGAACCAGTTCCGCGATGTCGCGCAATGCAGTGTCGCTGGAGCAGGCGGCCAAAGCGACCCATTTGCCGGTGGTCAGCTTTGCCCTCGAAGCCATCGAGCAGGCGAGGCCATTTCCCGCAAGCACAATCGCCGCATTTTTTGCGGCCATTGAAAGAGGTAATCGCCGGATCGGCACAAGCGACCCGTTTTGCGTCGCTTTTTGCAAGACCTGATACGTCCACCCAGCGGCTGTCGCTTGACAGCCAGGCCTCGGCGCGCAATAAATGACCCGATGGTCATTTATATCGAGGGAGCATGCCATGGCCGACGTGCTGATCGTGGGCGCCGGTCCCACCGGGCTCACTCTGGCCTTGTGGCTGACCCGGCAGGGCGTGCGCGTGCGCCTCATCGACAAGCGCGCCGGCCCCGGCGAAACCTCGCGTGCCATGGCGGTGCAGGCGCGCACCCTTGAGTTGTACCGTCAGGTGGGCATCGCGGACGCGGTCGTCGCCGCCGGCCATCGCACTCCGGCGATGAACCTGTGGGCGCGCGGCAAACGCCGCGCACGGATCGCGCTGCAGGATTCCGCGGTGGGCCTCTCGCCCTACCCGTTCGTGCTGGTGTATCCGCAGGACCAGCATGAGCGCCTGTTGATCGCCGAACTCCAAGCGCTGGGCGTCGCCGTCGAGCGCACTACCGAACTGCTCTGCTTCGAGGACCGCGGCGATCGCGTCGCCGCGCGCCTGCGCCTGCCCGACGGCCATGAGCAAGCCGCGGATTTCCGCTATCTGGCCGCCTGCGACGGCGCGCGCTCGCCGGTGCGCCACCAGCTCGGCATCGGCTTCGAAGGCGGCACCTACAGGCAGGTGTTCTACGTCGCCGATGTCGAAATCGGCGGCCTGCCCTCGATGGACGAAGCGCATATCGCGCTGGGCGACGGCGACTTCATCCTGGTCCTGGCCTACAGCAAGCGCGGGCACTACCGGCTGATCGGCACCGTGCGCGACGCGCGTGCCGAGCGTGCAGAGAACCTGACTTTCGCCGACGTCAGCCAGGACGCCATTCGCAACCTCGGCGTGCGCATCGAGCAGGTCAACTGGTTCTCGACCTACCGCGTGCACCATCGCGTCGCCGACAGCTTCCGCCGCGGGCACGTGTTCCTGCTCGGCGATGCCGCGCACGTGCATAGCCCGGTCGGCGGCCAGGGCATGAACACCGGCATCCTCGACGCCATCAACCTGTCCTGGAAACTCGCCGACGTGCTCAAGGGCCGCGCATCCGACACCGTGCTCGACAGCTACGCCGCCGAGCGGCAGGCCTTCGCCCGCACCCTGGTCGCCACCACCGACCGCGCCTTCACCCTGATCACCGCCGAAGGCAGCGTGGCGAGTTTCGTCAGGACCTACCTCGCCCCGACCCTGGCCAGCCTGGCCTACCGGCTGCGCAACGTCAGCGAACTGATGTTCCGTACCGTCTCGCAGACGATGCTGCACTATCGCGACAGTCCATTGAGTGCCGGCAAGGCCGGCGCCGTCGCTGGCGGCGATCGCCTGCCGTGGGTGCGCACCGAAGACACCGACAACTACGCAGCCCTGCCGCAGATCGGCTGGCAGCTGCACGTCTACGGCAGCGCATCGCCCGCGCTGCAGGCCTGGTGCGACGCCCGCGACATCGCCCTGCGCGTGTTCGCCTGGCAGCCTGGACATCACGCTGCCGGCTTCGCGCAGGACGCGGCCTATCTGGTGCGTCCCGACGGCTATGTCGCCTGCGCCGCGGCCGATGCGTCGCGCACGGCGCTGGATGCGTATCGTGTGTCCCGCGGCTACCGCCAGCACTGAGCATCGAAACCGCATGACGCAACCGACCACACCCAAATGGAAACGCCGCAAGGACGACCGCCCTGCGGAGATCCTGAGCGCCGCGCTGGATGCATTCGCCGAGAACGGTTTTGCCGAGACCAAGCTGGCCGACGTGGCGAAGCGCGCGGGCGTGGCGAAAGGCACGCTATACCTGTATTTCGACACCAAGCAGGACCTGTTCGCCGCCGTCGTGCGCCATGCGCTGCTGACCAACCTCGCGCCGATCGAGGAAGCCGCCGCCACCTTCAACGGCGGGCTCGCCGAACTCGTCCCCCTGCTGCTGACCCGCGCCGCCGAGCGCATGGGCGACCAGCGCCTGCCCGCGATCCTGCGCATGGTGATCGGCGAGAGCCGCGCGTTTCCGGAACTGGCCCGCATCTGGCACGCCGAAGCCATCGACCGGGTGATGGCCACCGTCGCCGGCCTCATCGAAAAAGCCCAGGCGCGCGGCGCGGCCCCCGCTGGCGATCCCAAACTCTACGTGCTGTCGATCATGGGGCCGATGCTGATGGCGATGCTGTTCCAGCAGGTCTTCGGTAGCGACAGCGAGCATGCGCCGGACCTGCAGGCACTGGCCGAACAGCATGGCCGACTGCTGCTGCACGGGATCGCGCCGCGCGCCGCTGCCTGACGCGCGCAGACCGGAACGCGCCCACCCCTTCCTCGCCACACAACTGCGCCATTGCCCTCCCATCGCATCGATCCCATTTCCGATGAAAAACCCCTACTACAGCGGCCCCGTCAGCGACCACTTCGATGGCGTGCGCTTCTTCAATCCCGGCCAACCGACCATCGACAACTCGCTGGGAAAGGTCGTGCGCTGGAAAGCCGCCATGGGCGCTGCGCGCTGGCCGGCGCAGGTGCCGGTGAACCCCTGCGTTCCTGCGCCGCGGCACGATCGCCTGCACATCACCATGGTCGGCCATGCCACGTTGCTGATCCAGGTGGCCGGCATCAACCTGCTCAGCGATCCGGTCTGGTCGCAACGCGCAAGCCCCTCGCAGATCGCCGGCCCAAAGCGGGTCACGGCACCCGGCGTCACGTTCGCGGACTTGCCGCCGATCGATGCGGTCCTGCTGAGCCACAACCACTACGATCACTTCGACATCGCGACCCTGCGCAAGCTGCATCAAGCGCATCGCCCTCTGTTCGTGATGCCGCTGGGCAACGACCGTCTGCTGCGCAACAGCGTTGCCGACGCGCGCATCGCCACCGGCGACTGGCACGACCGGCTCCCGATCGGCGCCACCGCGACGGCGACCCTCACCCGCGCCAACCACTGGTCCAGCCGCGGCGTGCGCGACCGCAGGATGGCGCTGTGGTGCGGCTTCTTCATCGAGACGGCGCGCGGTTCCGTCTGGTTCGCAGGCGACACCGGCTATGGCGACGGCGCCATCTTTCGCGAGATCCGCGCCAGGTACGGCGCGCCCGATGTCGCGTTGATCCCCATCGGCGCCTACGCGCCGCGCTGGTTCATGGCGCCCCAGCACATCGACCCCGCCGAAGCCGTGCGTATCGTCCAGGACACCGGCGCGCGGCACGCCCTGGGCATCCACTGGGGTACCTTCCAACTCACCGACGAGGGCCGCGAGGAGCCGCGCGAGGCGCTGTCGGACGCGCTACGCCAGGCCGGCATTCCCGCGGCCAGATTCATCGCCGCCGAGCCCGGGCAGATCTTCGACTTCGACGATTCTGCGGCGTAGCGCGCTGCGCCGGTCGTTCCCCGTCAGTCGATGTCGTCGTCGATGTCGATGTCGATGTCGATGTCGAAGATGCCCATGGTGTGCATCCGCAGGTGGCGGTGTACGGATCGCCTACGTTTCGTCCCTGGTCACGCAAACGCTCCCGGCCCAGTGCCTGCGCGGATCAGCCCGCGGACGTGCTCGCGTCGCAGCCCATGGCGCCGCTACCGCCTGCGGCACCGCGGCCCGCAGGCCACGGGCGACAGGCAAAAAAACCCCGCCGAAGCGGGGTCATGCCGTGCGGCTGGAGCCCATCAGACGCTGGACATCACGCCGATGCTGAAACCGGACACCTGGCTGATCCGCCCACGCCAGAGACAGCCGTTGTCGGGGAACTCGCCGCCGCTGGCGACCACCCGCGCATCGGCAAGGTGAACGAACGTGGCCGGCTTCAGCTCGCTCTGCTCGTAGATGTCGCGGTAGGGCTGGAAGCGCTCCTGCAGCGGCGCGACCAACTCGTCGGGCGCCACCTCGGTGATCGACTCCGTCAGCCGCTGCATGAACTCCTTGCCACCGATCAGCATGCCGGAGATGGTGCTGCCGCCCACCGTCAGCGTCAGCCCGATCTGCACGCCCAGGTTCGCGATCGCCACCAGATCCTGCAGCAGATAGTCGGGATGATGCGCCGCGGCGAGCAGCGCATCGGTATCCAGCGCCGCGGTCGATTGTGATTCGTGTTCTGACATGTGTCCTCTCCCTTGCAGTCGCCACGGCGATCCCATGGTGCCTTGAGGGTATACAGATCCGTCGGCGCCCGCATGACGACGCCGTCTCATCGTGAGGGCGGGCAGGTTCAGGCGCCCCTCGATCGCCGCCCACGCCATCTCAACGTGAGCCACCTCCTGCTGCCGACTTACCCCGCCCTGGCGTGAGCCACGCGCGGCAGGAAGGTCTGCAGAAATTCCACGGACGCCGCCGCCACGGCCCCCGCGATCGGCGTCTTGTGGGGTGAGCCGATGGCGTGGGCGCCCGCGGCAAACGCCTGCGCGCGCCGGTTGGCCGGTGGTGTCCCGAGCGCATCGAACATCGCCAGCATCGCAGGCACGGAGGCCGTCTGGTCTTCACCACCTTCCGGATCCCGGTAATACCCCAGGTACACAGGGCAGCGCACCCGCGGCCACGGAGGCGCAATAGCGTGCTTTCCGAATGTCTCGCGCAGTGCCCGGAAGCCGTCCGGATGGACGGTATCGGACCAGTACGCGCGGACGGCCTGCGACCTTGGACGGGGGTCTTTCCAGGGATCGTGCCCAGCACACAACTGATCGAGCAGCGCGGGATCGGCGGCCTGCACGCCAGGCGACCACGCCACGACCGCGGCCACGTCATCGGGCCGGGTGGCGGCGAGCCAGAGGCCGAGCGTGGCGCCGAGGGAGGACCCGACGATGGCCACGGCCTCCCCCATCGCGCGAGCGCGGTCCAGGGCCTGCATCGCCGACGCTTCCAGGCGCTCCGCGGTCAGCGCACGCATCGCATCGGCGGCCACTTCGCCATGTCCTGGCCAGCGATGGACATAGAGGTTGGCGCCCACTGCGTCGGCCATCTGCTCGGGCAGCTCGCCGGCCTCCCCGGGGCTTGCCGTGAAGCCATGGAGATACAGCAGCGCAAGGGGTGTACGAACACTGGCGCCCAGGCGCCATCGCTCTCTCGCTTCGTTGCCAGGTTTCACACGTTGCTCCCGGGTCGTCGCTTGGCAGCATGGTGCCTGATGGCGCCATGCGCGTTCTTCAACGCGTGGATCTGGTGGAAGATGCTCTCGTCGCTCGTGTCCGGGACCTGGATCGTGCACGTGCCGATGCAAGGCTCGATCTCCCGAATCACTGCCGCCATATAGTCGGGAACGCTGTCCGAATTGAGGATGAGCATGAGGTCGAGCCTCGAGATCGGATTTCACCTATTGTATCAGTGATTTATCGGGCATTTCTTGGTAACAAAACTACACCGCCAACGCCAGTTCAATCCAATACGGTTCCGTGATCGGCTCCACGTCAATCAGGTAGTCTCCGACTGAGCCTCAATGAGCCAATAGCTCCTTCAACCATGCGATCTCCTCTTGGTCGAATGCCGGGAAATCTTCCGCTGCGCCTGCGAAGGGGTCCGCATCTTGCTCCAAGAACGCAGCGCTGGACGCTGCCAGTTCGCCGTCCGTCGGCATGCCAGGATCCGGGAGGCCGCCGATCCTGGTACGCCGGCGTTTTACGCCCCAGCTACTGAGGGGGAGCAAAGGCGGTGCATCGCGCTGTTCGGGAACGCGCACCTCGTCAGCCTGCTGTGCGGAGGAGCGGTTGACAGAACTCTCTGATCGGGACCGTTTGCGGTTGCTTGCCAGAGCCTGGTCTGCCTCGTGCATTGGGCTGGGCGCGTCCAGTTCATGTTCAAGGGAATCGGCGAATGCATCCAAGGACTCCTGGCTCGGAGTTTGAGCCGAAGCAGAGGACGGCTTCGCCCCTTTCACCCCTAATGCTTGAAGGATGCGGTGCCAACGCTC
>NZ_CAPJ01000310.1 GCF_000331775.1 Xanthomonas translucens pv. translucens DSM 18974
CCTCGGCCGGCGCCGGCGCCGGCGCTGGCTGCGCGCTGGCGGGGCCGGCATGCGCCTGCAGCGCGCGCTCCACCACCGCGACGATGTCGGCGCGGCCCACTGGCTTGACCAGGTGATCGAACGCACCAAGCTTCATCGCCTCGATGGTGTTGCTGCTGGAGGCGTAAGCGGTGAGCATCACCAGCGGCACCGCGGCGGCCTGCGCATCGTCCTGGCGTGCGCGCATCAGCGCGATGCCGTCCATGCCGGGCATGCGGAAATCGACGAAGGCCAGATCGATGCCGCCTGCGCGCAGCCGCGCCAGTCCGGCTTGCCCGTCGGCGGCGGCGATCACCTCATGGCCGAACGAGCGCAGCGTGGCCTGCAACGTGCTCAGGAAGGCGGTGTCGTCGTCGACGATCAGGATGCGCGCCATGGCAGTTCCAGAATGAAGGAGGTGATGCCGCCGTGGTGGACGTAGCGCACCTCGCCGCCGTGTGCGCGGGCGATCTCGCGCACCAGCGCCAGGCCCAGGCCGTTGCCGTCGCTGCGGCCGCTGGCGAAGGGTTCGAACAAATGCGCGGCCACCGGCGCCGGCACCGGTTCGCCGCGATTGGCCACGCCCAGCCGCAACAGGTCGGCGTCGGCGGCGACCGTCAGTGTGACCGCGGTGCCGGGCGTGGCGTGCTGCAGCGCGTTACGCAGCAGGTTGTGCAAGGCGCGCGCGGCCTGCTGCGGATCCAGCATCCACTCGCCCGGCGCGTCCGCCAGTTGCAGCGCGATCGGCGGCGCCGGTTCGCCCCATTCGGCCGGATCCAGCAGCGCCTGCAGCCACGGCTGCAGCGCCACCGTCTGCCGTTGCAGGCGGATCGGCTGGACCATGCCCAGCAGGCTTTCGACCACGCCATCCAGGCGCTGGATCTGCGCCAGCATCAGCTGCGCCTGCGCCTCGTCGAAGCCGCCCTCACCGGCCGCGATCTGGTTTTCCAGGGCCAGGCGCAGGGTCGCGATCGGATTGCGGATCTCGTGCGCCACGGTGGCGGTCATGCGCCCGAGCGCGGCCAGCCGTTCGTGCCGCGACAGCTCTGCGCCGAGCCGCCGCGCCTCGGCCAGCGCCTGCGCACTGCGCTGCGCATAGTCGGTGACCGCCGCGCCGAGGCGGTCCAGCTCCGGCGCACCGGTCGCCGGAATCGTCGGCACCTCCGCCGGCGTCGCCAAGGCCTGCTGGATGGCATGCAAGCGCTGGCTCCAGCGCCGCACCACCCAGCCCAGGGCAGCCGCCGAGACCACCGCCAGCGCCAGGATCAGCGCCATGCCCACCGCCAGCGGACGCCCGGCCGAGGCCTCGCCGGTCGCCGCGACCCGAGTCATTGCCCACGCCGCGGTGTTGCGGTCCAGCGCGCAGGCGGCGATCAGCAGCGTCTCGCGCTGGCCATCGCGCTGGTACTGCAAGGACTGCTGGCCGCCGACCGCGCGCTGCGCGGTGGCGACGATGGCGTTGCGCTCGGCGGTCGGCACATCGGTCTTGTGCTCGCTGCCGTCGTAAGTGGGATAGGCATAGGCGATGAAGCCGCGCTGCCGCTCCCAGATTCCGCCCTCCACGCCCGCGGCGTCGGCCAGCACCAGTTGCACCACCACCGCAGCCAGGCCGGCGCCGTCGCTGCCGCGCGCGGCCGCGCTGGCACCGTTGTAGCGCTGCACGATGCGCGTGCAGTCGGCCTGCAGCCGTGCCTGCGCCTCGCCCACGCGCACGCCTTCGCTGTGCCGGTACAGGCCGAACAGCACCACCGCCATGCCCAGGCAGGCAGCGAGGATGACGATCCAGATCAGCAGCAGTTGCCGCAACAGCGAACGGGGCATGGTCCACCGGGGATGCGAAAAAAGGGAAGGTAGCAGTGCGGCGAGCCGCCGCGCATGCGCAGACGCGCGACCGCCGTTGGCCGCTCAGCGCAGGTTGGTCTTGACCAGTTCCACGACCTCGTCGCCGCGCCCGCTCATCACCGCGCGCAGCAGGTACAGGCCCATGCCCTTGGCCTGCTCCAGCTTGATCGCCGGCGGAATCACCAGCTCCTGGGTGGCCACGCGCACATCGAGCAGCACCGGCCCCGGATGCGAAAAGGCCTGGCGCAGCGCCGGCTCCAGTTGCGCTGATGCGTCCACGCGCAGGCCGAGGATGCCCATCGCATTGCTCATCGCCGCGAAGTCCGGGTTGCGCAGGTCGGTGCCGGTGTCCAGATACCCGGCCGACTTCATCTCCATCGCCACGAAGCCGAGCGAGGCGTTGTTGTAGACCACCACCTTCACCGGCAGGCCCAGTTGCGCCAGCGAGATGAAGTCGCCCATCAGCATGCTGAAGCCGCCGTCGCCGCACAGCGCGATCACCTGCCGGTGCGGGAACTGCGCCTGCGCGCCCAGCGCCTGCGGCATCGCGTTGGCCATCGAGCCGTGGTTGAACGAGCCGAGCAGGCGGCGCTTGCCGTTCATGGTCAGGTAGCGCGCCGCCCACACCGTGGGCGTGCCGACATCGCAACTGAAGATCGCGTCCTCGTCGGCCAGCGCATCGATCATCCGGGTCAGGAACTGCGGATGCAGCGGTTCGCCGGGCGCGGCCGCCACCGCCAGCGCGTCGAGGCCTTCGCGCGCCTTGCGGTAGTGCGCCAGCGATTTTTCCAGGAAGTCGCGCTGTTCGCGCCGCTGCAGTTTCGGCAGCAATGCAGCGATGGTCTCGCGTACGTCGGCGGCGATGCCCAGCTGCAGCGGCGTGCGCCGGCCCAGCGCGGATGGATCGCGATCGACCTGCACGATGGCCGCGTCCTGCGGATAGAACTGACGGTACGGGAAATCGGTGCCGAGCATCAGCAGCGTGTCGCAGTTGAGCATGGCCTGGTAGCCGGAACTGAAACCGATCAGGCCGGTCATGCCGACATCGAACGGGTTGTCCCACTCCACGTGTTCCTTGCCGCGCAACGCGTGCACGATCGGCGCGCCGAGCAGGTCGGCCAGCGCCACCAGTTCGTCGTGCGCGCCGGCGCAGCCGCTGCCGCACAGCAGCGTGGTCGCCGCGCTCGCCTGCAACAGGTCGGCCAGGCGTTCCACGTCGGCATCGGCCGGCAGGATCCGCGGCGGCGTCAACGCCGGCCATTCGGTCGGCGTGCCCTTGGGCAGTTCCTGCAGCGCCACGTCGCCGGGAATCACCACCACCGCCACGCCCTGTTTCAGGATCGCGGTGCGCATCGCCCGGTGCAGCACCTCCGGCATCTGTGCCTGGTTGGTGACCAGCTCGACGTAGTGGCTGCACTCGCGGAACAGTTCCTGCGGATGGGTTTCCTGGAAGTAGCCCAAGCCGATCTCGGAAGAAGGGATATGCGCGGCGATCGCCAACACCGGCTGATGGCTGCGATGGCAATCGAACAGGCCGTTGATCAGGTGCAGGTTGCCCGGGCCGCAGCTGCCGGCGCAGACCGCGAGCTTGCCGCTCAGCGCTGCCTCGGCGCCGGCCGCGAACGCGGCCACCTCCTCGTGGCGCACGTGCATCCACTGGATGCTGTCCATCTGCCGCAACGCATCGGTCAGCCCGTTGAGACTGTCGCCGGTGACGCCCCAGATGCGTTCGACCCCGGCGCTGTGCAGGGTTTCGGCCAGATGCCGGGCGATGCTGAGTTTCGGCACGTGCGCTGCTCCGCGGGAGGGGGAGCGGCAGCGTCGCACTGGGCGCGTAAGTCCGGCGTCACGGAGCCGCCGACGCGCCGGCTTGGGTCCGCAGGGCGACGTCAGTGGCTGGAGTCGCCGACGCGCGCCACGCTGCCGGCGGATGCCGGGTGCGCGGCGGCTGGCTCCGTCGCATCGCTCAGGAACCGGTTCAGCGCCTTGCTGTAGTGGTGGACATTCGCGTGATAGCCGTAGAAACGATTGGCGGAGGGCTTGGGCGGCGCTCCGTCGCGACCGTCGTCCGGCTTCAGGCCCAGGCTGATGCGCACCAGGCCGGTGCCATGCAAGCGCACCGTCTTGAGGTTGTCGACCAGATTGCGGCGCGGCGCATGCGCCGCATTGAGCGTGATGATCACGCCATGGGATGACCTGAGATCGTAATGTGGGCTGTCCGCGAGCGCATGCTTCACCTGCGCTCGATTGAACAGCGCCGGGTCGGCCAGGACCAGCGATGGCGGATGGCGGAGCCTGCGTGCGCCTTGCAGCCCGGCGGCGAACATCTGTGCCGAGCCGCCGCCCAACGACAGGCCGCAAACGCGCCGTATGCTGACATCCTCTCGCTCTCCCAATGCCTTCGCAACAAGGCTGCCGGCTTCCTTGGCCCACCGATAGACCTGGCCGACGCCGCCCTTGATGGTCGTGCCTATCTGCTGTACGGCTGCATCGACCTCACCGTCGAAATAGAGATCGACCTCGGTCCTTTCCGACCGGGTGTGCGGGTCGGTAACGGTCCTCTCTCTCAGCCACAGGTGGGTATGGTCCGCCAGCCACTGCAACCGTCCACGGTCGCTCCGCTCGATATTCGGATGTGACATCAAACGGGATGTTTTGATGACTTCATTCTCTTCAAGGCAGTCGTAGCGCTTGAACACGCTGTGCAAGCCCATGTCCAGACGCTCGCGCATGTCTGCCAACAGCTGGGCGCGGGCGGCAGGATCGTGCAGCGCGTGCGCGTCGATCGGACCAAGGTTCAATGCCTGCGCCAGGCTGCCCAGCTGCTCCGCGGACAGCGACTGCAGCGTCGCATCCGGTTGCTTCACCAGCTTGATGTGCTTGACCGCCGATGGCGCCGCGGTGGTCGCTGACGGGCCCGCAGTGGCGACTAGCGGCGACGTACGGGCCGTACCGCTGCCGGTGGCGGGCGACACAGATGACGACGTGGGTGGCGCCGCGCTCGGCGGGCTTCCCGCGACGGCGGCGTCCAACGCTTCCTTGCGCGCTGCATGGCGCAGCAGCGCGCCCAATGGACCGCGTGTCCCCGGCGGAAGATCCGCAGTGGCGGGAGGCGACATCAGGCTCGCCAGGTCGCCGTGGGTCTGCGCCGGCAAGCTGACCCAACTGGACGCGTTGATGGGCACCGGCACCGGCGCGGGACGGCCGGACCGGGTTGCGTTCTGGCGCAACAGCTGCGGGCGGCGCGACAAGCCATCGACCACCGACGACGACGACCCCGGATCGTGCGCCGCGGCCGCCGAAGACGTCACGGCCGCGCTCGCTGCAGGCGCCGCTGCAGCGGTTGGCTTCTTGCCGAACAGTCTCGAAGGATATGGAAATTTCATCCTGGCCCGCCAATGCAGCGCTTGCCGACCTTTGCGACAACTGCGGTCACCGGCATGCGCCAGCGGCGCATGTCTGCACGCATCGGCGCCATCGGCCCACGACAGGCCTCCGCTGTCTGGACCCGCTGCACGCCGTTGCGTTGCCACTTCGTTTCGCAAGAGGCTGCCTGGCAGGCGATACGCAAGCTCTTCGTTTGCCTTGAACAAGGCCTATAAGGCTACGCGTGCGCCATGCCGTGCTTCCCGCGCATAGCCGAAAAAACAACCGCGTTTTCGAAGCAACGCCTACAGGACGGACGGCAAGCGGCGCGGCGGCACTGCAATGCATGCTCTGCAGCGGGCATGGGCAGCAGACGAGCGGGCAATGAGAACCCGCTGGTGTTTCCCGGCTGCGCTCGCAGGGACGACCGCTGGCCCTGCGTCAACCAGCGTGTGTCGCCTGCCGCAAGCGGTGGGCGTGCCGCGGCCGGCTCGGGAAGGCGTGGCGCACGATCCGCCACATCACCTGGCCGAACTGGCGCGGCAGCGAGCCGGTGTTGTAATGCTGGCCGTAGCGCGCGCAGATCGCCTTCACCTCGACCGCCAGTGCCGCATAGCGGTTGGCCGGGATGTCCGGGTAGAAATGGTGCTCGATCTGGTGGCTCAGGTTGCCCGACAGCACGTTCAACAGCTTGACGCCGGCCAGGTTGGAAGAACCGCGCAGCTGGCGCAGATACCAGTGGCCGCGCGACTCGCCCCTGATCGACTCCTTCGGGAACGTCTCCGCATCGGCGGTGAAGTGGCCGCAGAAGATGATCACGAAGGTCCAGATGCTGCGCAGCACGTTGGCGGTGAGGTTGCCCAGCAGCACGGTCAGGAAGAACGGGCCGGCCAGCGCCGGGAAGAGCACGTAGTCCTTCAGGATCTGCCGGCCCATCTTGCGCCCGACCGGGGCGAAGCTGCGGCGCAACTCGCCGCGCTTCATCTTGCCGGCGAACCAGCGGCCCAGGCGCAGGTCCTGGATCGCCACGCCCCATTCGAACAGCAGCGCGAACACCACCGCAATGAACGGCTGGGCCAGGTAGAACGGGCGCCAGCGCTGCTCGGGGAAGATCCGCAACAGGCCGTAGCCGATGTCGTCGTCCATGCCGCGCACATTGGTATAGGTGTGGTGCTTGAAGTTGTGCGTTTTGCGCCAGTTGTCGCCGGTGGCGACGATATCCCACTCGTAGGTGTTGCCGTTCAACTGCGCATCGCCCATCCAGTCATACTGGCCGTGCATCACGTTGTGCCCCAGCTCCATGTTCTCCAGGATCTTGGACAGGGTCAGCAGCGCCACGCCGGCGATCCACGCCGGCCACAGCACGCTGTGCACGAACGCGCCCAGGAACAGCAGCACGCGCCCGGCCAGGCCGGTGTAGCGCACTGCGGCGACGATGCGGCGGATGTAGCGCGCGTCGGCCTCGCCCAGGGTGGCGACGGTGCGCGCGCGCAGCGCGTCGAGTTCGTCGCCGAAGGCCTGCAGTTCGGCCGGGGTCAGTGCGCGGTTGCGGGGAACAGCCATGGGGAAGTCCTTCAAAGGTCCAGGATCAGGTCGCTGCTGGCGCTGTTGATGCACAGCTTCAGCATCGAACCCGGTTCGGTAGCGTGCGCGCCGGTGAGCAGGTCGCGGGTCGCCCCGGATTGCTTGCCGCAGGCGCAGCTGTTGCAGATGCCCATGCGGCAGCCGTGCTTCGGGCGCAGGCCCTCGGCTTCCAGCGCGCTGAGCAGCGATTGCCCGCGCGGCAGCTGCAGCACTCGGCCGCTACGCGCCAGGGTCACCGCGACCGTGCCGTGTTCGGCATCGTCCAGTTGCGGCGGACTGAACGCCTCGGCCTGGAAGCGCGCGACCCTGCCCTCCAGGCGAGTACGCGCAGCCTGCACGAAACCGCCGGGACCGCAGGCCAGCACCTGCGCCTGTTGCAGCCCGGCCAGGTGCGCCAGCGGCAGCGTGTCCACGCGCGGCGCCGGCGCGGCGCCTTCGCCGGTGACCGCCAGCTGCAAGCGGAAACGCGGGTGCGCGGCATCCAGCGCCTGCAGTTCCTCGACGAAGCACAACTGGTCGCTGCGCCGCGCCCAATAGATCAGGTCCACGTCGGCGGGCATGCCGACCGCGGCCAGTTGCCGCAGCAGTGCGCGCATCGGGGTGATGCCGCTGCCGGCGGCCAGCAGCAGCCAGCGTCCCTGCGGCGCGGCGGGCAGCACCATGTCGCCGAACGCCTGGCCCAGTTCGAAGGTCTCGCCAATCCGCGCGGTGTCGGCCAGGTACTGGCTGACGCGGCCGCCGTCGATCGCCTTAACGGTGATCGCCAGGCGCCCGCCCGGCAGCGGCGTGGGGCTGTAGCTGCGGGTCAGGCGGCGCCCGTCGATCTCCACCCCCAGCTGCACGTGCTGGCCGGCGCGCAGGCCGCGCCAGTGGCGGTTGGCCTTGAGGATCAGGGTCACCGCGTCGCTGCTGGCGCGTTCGCGCTGCAGCAGCCGCGCGCGCGGGCGCTGCCAGGTCCACAGCGGATGCAGCCGCGTGGACCAGAAATCGAACACCTCCGGCTGCACCCAAGCGCGCGGGGCGCGGGTAGCGGAGCGGGCGGCGGCAGGACGGCGGGCAGCGTTCATGGCGACTACTATACAGACGCAGATACAGATGTCTATACAGTTGTATATTCACGAAGAGGTTATGATCGCAGCCTTGCCACGCCCAGTCCGTCCATGACTTCCATCGTTCCCCTGCCCCTGCCCGAGGACGCGCTGCCCGCGCGCAGGAGCGCGATCTCGCGCGAAGACCTGCTGGCGGCGGCGCTGAAGCTGATCGGACCGCACCGCAGCGTGTCCACGCTGAGCCTGCGCGAAGTGACCCGCGAAGCCGGCATCGCCCCGAACAGCTTCTATCGCCAGTTCCGCGACATGGACGAACTGGCGGTGGCGCTGATCGACCTGGCCGGCAGTTCGCTGCGCACCATCATCGGCCAGGCGCGGCGGCGCGCCGCCGGCAGCAACCGCAGCGTGATCCTCAGTTCGGTGGAAACCTTCATGGAGCAGCTGCGCGCCGACGACAAGCTGCTGCACGTACTGCTGCGCGAAGGCACGGTGGGGTCGGATGCGTTCAAGCGCGCGGTGGACCGCGAGCTGAACTATTTCGAGGACGAATTGCGCCTGGACCTGATCCGCCTGGCCGCGATCGACCAGGCGCCGCTGCACGAACCGGCGCTGGTGTCCAAGGCGATCACCCGGCTGGTGTTCGCGATGGGCGCCACTGCGATGGACCTGCCGCCGGAGAGAGACCCGGAACTGATCCGCCAGATCAGCGCGATGCTGCGCATGATCATTCTCGGCTCGCGCACGATCGCCGCTTCGGCGTAGCCGCATCCGCGTAGCGCATGCGCTGAATACGCGCACGTTGCCGCGGTCAGCGCTCATGCCCTGAATTGGGTTGCGCGTACGCGCCTGCGCATCGCTCGCCATTCCTGCCGGCCGCAAGGCTGCTAGGGAATGGCGCACAGGACATAGTGGACATGCTATGTGGATAGGCATCCGCCGACCTGCCATATCCGCAATCTGCGGCCAGATCGAGAGCGCGTGAGGAAGACAGCACACGCGATCGCCGGCGCAGGTATACAGTGACCCCGCATATTCCGCAGGTACGCGCAAGGCAATGGAGAATCCCGCGCTATCTGCGGCTGTTGCCGCGCTCGCCCGACAAGCCGCCGCCGGCACCGAGGCGTCGGTAGTCGCGGCGTCGGTGGCAGCCACCTGGCGGCAGATCGAACAGGCACTGGCCCCGATCCTCGGCGCACGCGGCGTCGCCGCGCTGTTCAAGCGCGCCCTGTTCCTGACCAAGGACGGTTTCCCGTGGCTGCACGACGCGTTCGTCGCGATCGAGTCATCCAGCGAACACAACGCGCTCGACATTTTCCGCGTGGCGCTGAGCCGACAAAGCGCTGCCACCGCGGCCGCTGGCGCTGGCGCCTTCCTTTCGACCTTTCATGGCGTGCTGGTCAGCATGATCGGCGCAACCCTCACCGAGCGGCTGTTGCAGTCGGTGTCGGTCACCTTTTCCAGCGGACCTCCCGCGCAGGACATCTCTTCATGAGCAGCAAAGTCGCCATTCACTGCCTGCGGACCGGCGTGCCCGGACTCGACGCGGTATTGGGTGGAGGATTGCCCGAATTCTCGTTCAACCTGATCGCTGGGCCGCCGGGCTGCGGCAAGACCACGCTTGCGCACCAAATGATGTTCGCGATGGCCACGCCCGCGCGCCCGGCACTGTACTTCACCGTGCTCGGCGAGCCGCCGCTGAAGATGCTGCGCTACCAGCAGCAGTTCGACTTCTTCGATGCGGCGGCGATCAACGCCACGATCCACTTCGTCAACCTTTCCGAGGAAACCCTGGCCGGCGATCTGGACCGGGTGCTGGCACGCATCGTCGCCGAGGTGGAAGCGCACGGCCCGTCGCTGGTGTTCGTCGATTCGTTCCGCTCGGTGTCCCTGGCCAGCACCGCCGACGGCAACCTGCACAACAACCTGCAGCGCTTCATCCAGCAGCTGGGCATGCTGATGACCAGCTGGCAGGCGACCACGTTCCTGATCGGCGAATACTTCGTGGAGTCCGACCCCAATCCGGTGTTCACCGTCGCCGACGGCCTGATCTGGCTGCGCCAGAGCGTGCAGCGCAACTCGATGGTGCGCAAGATGGAAATCATGAAGATGCGCGGCAATCCCTCGCTGCCGGGACTGCACAGCTTCCGCATCGACCATGCCGGGCTGCGCGTGTTCGCGCCGGCGCAGGTACTGGCGCCAGACACGCCATTGGGAAGCGCCGGCGCGCGCCTGCCAATGGGCGTGCCGGAACTGGACGAGATGCTCGGCGGCGGCCTGCCGCAAGGCTATTCGCTGCTGGTCGCAGGCCCTTCCGGCTCCGGCAAGAGCCTGCTCGCCGCCGCATTCCTGGCCGAGGGCGCGCGCCAGGGCGACAACGGCGTGCTGGTCGTCTTCGAACAGCAGCCGCAGCGTTCGCGCATTCCGGCGCTGGCGGCGCTGATCGCCAGCGGCAAGGTCGGCGTGGTCGATAGCCGCGCGCCAGACTTGTCGATCGACGAGATCTTGCTGCTGCTGGTCGCGGAAATCGAGCGGCTCGGCGCCACCCGCGTGGTGATCGATTCGCTGTCGGCGTTCGAGCTGGCGTTGGCGCCGACGTTCCGCGAGGACTTCCGCGAATCGCTGTCGCGCATGGTGGTGGCCTTGGCCGCGACCGGCGTCACCGTGCTGATGACCTCCGAACTGGAAGACCGCTACACCGACCTGCGCTTCAGTCCCTACGGCACCGCCTTCATGACCGATGCGATCATCGTGCAGCGCTACATCGAGGTCGACAGTCGCTTGCGCCGGGTCATGGCCGTGGTCAAGGTCCGCGCCAGCGCGCACTCGGACGCGTTGCGGGAATTCCAGATCGACGACAGCGGCATCATCCGCATCGGCGCGGCGCTGCCGCAGCAGGAAGGCCTGCTCGGCGGGCGGCCGATGCGCAAGTACAGCACGCACGACGTGCTCGACACGGGTTGAGCCAGCATGCACATGCCCCCCCGAACAGCCCGCCATCGACGCGGCCCGGCTCGAACTGTCGCAGCTGCGCCGCCAGTCGCTGCTCGCGCGACTGGAACTGGACCGGTTGCAGGCGGAACTGAGCGCACTGAAGGACCAAGCGCCGCTCGGACTTGCGACCGATCTTCAGACCGCCAACGAACGCCTGGTGCTGTCCACGCTGCGCGCCCAGGCGCAGGTGGTCACCTACCAACTGGCGCTGGACGATGCCAACCGCCAGGCCAAGCGCGACCCGTTGACCGGCCTGCCGAACCGCGAACTGCTGTTCGAACGGCTCAACCTGGCGATCACCACTGCGCACGCGCAACAGCACCGCATCGCCGTGCTGTTCCTGGATCTCAACGAGTTCAAGCAGGTCAACGATCTGCTCGGACACGCCACCGGCGACCGCTTCCTGCGCCTGGCGGCCGAACGCATCGGCGAGATCGTCGATGCGAACGTCACCGTGGCGCGTTACGGCGGCGACGAGTTCGTGGTGGTGCTGACCGGATTGAGCAGCGACGCCTATGCCGCGGCGACCGCCACGGCGTTGATCGAAGCCTTCGAACGGCCGGCGAGCGCCGGTGAAGACACGCTGCGGCTCGGCGTGAGCATCGGCATCAGCCTGTATCCGGATCATGCCGACAGCGCCGAGGCCCTGCTGGCGCATGCCGACGATGCCATGTATTGCGCCAAGCGCCTGTCGACCACGCGCTTCGAGTTCTACGATCCACGCCTGGTCGCCGACCTGCACGCGCATCGTAACGCCCTGGGTGCAAACGCACGCGCGCTCGGCGCAAGGGCGGCATCGGATGCAGATGCGAGCGAGCAGCACGCGCAGTTGCGCCAGGCCAACGAGCGCCTGGTGCTGGCGGCCTTGAGCGCGCAGGAGCTGCACGCCGGCGCGGAGAAGGCCTACCAGCGGCAGAGCGAGTTCCTGGCCTTCGTGGCGCATGAGTTGCGCAACCCGCTGACGCCGATCCGCGCCGCCGGATCGATGCTGGCCACCTTGCCGCCCGACGATCTGCTGCGCATGCAGCGGATCATCGAGCACGAGGTCGTGCACATGACCCGCCTGATCGGCGACCTGCTCGACCTGTCGCGGCTCCACACCGGCAAGCTGCGCCTGGTCCTGCAGGCGATGGACCTGTGCGAGATCGTCCTGGGCGCGGCCGATGCCTGCCGCCCGGCGATCGCCGCGCGCCTGCAGACCCTGGCGTTGACCATCCCCGAGCACGCGCTGATGATGCACGGTGATAGCGTGCGCCTGTCGCAGGTGGTGCGCAATCTGCTCGACAACGCCTCCAAATACACCGCCGAACACGGCCGCCTGACGCTGGACCTGCAGCAGGTCGCCGACCAGGCGCTGCTGGTCGTCTCCGACACCGGCATCGGCATCTCCGCGCAGGCCTTGCCGCTGGTCTTCGAACCGTTCGTGCAGGACATGCACGCGGTCGGTTTCGACAGCGCCGGCATGGGCATCGGACTCACCGTGGTCCGCGAGATCGTGACGGCGCACGGCGGCCTGGTGGTCGCCAGTAGCGCCGGCGTGGACGGCGGCAGCACGTTCCGCGTGTCGCTGCCGCTGTAGAGGCCCGCGGCGACACGCGCTCCCGCCGCCGCACACACGGCGACGACGCGATCTTGGCCGATTCTTTACCCGCACCTGCGCAAGGTGATGCTTCACCCGAAGCAGGACATCCCCATGCCGGTTCCTAACTATCCCTCCCCGCCCTTCAAACCGCAGCAGCAGTCGTTCCCCGGGCTGACCGACAAGATGGACCCGAAGCCGGACCACGGCGAGGACAGCTACGTCGGCCATGGCCTGCTGCAAGGCAAGCGCACGCTGATCACCGGCGGCGACAGCGGCATCGGTGCCGCGGTGGCGATCGCCTATGCGCGCGAAGGCGCCGATGTGGCCATCGCCTACCTGCCCAGCGAGCAGCGCGACGCCGCGCGCATCGGCCAGCTGCTCGAAACCGCCGGGGTGCGCGTGCTGTTGCAGCCCTGCGACATCAGCGACCGCGCGCAGGCGCAGGCCTTGATCGAAACCGTGAGCAGCGCCTTCGGCGGACTCGACGTGCTGGTCAACAACGCCGCCTACCAACGCTATTTCCATAGCTTCGACGAGATCACCCTGGACGAGTGGGAAAAGACCTTCGCCACCAACGTGCATGCGGTTTTCCACTTGGTGCAGCTGGCGGTACCGCACATGCCCGAGGGCAGTTCGATCATCAATACCGCCTCGGTCAATTCCAAGAAGCCGACGCCCAACATCCTGCCGTACTCCACCACCAAGGGCGCAGTGGCGAACCTGACCATCGGTCTGGCCGGGTTGCTCGCGGACAAGAAGATCCGGGTCAACGCGGTGCTGCCCGGTCCGATCTGGACGCCGTTCATCCCTGCCGGCATGGACGAAGACTCGGTGAAGGAATTCGGCACGCAGACCCCGTTCGGCCGCCCCGGGCAGCCGGCGGAACTGGCCTCGGCCTATGTGCTGCTCGCGGCCGATACGTCCAGCTATACCTCCGGGGCCTTGCTCACCATCGCCGGCGGTGCGGCGACGCTGTAGGTCTATTTCGGACCCGGGACCCGGGACTCGGTAAAACCAAGCGGAACTACTTGCGGCGCGGCGGTGGCCGCGCCCGGTGCAGCGGTCGAGAATGCCGAACTCCTTCTCACGCAAGCGCTCGTCCAGCGCCAGCGCGTATGCCGGCACACCCAATTCTTGGCCGATCGTGCGCAGGTCTGTTGCGCGCGCAGGAATGGCCGACGCCGACAGCGGGCAGCGGGCAGCGCGACGCACGCATCGCATTCAGTGTCTTCATCGCGGCGTGGATGCCGCTCTCGCGCTGCGTTCACCGTGCATTGAATCGTCATTAACGCGCGGAGGTCTAGCTTGGTTCGCACAAGGGAAGACTTCCCGCACACGTCATCGACCTACACGTTGGAGCAATGTTCATGACCCGAAGCAATACCGAGCGCCTGTTGAAATGGCTGCAGGACGCCTACGCGATGGAGCAAGAAGCGAACACGATGCTGACAGCCACTGCCGGACGCCTGGAGCACTATCCGCAACTGAAGGCGCGCATCGAGCAGCACATCACCGAAACCAAGGGCCAGTCCGAGCAGGTCAAACGCTGCATCGACCTGCTCGGCGGTACCACGCCCGCCATCAAGGGCGCGCTCGCCAGCGTGATGGCGACGGTTCACGCGGCCGGCAATTCGATGATGAGCGACGAAGTGGCCAAGAGCCTCGGCATCAGCTACGCATTCGAACACCTGGAAGTCGCCAGCTACCGCGCGCTGGTGATCGCCGCCAAGCAAGCCGATCAGCCGCAGATCGCCGAGATCTGCAGCGCCATCCTCGACCAGGAAATCGCAATGGCCGAGTGGCTGATCGAACACCAGGAAGCGACGGTCCTTGCATTCCTGGAACGCGAACGCACCGACGCCCAGACGGCCAAGCGTTGAGTCCGCGCACTTCCCCGCACCAACCATCCCAATCACGGAGATCCATCGACATGGCCATCAAGACCATCGACGACCTGTTCCTGCACGAACTGTCCGATATCTACAGCGCGGAAAAGCAATTGTCCAAGGCATTGCCGAAGCTTGCGCGCGCATCCACCAATCCGGCGCTGCGCGCGGCGTTCGAGACGCATCTGGAAGAAACCCAGGGCCAGATCGAGCGCATCGACCAGATCGTGGAAAAACTCGAGCTGCGCCTGAAGCGCATCAAATGCGCGGCCATGGAAGGCCTGGTGGAAGAAGGCAAGGAGGTGATCGAATCGATCGAAGCCGGCCCGGTGCGCGATGCCGCGCTGATCGGCGGCGCGCAGAAAGTGGAGCACTACGAGATCGCATCCTACGGCACGCTCGCCGCGATGGCCAAGCAGTTGGGCAAGACCGACGCGCTCAAGCTGCTGCTGGAAACTCTGGAAGAAGAAAAGTCCACCGACGAGAAACTGACCATGCTCGCCGAACAGGGCGGCAACCAGGACGCCGCGCAGAAGCGCAAGGCGGCCTGACCGCACGACCGCGGGGCCGATCGTCGGCGCCGCGGCTTTTAATCCCAGACGCGCCCACTTTGGCCACGACGCCCGATCGTCGGTCGTCGCGGCTTTGCCGTGGGCGGCACTCCAGGAGACGTTCGATGTTCATGCACAACAAGCGACTGATGTACACGGTGCGCGTGGCGCAGCCTGATCCGGCGCTGGCCTCGCTGATGCTGGAGCAGTTCGGCGGCCCGCAAGGCGAACTGGCCGCGGCCATGCGCTATTTCACCCAGGCCATTGGCGAAGTCGATCCCGGCCGCAAGGACCTTCTGTACGACATCGCCACCGAAGAGTTGAGCCATCTCGAAATCATCGGGTCGATCATCGCCATGCTCAACCAGGGCCCCAAGGCGGTGCTGTCCGAGGGCATGGTCGAGGCCGAGCAGATGCGCAACCTGACCAGAAACAACAACACCAGCCAGACCCAGCAGATCCTGTACGGCGGCGGCCCGGCCCTGGTGAATTCCAGCGGCGTGCCGTGGAGCGCGGCCTATGTGGATTCCATCGGCGAACCCACAGCCGACCTGCGCTCCAACATCGCGGCCGAGGCACGCGCCAAGATCGTCTACGAGCGCCTGATCAACGTCACCGACGATCCGGGCATCGTCGATGCCTTGAAGTTTCTGATGACCCGCGAGTTGGCGCACCAGAAGTCGTTCGAGAAGGCGCTGTACGCGATCGAGCCGAACTTCCCGCCGGGCAAGGTGCCGGGCGAACCGATGTTCACCGACACGTTCTACGACATGTCGCAGGGCGACGGCGACATCAATGGCCCGTGGAACAGCGGCAGCCAGTGGCAGAAGGTGTCCGACCGCAACCGCCAGGCGGCCGTGGACGGCGGCAGCGGCGTGCCGAGCGTGGGCCTCAGTCCGGCCGAGGAAAGCGCGCTGCAGGCGTTGGCGGCACGCACCGTGTCGCAGCAGGACAGCGATCCGACCACCGGCGCCGACCTGGGCGCCGGTCCGGGTGCGGGCTCGACCAAGGGCGACATCAGGCTGTGATCGCGCGCTCCGCGGCAATGTGTCCTTCGCCGCGGTAGACGGGGCAAGCCTGCGACGTGCGCATTTGTAGGAGCGACTTCAGTCGCGACAGGCACTTTCGACAGCGCCCGGTCGCGACTGAAGTCGCTCCTATAACATCCGACATCATCGGAATCGAGGCTGTTTCCGATTCGATACGCCAACTCGCTCAAGTCGGCTATGCGCGCGTGGTGCGCTCCAGCAGCACAAAATCCGCCGTCGCCTCGCAACGCAGCAGGCCCCGCAGCGATGCCCGCTCAATCGCCGGTCTGCGCGTGCGGCGCATGCACGGATTTGGATTGCGGCGAATCCTTTTGCCGCAGCCAGATGCTCAGCACCACCAGCGCGAACACGGCCAGGAACTCGCTCTGCCAGTTCTGCATCGACTCGAACCAGAACTGCGCGCCGGTCACATGCTCGAAAAGCGAAATCGCCGGCAGCCGCTGCATCGCCCGCTCGGCCAGTTCGTGCCGCCAACTGCCCAGCGCATGCAGCACGAAGCTGGTCAGGAACAGCAGCCCGAACGCCAGGGCCAGCGAGCGTTCGTACAGCCACAACCACAGACCGCCGGCACGCACCGGCCATGGCGGCGTGCCGGGCGCGACACTGCCGTCTTCCTGTTCGGGCGGCAGCGGCCGCGATTCGGCCGAGCCCCATTGCCGCAGCTTCACCGTCAGCACCACATACATGCCCATCTGCAGGAATTCGCTTTCCCAGTTCTCGAACAGCGCGCCGACGAAATGGCCGCTGTGCAGGTAGTCCCAGAACGTCAGCGGCGCCACCCCCTGTTGGCGCAGTTCGTCGTTGTAGGCGAGGTGGCCGCTCAGCGCCTGGCCGGCCATGAACAGCAAGGTCAGGCCCAACAGCACCAGCGACAGGCCATTGCGTTTCCAGAACATGGGCGGTTACCTCCTTCCAGCGCTGCGCACGGTTGCGCGATCGCAGATATGGGGCAAAAAATATGCGAGCGCGCGCGGGAAGAACGGATGAAGAACGCGCCTGCCGCGACCATGCAGTCGCCAAGCACGTGCGCAGATATCGCGGCGTGCGCCCCACTTCTTCACCCGCGCTTGCCGGCCGTGCGCCCTAAGCTGCAACTACGCAACGCGAGCGACCGATGAGACGTTTCGTACAGGCCTTCGGCATCGAGGATGCCCTGCCCACGCAGCTGGATCCGCCGCTGCGTGCAGCGCTTGCGGCGTACCCGGACCACTACAACCTCGGCAAGGGCGACCTCGCCACCGCGATCGTGTGCCACGACGGCGTGGCCCGGGTGCATCGCCTGCGATGGGGCATCGTACCGCGCTGGTCGAAGACGCCGGACACGCCCTATACGACCGTCACCGCGCGGCTGGAACGCGCCGCACGCAGCCGCATCTTCGCCGCACCATGGAAGAGCCAGCACTGTCTGATCCCGCTGTCCGGCTATTACAAGTGGGACCGCAGCCGCAAGCCGGCGCAGCCCTACTACATCCACCATGCGCAGGGCGAGGTGTTGCTGGCGGCCGGACTGTGGGAACGCTGGGAGCGCGGCGAGCCGGGCCTTGCTCAGCTTCAGTGTGCTGACCCACGCCAATCCCGCGATTCCCGCGCCGCTGACCGCGGACGGCCCGATCTTCCTGAGCGGTAACCGCTGGCGCAGCTGGTTGCGCGGACCGCGCCTGTTCCCCACCGCGTTCCTGGTACGGGCGCCGCAACCGACGCTGACCGCCTATCCGGTGTCATCGGCGTATCGGCGGCGCGAACGCAACGACTACACCTTGCTGGAACCGGTCGACAGCGCTGCCGCATGGCCAGACGATGGCGCCGATGCGGAAGAAGACGAGGACGACGGCAGGGCGTGATCCGCACGCAGGCCGCAGCGGTCGCCGCGCGCCGCAACGAAAACGCCGATGCGTTGCCGCATCGGCATCGTCAGCAGGCAGTTTCTCGGGTGTCGCCGTGGCGCAGGCTCAAAACTCTTCCCACTCCGGGCTTTCCACCAGCGCACCGCTGGGCTTGCTCCGTGCCAGCGGACGCGACGCCGGTGCGGACGCTTGCTTGATCGGCGCGCGCGCGGCCAGCGCTGGGCGGACCGGCGGCGGCGCCGCCAGCGGCCGGGACA
>NZ_CAPJ01000309.1 GCF_000331775.1 Xanthomonas translucens pv. translucens DSM 18974
ACAGGGGGCGCGGGCGGAGCCGGTACCTGCGCGGCGGCAGTGGCGGTGGCGATGGCCAGCGAGAAAGCGAGTGCGCTACGACGGATCATCGGAAGTTCTCCAGGGCGGCGAGGGAGGCCGCCTGCGCAGATGTCAGTGCAGTATCCGTGCCAAGTTCCAAGTATTTGATTCTGAAAGGTATAGTGCATGCGAACGGCCACCACGGGTGTCTGCGCTTCATCCACTGTCGTCCGTTTTGCGGACAGCTGTGGTGTCTGCCAGCGGACGCTTGGGGCGTTCTTCATTCGCTGCTCTGCAGGTCGCGGCTGTGGGGAGGCGCGTCTGGCGGATTGGGGGGTTCGGTTTGGCGGGCGCGTTGCGGGGGAGGGGGTGTCGCGGCTGTTGCTCCTACAGGGGCTTGCGGTGAGCCAACCGGGTGCACTGTGGGAGGGACTTCAGTCCCGACTGTGACCGGAGCCGGGAAGATCCGCCGCTGCGCTCGTTGCGGCTGAAGCCTCCTGCAAAAGCATTGCTGTTGCGCCTGCGTCGATGCATTCGGGCGCGTTGTGGCTGGCCGCTGGCCCGCCTTAGCCCAGCCCGTAATCGTCGAGCTTGCGGTACAGCAGCTGGCGGTGGATGCCGAGCCGGCGCGCGGCTTCGGCGCGGTTGCCCTGCGCCTGCACCAGCGCCGCCTGGATCATCTGTTTCTCCAGTTGCGCGATCGCGTCGGGCAGGGTCAGCGCCGACGTATCCTCCGCCGGCGCCGCCGCTGCATCGCCGGCCAATACCTCGTCCAGGTCGTGCGCCTCGATCGTCGGCGTGCGCACCAGCACCTGGCAACGCTGCATCGCATTGCGTAACTCGCGCACGTTGCCCTGCCATGGATAGGCACGCAGCCGCGCCTGCGCCGCCGCCGACAGCGTGCGTGCGGCGCTGGCGCCGTCCTCGAGGAAATGCTGGGCCAGCAGCACGATGTCGTCGCCGCGCTCGCGCAGCGGCGGCAGTTCGATCGGCACCACGTTCAGCCGGTAGCGCAGGTCGCTGCGGAAGCGGCCGTCGGCGACCAGCTGCGCCAGCTCGCGGTGGGTGGCGGCGACCACGCGCACGTCCACCTTCTGCGCGCCGCGCCCGCCCAGCGGCGACACCTCGCCTTCTTGCAGGAAACGCAGCAACTTGGCCTGCATCGGCAGCGGCATGTCGCCGATCTCGTCCAGGAACAAGGTGCCTCCGTCGGCTTCGCGGATCAGCCCGGCACGATCGGCGACGGCGCCGGAGAATGCGCCCTTGCGGTAGCCGAACAATTCGCTTTCGATCAGCTCGGCCGGGATCGCCGCGCAGTTGACCGCGACGAAGGCGGCACCGGCACGGGCGCTGGCGCGATGCAGTGCGCGCGCCACCAGTTCCTTGCCGGTGCCGGTCTCGCCGCTGACCAGCACCGGCAAGTCCGAGGCCGCGGCCAGGCCGATGCGCTTGTGCACGGTGCGCATCGCCGCGCTGTGGCCGAGCAGTGCACCGGCTTCCTCGGC
>NZ_CAPJ01000308.1 GCF_000331775.1 Xanthomonas translucens pv. translucens DSM 18974
GCCACGCCTGCTCCCGTTCGCCGGCCTCGGCCTGCAGACTCAACGCGGCATAGCCGAAGTGGCGCAGCCACGGCTGCGCCGCGGCCTGCAGCGCGAGCGCATCGCCGCGCCGCGCCAGCAGCAGATGCCAGCCGAACTCGGCCTTCTCCACGCGCACCGCGGCGTGCTTGAGCTCGGGTTGTTGCGAGCGCGCATCCACCGTGCCCAGGCTCAGTTCGTTGATGCCGCCGCTGTCCAGGAACTGCGCGTTCCAGTGCATCGCCGCGAACACGTCGCCCGAACGCATCTCCTCGCAGGCTTCCAGCGGCAGCACCAGGCTGCCGCGCTTGCTGACGACGCGCACCAGCTCGCCATCGCGCAGCCCGCGCCGTGCGGCGTCCTGCGGATGCATGCGCAGGCCCGGCTGCGGGCTGTGCGCGAACAGCCCCGGCACCCGGCCGCTGCGCGACATGCCATGCCACTGGTCGCGCAGGCGCCCGCTCAGCAGGCGCAACGGAAACCGTGCGGAGGTCGGCTCGGCGACCGGCTTGTACGGCGTGGGATGGAAGCGCGCGCGGCCATCGGCGGTGGCGAACACGCCGTCGGCGTAGCGTCGCGCCTGGCCGTGCGCGGCGCCGGCCGGCAGCGGCCATTGCTGCGGGCCGTGCGCGTCCAGCCGCGCGTAGTCGAGTCCGCCGATATCCAGATCGCGGCCGATGGTCAATGCGCGGTGCTCGTCGAACACCGCTGCGGTATCGGCAAAGCCGAAGCGCGAGCCGGCGGCCGGCGCATCCAGCCGCGCTTCCAGCCGCCGCGCCACTTCGTTGGCGATCCACCAGTCCGGCCTGGCCGCGCCCGCTGCCGGCAGCGCCTGGCGCACGCGCGAGATGCGGCGCTCGGAGTTGGTCACCGTGCCGTCCTTCTCGCCCCAGCTCGCCGCCGGCAGCAGCACGTCGGCGTAGGGCACCGTATCGGTGTGCACGAAGGCGTCCTGCACGATCACCAGCTCGGCCTGGCGCAGCGCGTCGCGCACGTTCGCGATGTCCGGCATCGAGTGCACGGGATTGGTGCAGGCGATCCACACCGCCTTGACCTCGCCGCGGCGCAGCGCATCGAACAGCGCCACCGCCGGCAGGCCGGGACGCGCCGACAGCCGCTCGGCCGGCAACTGCCACAGCCGCTCCAGCTCGGCGCGATCGCTGGCGCTGGCGATCTCACGGTGCGCGGCCAGCATCGTCGCCATGCCGCCGACCTCACGCCCGCCCATCGCGTTCGGCTGTCCGGTCAGCGAGAACGGGCCGGCGCCGGGCTTGCCGATCTGCGCGGTGGCCAGGTGCAGGTGGATCAGCGCCAGGTTCTTGTCGGTGCCGTGCGCGGACTGGTTCAGGCCCATGCAGTACAGCGACAGCGCCGGCGCATCGCGGCCGAACCATTCCGCCGCCTGCACCAGGTCGGCGACCGGCACGCCGCAGATATCGGCGGCCATCGCCGGGGTGTATTCGCGCAGCGTCTGCCGCAGCTCGGCGAAACCCTGCGTATGCGCGGCGATGAACGCGCGGTCGATGCGGTCTTCCCAGATCAGGTGGTGCAGCATGCCGTTGAACAGCGCCACGTCGGTGCCGGGCTGGATCGGCAGATGCAGGTCGGCCATCGCCGCGGTGTCGGTGCGGCGCGGATCGACCACGATCCAGCGCACCTGCGGATCGCGCGCACGCGCCTCCTCGAGCCGGCGGAACAGCACCGGGTGCGCGTAGGCCATGTTGCTGCCGGCCAGCAGCACGGTCCTGGCCAGTTCCAGGTCTTCGTAACAGGTCGGCGGGCCGTCCGCGCCCAGCGCCAGCTTGTAGCCGCTGACCGCACTGGACATGCACAGCCGCGAATTGGTGTCGATGTTGTTGGTGCCGATCAGGCCCTTGGCCAGCTTGTTGAAGACGTAGTAGTCCTCGGTCAACAACTGCCCGGACAGGTAGAACGCCACCGCATCCGGCCCATGCCGCTCGACGATGCCGGCCAGGCGCTCGGCCACGCTGTCCAGCGCCACCGCCCAGTCCACCACGCGCCGCGGCGCGTCGCGCTGGGTACGCAGTTCCGGCTGCAACGCGCGGCCGTGCAGGCTGCGCACGGTCTCCGGCAAGGTGCGGCCCTTGCTGCACAGGCGACCGTAGTTGGCCGGATGCTGCGGGTCGCCTTCGATGCCGACGATGCGCGCGGCGCCGTCGGCGCCGTGCTCGGTCTCGATCAGCACCCCGCAGCCAACCCCGCAGTAGCAGCAGGTGGAACGGGTCAGCGTGCGCCGTGCCGCGTTGTCCGCGGCCGCGTGCGCTGCGGGCACATGTGCGCCGTCCATCATGCGGCGCCCTGCAACGACAGCCACACCTCGCCCTCGTCCACCCGCACCGGATAGCGGCGCGCGCAGCCCACGTCCGGCGCACAGGCCTGGCCGCTGTCCAGGGCGATGTTCCAGTTGTGCAGCGGGCAGGTGACGCTGTCGCCGGCGACGATGCCCTGCGACAGCGGCCCGCCCTTGTGCGGGCAGCGATCGACCAGCGCGAACACGCGATCGCCGGCAGTGCGGAACAGCGCGATCGGGTCGGTGCCGTCGATCTGCAGCACGCGCGCGCCGAGCGAAGGGATCTCGTCGATGCGGCAGATGCGGATCCAGCGGCGGGCGCTGGCGTCGGACGCGACGGGATCGGAAGCGGCAGCGTTCATCGCTCAGTCCTCCACCAGCGCCAGCGGCGCGGCCACGCGCAGTGGCTGGAATTCGCGCTGCCTGGCCCCGGCGATGCGCTCGGCCCACGGATCGGGCAGGCCTTCCAGCGCGTACAGCAGGCGCTCGTACAGCGCGCGCCGGTTGGCCGCGTCCTCGATCACGCGCTGGCGGATGTAGTCCATGCCCACGCGCTCGATGTAGTGCACGGTGCGGTCCAGGTAGTAGGCTTCCTCGCGGTACAGCTGCAGGAACGCGCCGGTATACTCCTTCACCTCCTCGGCGGTCTTGACCTTGACCAGGAACTTGGCGACCTCGGTCTTCATGCCGCCGTTGCCGCCGATATGCAGTTCCCAGCCCGATTCCACCGCGATGATGCCCACGTCCTTGATCCCGGATTCGGCGCAGTTGCGCGGGCAACCGGACACCGCCAGCTTCACCTTGTGCGGGCTCCACATGTTGGCCAGCATGGTTTCCAGCTCGATGCCCATCTGCGTGCTGTTCTGCGTGCCGAAGCGGCAGAACTCGCTGCCCACGCAGGTCTTCACCGTGCGGATCGACTTGCCGTAGGCATGCCCGGAATTCATCCCCAGGTCCTTCCACACCCCCACCAGGTCTTCCTTGCGGATGCCAAGCAGATCGATGCGCTGGCCACCGGTGACCTTGACCATCGGCACCGCGTACTTGTCGGCCACGTCGGCGATGCGGCGCAGTTCCGAGGCGTTGGTCACCCCGCCCTTCATCTGCGGGATCACCGAGAACGTGCCGTCCTTCTGGATGTTGGCGTGGGCGCGCTCGTTGATGAAGCGCGACTGCGGATCGTCCACCGCTTCGCGCGGCCAGGTCGACAGCAGGTAGTAGTTGATCGCCGGGCGGCAAGTCGCGCAGCCGTTGGGACTGCGCCACTGCAGCTGCGCGTACACCGCGCCATGGGTGAGCAACCTGCCCTCGCGGATCGCCTTGCGCACCTCGCCGTGGTTGAGGTCGGTGCAACCGCACACCGCCTTGGTCTTGGGCGTCTGCTGGAAGTTGGAGCCCAGGCAATTCATCAGGATCTGCTCGACCAGGCCGGTGCACGAACCGCAGGAACTGGCCGCCTTGGTCTGCTTCTTGACCTCGTCCACGGTGAACAGGCCTTGCGCATTGATCGCCTTGACGATGGTGCCCTTGCACACCCCGTTGCAGCCGCATACCTCGTCGCTGTCGCGCATCGCGCTGGCGCGATCCTGGCCGGCGGTGCCGGCGTCGCCGAGCGCGCTCTCGCCGAACATCAGCCGCTCGCGGCGCTCGCCGATCGGGCTGGCGTCCTTGAGCAACTGGAAATACCAGGCGCCGTCGTTGGTATCGCCGTACAGGCAGGCGCCGACCAGCTTGTCGTCCTTCAGCACCAGCTTCTTGTAGACGCCGCCGGCCGGATCGGACAGCACGATCTCCTCGCTGCCCTCCCCGCCCATGAAGTCGCCGGCCGAGAACAGGTCGATCCCGGTGACCTTGAGCTTGGTCGAGGCTACCGAGCCGCGGTAGATGCCGATGCCGAAACCCGCCAGGTGGTTGGCGCAGATCTTGGCCTGCTCGAACAGCGGCGCGACCAGGCCGTAGGCGATGCCGCGGTGGCTGGCGCATTCGCCGACCGCATACACCCGCGGATCGAAGGTCTGCAGCGTGTCGTTGACCACGATGCCGCGCGTGCAGTGGATGCCGGCGGCCTGCGCCAGCGCGATATTGGGGCGGATGCCGGCAGCCATCACCACCAGGTCGGCCGGCACTTCGCTGCCATCGGAGAACTTCACCGCCACCACCTCGCCATCGGCGTTGCCGACCAGTTCGGTGGTGGAGGTGCCGAGGCGGAACTCCAGGCCGCGTTCGCTGAGCGAGCGCTGCAGCAGCTGCCCGGCGACCGGGTCGAGCTGGCGTTCGAGCAGCCAGTCGGCCAGGTGCACCACGGTCACCTGCATGCCGCGCTGCTTCAGCCCGTTGGCCGCTTCCAGGCCGAGCAGGCCGCCGCCGATCACCACCGCGTGGCGCTTGCGCGTGGCGATGTCGATCATGGTCTGCGTGTCGTGCATGTCGCGGTAGCCGATCACGCCCTTCAGGTCCTTGCCCGGCACCGGCAACACGATCGGCAGCGAACCGGTGGCCAGCAGCAGGCGGTCGTACGGCGCCTCGGTGCCGTCGGCGGCGATCACCTTGCGCTTGATCCGATCGATGCGGGTCACTTCCTTGCCCACATGCAGATGGATGCCGTGCTCGGCGTACCAGGCCAGCGGATTGAGCACGATCTCGTCGAACTGTTGTTCGCCGGCCAGCACCGGCGACAGCAGGATGCGGTTGTAGTTGGGATGCGGCTCGGCACCGAACACGGTGATGTCGTACATCCCCGGCATCAGCTTGAGCAGTTCTTCCACGGTGCGGATGCCGGCCATGCCGTTGCCCACCACCACCAGTCTTGGCTTGTTCATGCGAGTCCCGCTTCGGTGGAGAGGATCAGACGCGCGCCGCGCCGGCCGCAGCCCATTGGCTGCGCCAGTGCTGCTTGACGTTGGACAGCAGGCCCCAGGCCAGCAGCGCGCAGCCGGCGAACAGCCACAGCCCCAGCGCATAGCTGCCGGTGTGCTGCTTGACGATGCCCAGCCCAGCGGCGAGCAGGAAGCCGCCGATGCCGCCGGCCATGCCGATCAGCCCGGTCATCAGCCCGATGTCGCGACCGAAGCGCTGCGGCACCAGCTGGAACACCGCGCCGTTGCCGGTACCCAGGCACAGCAGGGTCAGCACGAACAGCGCCACCGTCGCCGCCGGGCCGCCGACCCCGACCGCCGCCGCGGCCACCAGCAACGCCACCAGCAGATAGATCGACAGCAGCGCGCGCGTGCCGCCGATGCGATCGGCCAGCGCACCGCCCAGCGGACGCATCACCGAGCCGGCCAGCACGCACGCCGCGGTGGCCCAGCCGGCGAGCTTCGGAGAGAAGTCGAACTGATCGTGGAAGTAACCCGGCAAGGCGCTGGCGAACCCGGCGAAACCGCCGAAGGTGATCGCGTAGAACAGCATGAACCACCACGAATCGCGATTGCCGACCAGCACCCGCGCGTAATCGCCCAACTGCTTGCGCGGCATCTCCACCGGCGCGTCCTTGGCGCACAGCGCGAACACCAGCAAGGTCAGCAGCAGCGGAATGCAGGCCAGCCCGAACACCGCCTGGTAACCGAACGCCGTGGCCAGCGCCGGCGCGAACAGCGCCGCGAACACCGTGCCGGAATTGCCGGCGCCGGCGATGCCCATCGCCGTGCCCTGGTGCTGCGGCGGATACCAGCGCGAGGCCAGCGGCAGCGCCACCGCGAACGAGGCCCCCGCCACGCCCAGCATCAGCCCCAGCAGCAGCACCTGCGCGAAACGGTGCACGCCCAGCTGCCACGCCACCGCCAGCGCCACGATCACCAGCACCTGCGCCAGCATGCCCGCGCGCTTGGCGCCGATCACATCGGCGAGCATGCCCAGCAACAGCCGCAGCACCGCCCCGCACAGGATCGGCACCGCCACCATCAGCGCGCGTTGCTGCGTATCCAGCTGCAGCGCCGCGGCGATCTGCACCTGCAGCGGACCGAGCAGATACCAGACCATGAAGCTCAGGTCGAAATACAGGAATGCCGACAACAGCGTGGGCGTATGCCCGGCTTGCCAGAACGATCGATTCATCCGCGCCATCTCCGAGAAACGTTGGGCCGCAGCGCTGCACACCACCCGCAGCGCGCGGTAGTCGAGGGGAGGGAAAAACGAAAACGGCGCCGTCCGGTTCGCACCGGAAGACGCCGTTGTCTGGGCAGGCGGACCGCCGTTGGCCCGCTTGCCGAATCGAGTTGGTGCGGACACCCCGTTGCATCCGCAGGATCACTATCGCAATCGGCGTGCCAAGTGTGCGCGGCACCACAGCGCCAGGTAAATTCCTTGTAAATTCAATTGATTGTCGGATTCAGCCGCGATCTACGGCCGCGTTGCACGGCCACCAGGGCGGGCGTCAACGAACACAACTGGTGCGCGGCGCACCTTTATTGTGCGCCGCGGCAACATCTTCCTTTGATCGAACGTGGGCTACGCGTGCCAGAAGCGGAGTTCCGGCAGACGATCAGCACCAGGGCAACGCGTGCATTGGTCATTCCTCATCCATTGGCGAGCGTTTGCGTCGAGCCGCGCTGCGAGGCGACGTCCACTGCCGCGAGTGTCCCGCGCAACGCTGCACCCATGCGACCTGAGCAAGAGGATCCAGCATCACCCGAGCGGCAACATCGCCGTCCTATCGTGGATGGGCGAGGCGATGAAGCAGTGTTCGAGATAGCACGCCTTCGCTGCTTCATCGATTTTGCATAATGCATACACGACACGACGATCACTCAACCTGGCCCGTCGCAGCCATGCCGCACCCATCGCGCCGGCCCATTGAGTTCATCAAGTATCATTCACGCTTGCAGCGCTCTGAAAGCCACATCGGCCGACGCTGAGAATGCCGACGTTGCGCCGCTCCGGCCCGCCAATCCGGCAACCCGTCCCCCCGCTCGTCGCACTCCGGCACCGCAATGCGCAACTGCGCAGCGGCAGCACGATACGTCTCCAACCGATGCACTCGCGCAACGATTTCCGCATCGTGCGCCGCATCCTGCTCGGCCCCCGCCTCGCTCGCCGGTAACCATCCCCAGCGCCGGAACTGCTGCAGGAACCAGCGCCCATCCGACAGCCACGGCATGTTCGCCAGGCCACCCGCATGGAAGCGCAGACCTTGCGGATCTGCACCATCGTCGGCGTCGCCGCCCGGCAGCAGACACGCCGCGATACGCTCCGCCGGCAAGCCGATCACGTCCGCATCGGCCAGCCACGCCACCGCTTCGCGGCGGTGCGCGGCATCGTCGAGCCAGCGGCAGGCGTCGAGTAGCGTGGCGGTCAGCGCGGTTGCCAGTTCCGGCTGCAGTGCGGCGAAGGCACGGCGGCAGGCCAGCACTTTCTCCGGATGCCCGGGCCACAGCTCGCCGCTGCGAATCGCGCGCCGGCCCGCGCCCATCGCTTCGGCCTGCGCCGCCCACGGTTCACCGGCGCAGTAACCGTCCAGTTCGCCGCGCGCCAACGCATCGGGCATCTGCGGCGGCGGCAGGGTCACCGCCTGGATGGCGCCGATCGGATCCACGCCCTGCACCGCCAGCCAGTAGTACAGCCACATCGCGTGGGTGCCGGTGGGGAAGGTCTGCGCGAACACAGGCGCGCGGCCGAGCGCAGCCAGTGCGCTGCGCAGCGGCGTGCCTTGCGCCAGCGCGTCGGCCAGCGCCGGCGCCAGGGTGATCGCCTGGCCGTTCTGGTTGAGGGTGAGCAGGATCGCCATGTCCGCCTGCGGCCCGCCGATGCCGCATTCCACGCCGTAGACCAGGCCGGCCAAGGCGTGCGCCGCGTCCAGTTCGCCGGACATCAGCTTGTCGCGCACCGCGGCCCACGACGCCTGCCGTTGCAACTCCAGGCGCAGGCCGTGGCGGCGGTCCATGCCCAGCCGCACCGCGGCGATCAGCGGCGCGCAGTCGATCAGCGGCAGGTAGCCCAGGCGCAGGGTGCGCGGTTCGGGGTGCAGTGGTGCGCTCATCGCTTCCTCATCCCAGCAGGTCGGCCATCGCGAGGATGCGCTGGGCGACCTCGGCCAGCTTCAGCCCCTGTTTCATCGCCTGCTGCCGCAGCGCGGCGTAGGCCTCGTTCTCGCTCATGCCGCGCTTGTCCATCAGCAGGCGCTTGGCGCGGTCGATCTGTTCGCGGTCGCGCAGCTTGCCCTGCACTTCGTCCAGTTGCCGGCGCATGCCGGCTTCCTGTTCGAAGCGCGCCAGCGCCACCTGTACGATCGGCGCCAGCCGCGCCGGCGCCAGGCCGTCGACCACGTAGGTGGTGACGCCGGCGCTCACCGCGGCGCGGATCAACTGGTCGTCGCCGTCGGCGGAGAACATCACTACCGGGCGCGGCGCCTGCCGGTGGATCAGCGCCAGTTGCTCGAGGGTGTCGCGCGAGGGCGAATCGACGTCGATGATGACCACGTCCGGCTGCTCGGTGGACACCGCCTTGAGCAGCGCCGGCGCCGCCGCCACTTCGTCCAACACCTCGTAGCCGGCGTCGAGCAGCGCCTGGCGCAGCTGCCCGATCGGCTTTTCGGTATCGTTGACCAGCAGGACGCGCAGCATACGGTCATGGCTAACGGAAGTTGGCTGAGCCGCATGGTGCCATGCAACACGCGTCCGCCGCGAGCCGTCCCCCCACCCCGCAGGAGTTTGCATGCCGCTGTATCCCTTGTTCGCCGATCTGGGCGGGCGCCGCGTGCTGGTGGTCGGCGGCGGCGAGGTGGCGATGCGCAAGATCGAAGCGCTGCTGCACGCCGGCGCGCAGGTGCTGGTGTACGCGCACGCACTCAACGCCACGGTAGCGCAGTGGCTGGCGCAGGGCCGGCTGCAGCGGGTCGATGGCGCGTTCGATCCGCAATGGCTGGACGACGCCTGGCTGGTGGTCGCGGCCACCGACGACAATGCCTTCAACCGCGCACTCGCCGCGCAGGCCGGGCAGCGCCGCAAGCTGGTCAACGTGGTCGACGATGCCGAACTGTCCACGTTCCAGGTGCCGGCGATCATCGACCGCGATCCGCTACTGGTGGCGATCTCCTCCAGCGGTGCGGCGCCGATGCTGGCGCGGCGCCTGCGCGAGCGCTGGGAGACCGAACTGGACCATTCCTATGCGCAACTGGCGCAGTTGTTCGCGCGCCACCGCGAGGCAATCCGCGCGCGCCTGCCGCAGCTGGCGCAGCGCCGGCGCTGGTTCGAACAGGTGCTGGAAGGCCCGGTGCAGGTGCTGTTGCAGAGCGGGCAGACGCAGGCCGCCGAGCAAGCCTTCCACGACGCCCTGCAACGCAGCGAGCAGGATGTGCCGCGCCGCGGCAGCGTGTGGCTGGTCGGCACCGGCAACGGCGATCCCGGCGCGCTGACGCTCAAAGCGCTGCGCGCGTTGAACCAGGCCGATCTGCTGCTGTGCGATCCCGCAGTGGAGGCCGCGGTGCTGAGCCTGGCGCGCCGCGATGCGACGCGGCAACCGCTGCCCGCCGACGACGACGCGCACCTGGCCCTACTGCTCGAACAGGTGCAGGCCGGGCAGCGCGTGGTCAGCCTGAAACCGGGCGACGCGTTCCGGCAGGCGCCGCATGACGCGCTGGCGGCAGCCCTGGCAACGCACGGCATAGCTTGCGACGTGGTCGCTGGCGTGGCGCGTTAGTCGTCCCCGCAAACTGAAGCGCCATGGCCCTGCGCATGAGACGGGGACTGACGCTGCGCCGGCCACGACACCTCGCGCAGCACCATATCCATCTGCTCCGCAAGCAGCTCCATGCACACCGCCAGCTCGCCGGCACGCACCTTCGGTGCGGCCTCGCGCTCTTCGTCCACGCTCCGCGGCTGTGCGAGTCGCGCCAGGAACGTAATGAACTCGCCCAACCGCACCAATCGGAACTGGCTTTCCTCGGGCAGGAAGTAACCCGACATGGCGTCGGGATCCCCATGCACCCCGATGTTCTCCTCACGAACAGGTTGCGGCATTGCGCGCCCTCCTGGCTTGGGCCGCGTCTCGGCCCCGCAATGAGTTCTACATACAACTCAAACGCCCGTCAACATCTTTTATTGCATCAAACTGATTGATGCACAATTTATTTTGACATCCCAGAAAAAGCGGACCATGATCCGCTTCATGGAAAATCATGCAAAACAAGCCACACTGTCGGCCACCGCCCAGATCATGCTGGGGCACCCGTTCCGTGGCGCCATTCCCAGCGTGCCCGGAGGCTCGACCAACGTTTTGCAACTGCGCGATATAACGCCTTCAGGTCGCCTGGCCTGCGACAACCTCCTCACCACCGAACTGCAGGGCCGAAAATCACCGGACTGGCTCCGCAACCAGGACATCGTCTTTGTCGCCCGCGGCGACAACACGTTCGCCGCACTGGTCGCCGATCCCCCACCCCGCACCGTGTGCTCGCCGCACCTGTACATCATCCGCGTCAACCAGCCGGACGCCCTCCTGCCCGCCTTCCTGGCCTGGCAGCTCAACCAAACGCCGGCACAGCGCTATCTGCGCCAGTCGGCCGAAGGCAGCAACCAGCTGAGCATCCGCCGCAGCGTGCTGGACATGACCCCGATCCGCATCCCTCCGCTGGCCCGGCAACACGCCATCATCGCGCTGGACCGCGCCGCCCAGGCCGAGCGCCTGACGCTGCATGCCCTGATCAAGAACCGCGACACCGAGCTGGCGATCCTCGCCGAGCGCCTCCTCGCCTAATCATCCGGAAACCGCCATGAGCAAGACCGACATCGCCCAGGACACCATCAACGCCGCCGTCTGGGGCGCCTGCGACACCTTCCGCGGCACCGTGGACCCCAGCGTCTACAAGGACTACGTGCTGACCATGCTGTTCCTGAAATACGTCTCCGACGTCTGGCAGGATCACTACGACGACTACAAGGCCAAGCACGGCGACAAGCCCGGCCTGATCGAAGAATTGCTCAAGAGCGAGCGCTTCGTGCTGCCGCATACCGCCAACTTCTACACCCTGCACGCCCAGCGCCACCGCCCCGGCAACGGCGAGCGCATCGACAAGGCCCTGCATGCCATCGAAGACGCCAACCTGGGCAAGCTGCGCGACGTGTTCCAGGACATCAGCTTCAACGCCAACAAGCTAGGCGAAGAGCAGCAGAAGAACGACCTGCTGCGCCACCTGCTGGAAGACTTCGCCAAGCCCGCGCTCAACCTGCGCCCCTCGCGCATCGGCCAATTGGACATCATCGGCAATGCCTACGAATACCTGATCAAGAATTTCGCCTCCAGCAGCGGCAAGAAGGCCGGCGAGTTCTACACGCCGCCGGAAGTCTCCGCGCTCATGGCGCGGCTGATGGATCCAAAGCAAGGCGACGAGATCTGCGACCCCACCTGCGGCTCCGGCTCGCTGCTGCTCAAGTGCGGCCGCCTGATCCGCGAACGCACCGGCACCGGCAACTACGCGCTCTACGGCCAGGAGGCCATCGGCAGTACCTGGGCGCTGGCCAAGATGAACATGTTCCTGCACGGCGAAGACAACCACCGCATCGAATGGGGCGACACCATTCGCAACCCCAAATTGTTGAACGTCAATGCCTTGAAGCAATTCGATATCGTCGTCGCCAATCCGCCGTTCTCGCTGGAAAAGTGGGGGCACGACAGCGCCGACAACGACCCGCACGACCGCTTCCGCCGTGGCGTGCCGCCGCGCACCAAGGGCGACTACGCCTTCATCCTGCACATGATCGACGTCATGAAGCCGCGCACCGGCCGCATGGCCGTGGTCGTGCCGCACGGCGTCCTGTTCCGCGGCGCGGCCGAGGGCCGCATCCGCCAGAAACTGATCGACGAAAATCTGCTGGACGTGGTGATCGGCCTGCCGGAAAAGCTGTTCTATGGCACCGGCATCCCCGCCGCCGTGCTGATGTTCCGCAAGAAGAAGGCCGACGACAAGGTGCTGTTCATCGACGCCAGCCGCCACTACCAGGACGGCAAGAACCAGAACCTGCTGCGCGAACGCGACCTGCAGCGCATTCTGGACACGGTGCAGGCGCGCCAGAACGTGGACAAGTACGCCTACCTGGCCAGCCCGGCCGAGATCGCCGGCAACGACTACAACCTCAACATCCCCCGCTACGTGGATACGTTCGAGGAAGAGGCCGAAATCGACCTGATGGCCGTGCGCCGCGAGCGCGAGCAGCTCAAGAGCGAACTGGCCAAACTGGAGGAACAGATGGCCGGGTATCTGAAGGAGCTGGGCTATGAGTGAGAAGAAAGCGGACACCGCCGTCGATGCGATCGACGCATTGCCCACGCACGAAGGCGCCGCGGTCCGGCGCACCTGGCATGCCGATCAGTGGTGGTTCGCGGTCATCGACCTGGTCAGCGCACTGACCGACTCGGAAAGCCCGGAAAACTATCTACGCAACCTGCGGCGACGCGATGTAGAACTCTCCGTCAGTTGGGAGAAATGGGTGACGCCACTGCGTGTGACCACGGCCGGCGGCCCGCAGCTATTGAATTGCACCACGCTGGAAGGCGCGTTACGCATCATCCAATCCATTCCCTCGCCCAAGGCCGAACCCTTCAAACGCTGGCTGGCGCGCGTCGGCAATGAACGCATCCAGGGTCAGGAGGCCGTCGATTTCGACGCATTGAGCGAGAATCAGCGCCGCCTGTTCCTGCGCGACCAGATCAGCCAGCACAACAAGGATCTGGCGGCGGCCGCCAAGCAGGCTGGCGTGGAGACGCCCCTGGAGTACGCCGTCTTCCAGGAGCACGGCTACAAGGGCTTGTATGGCGGCCTGGGCGCGAAGGACATCCACGCGCGCAAGGCGCTGAAGAAAAGCCAGAAGATCCTCGACCACATGGGCAGCACCGAACTGGCCGCCAACCTGTTCCGCGCCACACAAACCGAAGAAAAGCTGCGCCGCGACAACGTGCAGGGCAAGACCGCAGCCAACCGCACGCACCACGCGGTCGGCCAGACCGTGCGCAAGACCATCGAAGAACTGGGCGGAACCCTGCCGGAACACCTGCCTACCCCGCAGACCAGCATCAAGCGGCTGCAGAAGGACGCCACGCCGCCGCTGGGGCAGGAGCCGGACAACGACCAGGACGAACAATGAACAGCCATTTTGTCGCATGGCAAATCAAGCACTTGCCGCAAGGGGGGGGTCAATGTGACCCCCCCCTTCCCAGGGCCATGTCCACAACTACGCCAGCTGGTGTGCAGCAATGGGCAGCTCGCTTACGGGCGCGGGCGGCCTCCTGGCCGAAGGTGCGTGGCGATGCGTAAGCGCACACCCACTGAACGGCCAACGCCATCCGCCACCACAGAGGCCGACCGTGCAACCAACACGCACGGCGAACTGGTGCTCTACGCCACCGAGGACGGCGCAACGCGTTTCTACCTGCGCGCCGAGAACGGCAGCGTCTGGCTCAGCCAGCTGGAACTGGCCGCGCTGTTCCAGACCTCCGTCCCCAACATCAACATCCATATCAGGAACGTCCTGACGGAAGGCGAACTGCAGGCCGGGGCAACCATTAAAGATGACTTAATGGTTCGGACCGAGGGCACCCGCCAGGTCCGGCGGCCGCTGAAGCTCTACAACCTGGACATGATCCTGGCCATCGGCTACCGGGTGAAATCCCCGCGCGGCACCCAGTTCCGCCAGTGGGCCACCACCCACCTCAAGGAATACCTGGTCAAGGGCTTCGTCCTGGACGACGCGCGCCTGAAAGACCCGGCCGGCTGGGACCCCTTCGACGAACTGCTGGAACGCATCCGCGACATCCGCACCTCGGAGAAGCGGTTCTACCAGAAGATCCGCGACCTGTTCGCGCTGTCGGTGGATTACCGCGACGACGACACCGCCACCGGCCAGTTCTTTGCCATGGTGCAGAACAAGATGCTCTACGCCGTGACCCAGAAGACCGCCGCCCAACTGGTGGTGGAACGTGCCGACCCCGACCAGCCCAACATGGCGCTGACCGGCTGGAAGGCCGGCCGCGTGCGCAAGACCGATGTCATCGTGGCCAAGAACTATCTGCACGCCGAGGAAATCACCCAGTTGAACCGCATCACGTCGATGTTCCTGGACTACGCCGAGGACCGCGCCAGCCAGCGCCAGGACCTGCGCATGGACGACTGGCGCCAGTACGTGGACCGCTTTGTCGCGTTCAACGAACGGCCGCTGCTGAAGGATGCCGGCACCGTCAGCCACGAGCGCATGCAACAGATTGCGCATGAGCGTTATGCGGTGTTCGATGCGAAGCGGCGCAAGGCGGAGGCGTTGGCGGCGGATGTGGAGGACATTGAGGCGCTGGAATCGGTGGAGAAGCTGGCGCGGAGGGGAGGCAAGCATGCGACCTGACGACTGGCAATGGATGCCACTTCAGAACTCCGCTGGATTGCCCAGTGCGATCATGCAATATCTGGAAATGGTGACTCATGTTGCGTCACTGGTGGAAGTGAGCAAGCCACTCGAGAGAAAGGGAGCAAGGGCATGATGCTGCCTGAAGGCTGGAGCCGTTCAACATTGGGTGAGATTGCGAAAATCGCATCAGGCGGTACGCCCGACAGAAGCAAACCGGAATATTGGGGTGGGAATGTGGCATGGGTCACGACTGGCGAAATCCAGTTCAACACCATCGTCGACACCACCGAGAAAATCACGGTGGCGGGGCTGCAGAACTCGTCGGCCAAGTTGTTCCCGCCTGGCACGCTCTTGATGGCCATGTATGGACAGGGCAAGACACGCGGCCAGCTGGCAAAGCTGGGAATTGAGGCAACGACCAATCAGAACTCTGCCGCCATCCTGCTCAATGACGGCCATGAGCCGGACTTCTATTTCCACTACCTTTCGTCACAGTACGAGAACATCCGAGACTTTGGTCAAGCCGGGGGAATTTCCCATCTAAATGCGGGACTGCTTAAGCAAATCCCGGTTCCTGTCGCACCCGTTACCGAGCAGCGCCGCATCGCCTACATCCTCTCCACCTGGGATCAGGCCATCGCCACCACAGAACGTTTGCTGGCAAACGGCCGAATGCAATGGAACGCCCTAATCGGCCTTACCCTGCACTTGCCTTCCGCCAACCCAGATGCTTCAGCGCCAGCAGAAAACAGCGGCCTTCCTGCTTCGGTGCAACCTGGCATACCCACGTTGCCGCCCGCACCTGCAGGCTGGCGGCGCGTTCAATTGCGCGACCATCTCAAGGAAGTGCGTCGCCCGGTGGCCCTGGTGAACGATGAGACCTACACGCTGGTGACCGTCAAACGGTCCCGTGGCGGCGTGGAACTGCGCGAGGTCTTGCAAGGCAACGAAGTCAAAACGCCAACGCAGTTCTATGTCCATGCGGATGACTTCCTGATTTCAAAGCGTCAGATCGTGCACGGTGCTTGCGGCATCGTGCCGCCAGCGCTGGATGGCGCAGTGGTCTCCAACGAATACGCCGCTCTCAACACAGATGGCGAGATCGACCTGCGGTTTTTGCGCTATCTGTCCGAATCGCGATACTTTCAGCAGACGTGCTTCCACTCCAGCATCGGCGTGCATGTTGAAAAGATGATTTTCAAGACCGACCACTGGCTCAATTGGCCATTCAACATTCCGCCGCTGGCACAACAAAAGCACATCGTCGAAATCCTGGACACGGCGAGCCGTGAGATTGTCTCCATTTCAGAGCAATTGAAGGCGCTCAAACGCGAGAAGTCTGCATTGATGGCTCAACTGCTGACCGGCAAGCGCCGCGTGCGCCTGCCCGCCGACGAGGCCGAACCCACATGACCCACAGCGCCCCCGACACCCGCGAACAGGCCAGCGCGCAGTTGCCCGCCCTGCATCTGCTGTGCAACCTGGGCTGGCAGTATCTGAGCGCCGCCGACTGCCTGGTGCTGCGCGGCAGCACCCGCGAGGTGCTGTTGCTGCCGCGGCTGCTGGAGGTGCTGCAGACACGCCGCTACCGCTACAAGGGCCAGGACTATCCGCTCTCGCCCGGCGCCATCGACCAGATCGTGCGCGAGCTGTCGGCGCTGCCGCTGGGCGAGGGGCTGCTGGCCGCCAACGAAACGCTGTACAAGCGGCTGGCGCTGGGCATCACCGTCACCGAGTTCATGCCCGACGGCAAGAAGCACCAGCCCACCATCGCGGTGATCGACTGGACCGACCCGGCCGCCAACCGCTGGGACATCACCGAGGAATGCCAGGTGTTGTCCGCGCAGGGCACGCACACCCGCACCCCGGACATCGTGGGCTACGTCAACGGCCTGCCGCTGGTGGTGATCGAAACCAAGCGCGCCGATGCCGGGCATGCCGGCAAGTCGATGGTGGCCGAGGCCATCAGCCAGCAGTTGCGCAACCAGCGCGCGGAAGAGATTCCGCAACTGTTCGCCTATGCGCAGTTGCTGCTGGCCATCAGCCTGACCGAGGCGCGCTATGGCACCACGCTCACCCCGGCCAAGTTCTGGGCGCGCTGGCGCGACGAGCAGGTCGACGAGGCGCAGCTGAGCCAGATCAAGAATGCGCCACTGCCCGCGGCCACCGGCGATGCGCTATTGGCCCGCAAGCCGGCGGCGCTGCGCGCCTACTGCCAGGCGCTATGGGCACAGCCGATGCTGCCCACCGAGCAGGACCGGCTGCTGGCCGGCGTGCTGACCCCGGCGCGGCTGCTGGAATTCCTGCGCAACTTCGTGCTGTTCGACCGCAAGGCCGGCAAGCTGGTGGCGCGCTACCAGCAGTTCTTCGGCATCCGCGCGCTGCTGGCGCAACTGCGCAAGCTCCGGCCCGATGGCGGCCGCGAGGGCGGCGTGCTCTGGCACACCACCGGTTCGGGCAAGAGCTTCACCATGGTGTTCCTGACCAAGGCGCTGCTGCTGGACCCGGCCCTGCAGGAATGCCGGGTACTGGTGGTCACCGACCGCACCGACCTGGAAACCCAGCTGGCGCGCAACTTCATCAGCGGCGGTGCGTTCGGCTCGGCCGTGGCCACCCGCAAGGAAGGCGAGCGCAGCAAGGCCACTACCGGCCGCGACCTGGCCCAACGCATCGGCCAGGGCAACGAGCGCATCACCTTCTCGCTGGTGCAGAAGTTCACCACCGCCGCCAAGCTGCCCGAGTGCCGCAACCCCTCGCCCGACCTGATCGTGCTGGTGGACGAGGGCCACCGCAGCCATGGCGGCGAAACCCACGAACGCATGCGCAAGGCGCTGCCCAATGCGGCCTATCTGGCCTTTACCGGCACCCCGCTGCTGAAGGACGAGAAGACCGCCAACAAATTCGGCCCGATCCTGCACGCCTATTCGATGCAGCGCGCGGTAGAAGACCAGACCGTGGCGCCACTGCTGTACGAGGAGCGCGTGCCGGAACTGGACATCAACGAGGCCGCGGTGACCCGCTGGTTCGACAAGATCACCGCCGGGCTGTCCGAGGCGCAGAGCAGCGACCTGAAGAAGACGTTCGCCGGCAAGCGCGCGATCTACGGCGCCAGCAACCGTCTCGAACTGATCGCCTGGGACATTGCCGCGCATTACCACGAACACGTCAAACCCTTGGGCCTGAAAGGCCAGGTGGCCACCGACAGCAAGCGCGATGCGATCCGCTACAAGCGTGCGCTGGACGACACCGGGCTGGCCAGCAGCGCGGTGGTGATCTCCCCGCCCGATACCCGCGAGGGCAACAGCGCGGTGGACGAGGACAGCTTGCCGGAGGTGCAGAAGTGGTGGAAGCAGACCATCGTCGATGCCCGCATCGCCGCGGAGGACTACGAGCGCGAGACGCTGCATGCTTTCGGTGGCGAGGGCGACCCGGAGCTGCTGATCGTGGTGGACAAGCTGCTCACCGGCTTCGACGAACCGCGCAACGGCGTGCTGTACATCGACAAGCCGCTGAAAGGCCACAACCTGATCCAGGCGGTGGCGCGGGTTAACCGCCTGCACGATGCCAAACGCCACGGCCTGCTGGTGGACTACCGCGGCATCCTGCCGGAACTGGATACCGCCGTGCGCGCCTACCGCGACCTGGAAACCCGCACTCAGGCCGGCTTCGACGTGGCCGACCTGGACGGGCTGTATCACGCGGTCAGCACCGAGTACAAACGCCTGCCAAGCCTGCATGCACGGCTGTGGTCGTTCTTCGATGGGCTGGACAGCCGGCACGATCCCGAGCAATTCCGGCAACGGCTGAGCCCGCGCTTCGTGCGCGGCGCCGATGGCGAGGAATACGACGAACGCCAGGCGCTGCGCGAAGACTTCTATGCGGCGCTGACCGAATTCGGCCTGTGCCTGCAGACGGCGCTGTCCTCGCGCAGCTTCTTCGAAGATCGCGACTTCCCCGACAGCCTGATCGACCGCTACAAGCAAGATCTGCGCTTCTTTTCCAGTCAGCGCCAGACCGCACGCCGCGATGCGATGGAAACCGTGGACTACGGCCTCTACGAAGAGCAGATCCGCAAGCTGGTGGACAAGCAGGTCATCGGCCGCGAGGTCCGCGAGTCGCAAGGCACGTACATCGTGCACGAATTGGGCAAGCACGAAGAGCCTGAGACCTGGCCCGAAGACAAGACACGCAACGAGGCCGACCTGATCCGCACCCGCCTGCGCAAGACCATCGAGCAGGACCTGGCCAGCGATCCGTATGCGCAGAAGGTCTTCGGCGAACTGCTGCGGCAGGCGATCGCCGAGGCCGAAGCGATGTTCGACCACCCGCTCAAGCACTATGCGCTGTTCAAGACGTTCGAGGAGCGGCTGCAAGACGCGCACCTGCCCGGCATTCCCGACCGGCTGCACGCGCACCCGCACGCCAGGGCGTATTACGGCGCGATCCGGTTGGAACTGGGCGAGGAAGCGATGGCGGCACGACAACCCGACGAGGTGGACCGGCTGGTCGCCTTGGCGCTGGACATCGATGGCGTGGTGCGCACGGCGGTGGCCGAGAATTCGCTGAACCAACAGAACATCGAATCGCAGATCCGCCAGCAGTTGTTGCCGCGCGTGTTCGACCTGGTGGGGCTGGAGCACGCCAAGGGGATCGTGGAGCAGGTGGTGCAGATCACGCGCCTTGGGCTGCGCCCGTCATGAATCTGCCGGCTGCAACCGCCATGCAGGTTCGCTACGGCGAGCGCACGATCCTGTGCCAGATCCGGCGCTCGCCACGCCGCCGCAAACGCAGTGTCGCCATCCATGTCGACGCCGATGGCGCAGTGCACCTGGATGCACCGCAGGACGCCAGCGACGCCGACATTCGCCAGGCGTTGCAGCGACGGGCCAGCTGGATCCACCGTCATCTGTTGGAGACCGAGGCACGCCGTCGCCTGTTGGCGCCGCGCGAGTACGTCAGCGGCGAGACGGTGCTGTACCTGGGGCGGCGCTATCGACTGAAGGTTTTGGTCGGTGCGCAAGGCGAACGCACTGCGCTGCGCGGCGGCTATCTCGAGGTGACAGTGCCGGCACGATCCGCGCAGGCCGTGCGCGCCACGCTCGAACGTTGGTTGCGCCAGCGTGCCAAGGACATTTTCCAGCAGCGCCTGGCCGCCACCGCCGAACCGCTGCGCTGGGTGCAGCACCCACCTGCACTAACGGTACGCAGCATGCAGCGGCGCTGGGGAAGCTGCTCCAGCAAGGGCCGCATCACGCTCAACGCCGGCCTGATCCATGCCTCGCGCGAATGCATCGACTACGTCATCCTGCATGAGCTGTGTCATCTGAAAGCCCATCATCATGGGCGGACCTTCCAGCGCCTGCTCGACGCGCACCTGCCGGACTGGAGAACGCTCAAGCAACGGCTCGATGGCATGGCCGAGCTTGTCATGCAGCGTTGATCGCCACGCTCGGCAATCTGGCGGCGCCACGGTGACGCTGGACTGATCCAGCGCCACGGTACGCCCGACGACCGGTCAAGCCGGCGCCGGCGCCACCGCGACTTCCGCCGTCGGCACCCCGGCCACCCGCAGCAACTGCTTGCGAAAACCCACCCACAGCGCCAGCGACAGCAGCGAGATGCCGCCGAGCAACAGGAACGCGGCGCGGTAGCCGAAATCCTGCGCGATCCAGCCGCCCAGCGCCGGACTCAGCGCCGCGCCGATGCCCTGCACCGTCATCACCGCACCCTGGCCGACGTTAACCCGGCCGGTGCCCTGCAGCAGCCGCGCCACCAGCGCCGGCACCACCACGCTCTGCAGGCCGGCGCCGACGCCGTCGAGGATCTGCACCGGGAACACGCCCCAGGCATGGATCAGGCTGGCCGCGATCAGGCCGCGCAGCGGCAGCGCCAGGAAGGTCAGCAGCATCACCCACCAATGCCCGCGCACGCGGATCAGGCGCATCGCCAGCAGCGAGGCCACCACCATGGTCGCCTGCGCGACGATGATCGTGGTCGCGGTCAGCGCACTGGGGTCGCTCTGGTGCGCGGCGACCACGGCCATGCCGTACAGCGGTAGCATCGCCGCATTGCCCAGGTGGAACAGCGCCAGCGCCAAGGCCAGCACCAGCAGCGGCTTGCAGGTCAGCAGCACCGACCAGCCGCTGGCGTGATCCGCGCCATGCGTGCCGGTCTCGGCCAGGCCGCGCGCGGCACGATGATCGATCGCATCGCGCGGGATCAGCAGCGCCGAGGCGATCGCCAGCACGCCGAAGCCACCGGTCAGCGCGAACACCGCGCCGAAACCGAATTTCCAACCGAGCAGGCCGGCCAGCGCCGCCGCGACCACGTTGCCGGCATGGCTGCCGACCTGGTTGCGCGCGATCTGGTGGTCGAACCCGGCCTGCCGCACCAGGCCCAGGGTGATGCCCGACAGCGCCGGGCCCAGCGCCGCGGCGGCGAGCGCGGTCATCACCTGCGCGGTCACCACGCCGGCGAAGCTCGGCGCCCACCACAGCAGCGCCGAGGCCAGCAGGATCAGGCTACAGCCGACCACCACGATGCTGCGTTTGCGCCTGGTCGCATCGACCAGCGCGCCACCCGGCGTGGTCGCGAGCATGCCGGCGATGCCGCCGACGCTCATCACCGAGCCGATCGCCGCCAGCGACCAGCCCTTGGACTGCAGGAACACGCTCAGGAACGGGCCGAGCCCGTCCTGCACATCGGCCATGGTGAAGCTCAGCGCCTCCAGCGCGCGCGTGCCGCGCGGGCGGG
>NZ_CAPJ01000307.1 GCF_000331775.1 Xanthomonas translucens pv. translucens DSM 18974
CGTTGGCGCAGGCCGCGGCCGCGCTGGCGCCGGCCGGCGCGCTCAACAGCCTGGTGCAGACAACGCTGCGGCTGAGCGTGCCGGGCGTACCCGACCTGTATCAGGGCTGCGAAGGCTGGGACCTGTCGCTGGTCGATCCGGACAACCGCCGCCCGGTGGACTACGCGCTGCGCCAGGCCTGGCTGCACGACGCCAGCGCAACGTCGGCGCTGCTGCGCGACTGGCACAGCGGTCACATCAAGGCGTGGTTGACCGCGCAGTTGCTGCAGCTGCGCGGCGCGCATCCGGCGCTGTTCGCGCATGGCGGCTATCGCCCACTGCAGGCGCAGGGTCCGCACGCGCAGTACGTGCTCGGCTTCGCGCGCGAACACGCGGGCAAGACCCTGCTGGTGGTGGTGCCGCGCCTGGCCGCCGCGGCGCAATCGCTGGAGGCGGTGGCACCGCTGCGCGCGCAGCTGAATTGGCATAACACCTTTCTGACGTTGCCCGCGGCACAGTACCGGCACGTGCTGAGCGGGCGCGACCTCGCGGTATCGGCCTCGATGCCGGTGGCCGACCTGCTCGCCGAGTTCCCGGTGGCCGTGCTGACCGCCATTCCCTGACATGCCGGTGGCCGTGCAGGCCACCTTGCCCTGACAAGATCGCCATGGACGCAGAAACACGCCAGCGCCGCATCCAACAACTCGCACACGCAATCTGGGAAGCCGAAGGCCGGCCTGACGGCCGCGCCGCCCGCCATTGGGCCATGGCCGAACGCCTGGTCGACGCCGAAGCCCGCGCCGACCCGCAAGACCACTCGCTTTCCCCGGCCGGCAACGGCCCCGCCACGTCGTAAGGATTTTGCATGCCGCTTCGCAAGCTCGCCCGCCGCTCCCGCATCCGCGAAGGCCGCTCGTTTCCGCTGGGCGCCACCTGGGACGGCCTGGGCGTGAATTTCGCGCTGTACTCGACCAATGCCACCAAGGTGGAGCTGTGCCTGTTCGACGAACGCGGCCGCGAGGTCGAACGCATCGTGCTGCCCGAGTACACCGACGAGATCTGGCACGGCTACCTGCCCGATGCACGCCCCGGCCAGTTGTACGGCTACCGCGTGTACGGCCCGTACGCGCCCGATGCCGGGCACCGCTTCAACCCCAACAAGCTGCTGCTCGATCCCTACGCCAAGCAACTGGTCGGCGAGCTGAAATGGGCGCCGGCGCTGTTCGGCTACACCATCGGCCACAAGGACGCGGACCTGAGTTTCGACCGCCGCGACAGCGCCGCCTACGTGCCCAAGTGCGCGGTGATCGATCCGGCCTTCACCTGGGGCCAGGACCAGCGCCTGCAGACGCCGTGGGACCGCACGGTGATCTACGAGACCCACGTGCGCGGCACCACCATGCGCCATCCGTCGGTGCCCGAGGCCTGGCGCGGCACCTTCTCCGGGCTCAAGGTGGACGAGGTGGTGGAGCACATCAAGCGGCTCGGCATGACCGCGGTGGAACTGCTGCCGGTGCATGCCTTCGTCGACGACGAATACCTGCTCAAGCAGGGCCTGCGCAACTACTGGGGCTACAACACCATCGGCTTCTTCGCGCCGCAGCCGCGCTACATGGCCACCCGCACCGTGGCCGAGTTCAAGCAGATGGTGGCGCGGCTGCACCATGCCGGGCTGGAAGTGATCCTGGACGTGGTCTACAACCACACCGCCGAAGGCAACGAACTGGGGCCGACGCTGTCGTTCAAGGGCATCGACAACGCCAGCTACTACCGCCTGGCGGAGAACCGCCGTTTCTACATCAACGACACCGGCACCGGCAACACCTTCGACCTGACCAATGCCGGCGCGCTGCGCATGGTCAACGACTCGCTGCGCTACTGGGTGTCGGAGATGCACGTGGACGGGTTCCGCTTCGACCTGGCCACCATCCTCGGCCGTGAGCATCACGGCTTCGATCCCAAGGGCGGTTTTCTGGACGCCTGCCGCCAGGACCCGCTACTGAGCCAGGTCAAGCTGATCGCCGAACCGTGGGATGTGGGGCCTGGCGGCTACCAGGTCGGCGGCTTCCCGCCGGGCTGGTCGGAATGGAACGACAAGTTCCGCGACAACGTACGCGCGTTCTGGCGCGGCGACGAAGGCCAGCTGGCGGAACTGGCCACGCGCCTGACCGGCTCGGCCGACCTGTTCAACCACCGCGGCCGCCGCCCCACCGCCTCGGTCAACTTCGTTACCGCCCACGACGGCTTCACCCTGCACGACCTGGTCAGCTACGCGCACAAACACAACCAGGCCAACGGCGAGGACAACCGCGACGGCTCGGACAACAACATCTCGGCCAACTACGGCGTGGAGGGCGAGAGCGACGATGCCGACATCAACGCGCTGCGCCTGCGGCAAATGCGCAACATGCTGGCCACGCTGCTGCTGTCGCAGGGCACGCCGATGCTGCTGGCCGGCGACGAGTTCGGGCGCAGCAAGGGCGGCAACAACAACACCTACTGCCAGGACAACGACCTGACCTGGCTGAACTGGGAAAGCGGCGAGCGCGCGCAGCGGCTGACCGCGTTCGTGACGCGCCTGACTCACCTGCGCGCGCACTACCCGCTGCTGCACCGCGCACGCTTCTTCGACGGCGTCTACGACGAAGAACTGGGCATCAAGGACGTCAGCTGGCTGGCGCCGGACGGCGAGGAAATGAACGAGGCGTCCTGGCACGACCCGCACGCGCGCGCACTGATGATGCGCCTGGACGGCAAGGCGCCGTCCAGCGGCCTGCGCCAGGCGGCGTCGAACGTGACCTTGCTGATGATCGTCAACGGCGCCACCGAGGACGTGACCTTCACCCTGCCGATGGTCGAAGGCGAGCACTGGCGCGTGCTGATCGACACCGCCGAACGCGACCACGAGCGCGGCCTGCCGGGCGGCTCGCAATGGCATGGCCTGTGCCGTTCGTTGACCCTGCTGGCCGCCGAGCGCGACGGCAAGGTCGCCGCTGCGCAGCACCAGAATGCGGCGCCACCGGCACCGACGGAGTAACGCGCGGCGGCCGCAGACAGCGGCCCAGATTCGATGGCCGGAGCCGCTCCCGCCCGGGTAGGAGCAACTTCAGCCGCGACAACGTCCGAAGCCGGAAGGCCCGCCACTGCGTTCATCGCGACTGATGGCCCGACGCCACCCAGAGTCGCTCCCACAAGGATTGCACTGGCGCTGTGGAGCTGCGAGGCCTTTTGTAGGAGGGACTTCAGTCCCGACTGCATGCCCGTTCGGAACATTCACCACTTCGCTCGTCGCGGCTGAAGCCGCTCCTACACAGGAGGGCGGCACCCTGCATGCGTGCACTGTAGGAGCGGCTTCAGCCGCGACTGCATCCGCAGCCGGCTGTCCATCCGGGTTCAAGATGCCGCGATGGCTCTGAATCATCGACGTCGAAGCGTCATGCGATGCCGCGACATTGCGACTTCGCTCGTCGCGGCTGAAGCCGCTCCTACAGGGAGAGCTGGCGAATTTCCGATGCCGATGCTGTCATTTGTGGGAGCGACTCTGGATGGACTCGGGCCATCAGTGGGCTTTCCCGGTGAAGCCCGTCGCGGCTGATATCGCTCCCCCAGGGAATCACGCTATCGCCTGCATTGCATGCGACTGCGCGAACGCCTGCACCTGCGCCTCGCCGACCGCGCCACCGATCAGGATCACCCCAGGCGCGCCGATGCCCAGGCCTTCCACATCGGCCGCCAGGCGCTCGAGTGTGGTCAGCAACTGCGCCTGCTGCGGCAGGCTCGCCGATTGCACCACCGCGGCCGGCGTGTCGCCAGGCAGATGCCGCAACAACCCCGCCGTCAGCGCGGCGATGCGGCCCATGCCCATGTAGATCGCCAGCGTGGTGCGGGTGGCGCACAGCGCCGCCCAATCCGGCTCGCCATGGTCCTGGGTATGCGCGGTGACGAAGGTGATGCCGTGGCAATGGTCGCGATGGGTCAGCGACATGCCCAGCCCGGCCGCGGCCGCGAACCCCGCGCTGACGCCATTGACGATGCGCACCTGCACGCCCGACGCGCGCAGGAACGCGATCTCCTCGCCGGCGCGGCCGAACAGCAACGCTTCACCGCCCTTGGCGCGCACCACATGGGCGCCCTGCAGCGCATAGCGCCGCATCAGCCGGCAGATGAAATCCTGCGGCGTGGACCGGCAGCCGCCGCGCTTGCCGACCCGGATCACCCGCGCCTGCGGCGCGAACTGCACGATGTCGGGATTGACCAGATCGTCGAGCAACAGCACCTGCGCCGCGGCAAGCGCCTTGACCGCCTTCAGCGTCAGCAGTTCAAGATCGCCGGGACCGGCCGACAGCAACACCACTGCGCCGCCGCCATGCATACCGCACACGCTTGCATCGTTCATCGCAGACTCCGCCCAGAAAGAAGGAACAACACCCAAGACATCGCACCCGCCTGTGCAGCGCTGCACGCATCCGCAACGCCGTCCGTCCGCACCCGCCACACGCGCTGTCGCCGCGCCCTGCCGCTGGCGTGGCACAGGCCGCGGGCGCATGCGCTGTTCGTCGCGGTATCCACAGCGGACACCGGGACCGCGCTCAAGCCGCGACCGCTCATGCGCTTGCCGCCGTGGCGCACAGCCGCAGCACCTGCGGCATGCACGAGCCGCACACGCTGCCGCAGCCCAGCCGCGCGCGGATCT
>NZ_CAPJ01000306.1 GCF_000331775.1 Xanthomonas translucens pv. translucens DSM 18974
GCCACCCGCCTGCAGGCGTTCGCGCACGCGCGCCGCAGCGCCTGCCCCGCGCAAGGAACCGACGCATGAGCTTCACCCCGCTGCGCGCCACCGCGCGCCTGCAACTGCACGCCGGATTCACCCTGCTCGACGCCGCCGCGCAGGTGCCCTACTACGCCGGCCTGGGCATCAGCCATCTGTATCTGTCGCCGATCGGCGTTGCCGTGCCCGGCTCCACGCACGGCTACGACGTCACCGATCCGCGTGTGGTCAATCCCGAACTCGGCGGCGAACCGGCGCTGCTGCACCTGTCCGAGCGCGTGCGCGCGCACGGCATGGGCCTGATCCTGGACATCGTGCCCAACCACATGGCCACGCATGCGGCCAACCCGTGGTGGTGGGACGTGCTCAAGCATGGCCGGCGCAGCCGCCACGCCGGCTGGTTCGACATCGACTGGCGCGCGCCCGGCCGCGACGGCAAGCTGTGGCTGCCGGTGCTGGACCGCGCCTACGCGCAGGCGCTGAGCGAAGGCGTACTGCAACTGCGCGTGGCCGAGGACGGTGAAGTGCAGTTGGAGCACCACGACCAGCGCTTCCCGATCCGCCTGGAAGGCGCCGTGGCACAGGATCCGCCGGCCGCACGCCAGGCCTGGGCGGCGCGGCTCAACGACGCCGCGCGGCTGGGCGACGACGCGCTGCACCGGCTGATCGAACGCCAGTGCTACCGGCTGGCGTGGTGGCGGGTCGGCAACGACATGCTCAACTACCGCCGCTTCTTCGACATCACCTCGCTGGCCGCGCTGCGCGTGGAGCAGAACGAGGTATTCGCCGCGGTGCACGAACTGCCGCTGCGGCTGGTCGCCGAAGGCCACCTCGATGGCGTGCGCGTGGACCACGTCGATGGCCTGGCCGATCCCACCGGCTATGTGCAGCGGCTGCGCGCGCAGCTGGACCGCGCCGGGCGCCGCCGCGGCATTGCCGCCGGCGGCATCGCGCTGTACATCGAGAAGATCCTGGCGCCGCAGGAAACCCTGCGCGGCGACTGGCCGTGCGACGGCAGCACCGGCTACGACTTCATGGACCAGGTCGCCGGCGTGCTGCACGACCCGGCCGGCGCCGCGCCGCTGACCGCGCTGTGGCGCCGCGAAACCGGCCGCAGCGGCGACTTCGGCCAGGAACAGCGCGCCGCGCGCGACGAGATCCTGCAAGGGTCGCTGCAGACCGAGTTCGTGCGCACCGTGCAGGCGCTTTCCGCCGCCGCGCACCTGGACCCGGCCACCCGCGAGTTCAGCCCGCAGATGCTGGCGCAGGGCCTGATGGCGCTGCTGCGGCACTTCGAGGTGTACCGCACCTACGCCGGGCCCGATGGCCTGGACCAAGCCGATGCGGCACGCCTGGCGCAGGCCGCGCAGCACGCGCGCAATGGCGCCGAGCCGCGGGTGTGCGCGGCGATCGACGCGATCGCGCGCTGGAGCCGCGACGGCCGCGGCACCGGCAAGGCGCAGATCGCGCTGCGGCGCATCGTGCGCCGCCGCATCGAGCAGCTGTCGGCGCCGCTCAACGCCAAGTCGGTCGAGGACACCGCGTTCTATCGCCACGGCGTGCTGCTGTCGCGCAATGAGGTCGGCAGCGACCCGGACGTGTTCGCGCTGGCACCGGACGCGTTCCACGCCGCCAACGCCGCGCGCGCGCAGCACCATCCGCGCGCCTTGCTGGCCACCGCCACCCACGACCACAAGCGCGGCGAAGATGTGCGCATGCGCCTGGCCGCGCTCAGCGCGCAAGCGCCGTGGTGGGCCGAACAGGTGGCGCGCTTCCAGGCCTTGTCCACCGACCTGCTGCCGGTCGGCAGCGCCGCGCCGCTGCCCGGCGACGTGCTGATGCTGTGGCAGATGCTGGTCGCCGCCTGGCCGCTGGAACTGGCCAGCGACGATGCCGCCGGCCTGGCCGACTACGCCGCGCGCATTGGCGCCTGGCAGCTCAAGGCCGCCCGCGAGGCCAAGCTGCGCACCTACTGGACCTGGCCGGACGAGGCCTACGAACGCGGCGTGCGCGCACTGCTGGACGTGGCGCTGCTGGCGCCGGCCGGCGCGCCGCTGCGCGAGGCGTTGGCGCAGGCCGCGGCC
>NZ_CAPJ01000305.1 GCF_000331775.1 Xanthomonas translucens pv. translucens DSM 18974
CTGCTGCGCGGCTCAGGCCGGCGCCGGCAGCGCGGCGCTGTCGCCGGCCTCGCCCGGCGGCGCTTCGGCGACGTACGGGAATGCCAGGGTGATGGTGGTGCCGCACCCCAACTCGGAATCCACATCGACGAAGCCGCCGGCCTGGCGCACCAGGCCGTAGACCTGGGCCAGGCCCAGGCCGGTGCCCTTGCCTTCGGGCTTGGTGGTGAAATAGGCCTCGAACAGCCGCGACTTGGTGTCCTCGGACATGCCCTCGCCCTGATCGCTGACCGCCAGGGTCACGTAGCGGCCCGGCTGGCGCATCGCCGCGGCCTGCTTTGGCGGCACCTGCAGGCTACCGCAGCGGATCGACACCACGTCGCCGGGCTGGCACGCGTCGCGCGCGTTCAAGGCCAGGTTCAATACCGCCTGCTCCACCGAACTGCGGTCGGCATAGGTGGTGGCGCCGCCGGCCGCGGTCGCCAGCTGCAGTTTCATGTCCCCGCCCAGGGCCTGCGCCAGCAGCGGCTGCATCTGCGCGACCACCTCGCACAGGTCCAGCCACTGCGGCTTGACCGGGTGGGCGCGGGCGAAGCCGAGCAGGCGCCGGGTCATCCGCGCGCCGTGCTGCAAGGCGTCGCCGGCGATGCCGAGCAGCTTGCGCTGGTCCGGCTGCAGCCGCTGCGGATGTTCGGCCACCATATTCACCGAGGTCATCGCGGTCTGCAGCATGTTGTTGAAATCGTGGACGATGCCGGCCAGCATCTGCCCGATCGCCTCGCCCTTCTGCGCCTGGGTCATGGCCCGCTCGGCGACGCGCTGCGCGGCCAGGGCGATATCCAGCTGCCCGCGCAGCTCGATGTGCTCGGCCTGCAACCGCTGCCCCAGGTTCTCGCTGACGACCTGTACCGCGGCGCCGACGCCGGCCTGCGGCATATCGCCCAAGGTGCGCAGGGCCTCCTCGATCTGGCGATGTTGGGCGACGTCGCGGCTGATCACCAGCACGCGTTCCACTTCGGCGTTGGCGTTGGTCAGCGGACTGGCCAGCACCTGCCACCAGCGCGGGCGGCCGTCGAAGGTCTCGCGCTGCGCCCAGAATTCGTATTGCTCGTTGCGCAAGGCGGCGGCGAACGCCGTTTCCACGATCTGCCGCATCTCCTCCGGCCACAGCTCCAGCCACGCGCGGCCGACGACATGCCTGGGCTCGGTCGCGCCGAGCAGGCTCAGGCCGCGGGTGTTGATCGAACGCACAACACCGTCGCGGCCGATCTCCTTGATGCAGTCGTGCGAGAGTTCGACGATCTGGCGATAGCGAACGTGGGGGGGCAAGCTGCGTCTCATGATGGGTGGTTCAGCATATCGGTATCACTGCAGCGTCACCAGCGCTTCACCGGCGAATCGTGAAGCTGCAGGCATTGAAGACGAGGTGGCATCGCACTATGCGCGGGACTTGTGCCATCACTACTTGTGCCCTCACTACGATCCTGTTGGTGGAGGACGATCAAACGATTCGGGAATTGGCGGCGATGATGCTGGATGGCGATGGCTATCGGGTGCTGTCCGCCGGCACTGCGAACGAGGCACTCGCGCTGCTGGAGCGGCATCACGACGTGGACCTGATCTTCAGCGACGTGCAGATGCCCGGTTGCGACGGCATGACCATGGTCCGCGAACTGCGCCGCCGCCTGGTCACGATCCCCGCCTTGCTCACCTCGGGCATGAAGAATCCCGACACCGCGACGCTGCCGGCGCATACCGGCTTCCTGTCCAAACCCTACAGCCATGCCGGCCTGCTGGCGGCGCTGCAACGGCTGCAGCCGGCGCATTAGCGCACGCTGCCGGCACACACCGCCGCCAACTCAGCCGAACACCAATTTTCCATACTGCGCCGAACGGATCGCCGCCAGACGCTCGGCGACGAAGTGCTCGCCTGCGCGGACATCGCCGAAGTACACCCCGTCGAAGGCGTGCCGGCTGAGCACGGCGCCATCGCCGTCCGAGATCCGGATCTGCGGCACCAGCACCCCGTCCGGCGCCGCGGCGAGCACCGCGTCCAGCACGAAGCCGTCCAGCTCGCGCCGCATCCGTTGTGGCGATTTTTCCATGCCGACATTGCAGCACAGGCCCGATGAAGACAACACAACCCGCGGATTCACGCCGGCGGTGGCAGGCGACGGCGACATCGGAAATGAAGCTAAACGGTTCATCGGTGCGATCGCGTCTCGCCGCTTGGAATGCGGCGAAATCACTATGCGGTAACCCCGCGGGCGCGATGTAGACAAGGCGCCACTTCACGTTGCTTTTATCGTTCCGTTCGTACATTACTTGACAGGCGTTGATCCGGTCGTTCAGTCCCCTCTGTTTCGTCTCCGGTTTTTGGCTTTCGCGTCGCGCGCCCGCATGGGCGCGCGGCAGCAGTCGCTTTGCCGTGTGTCCCGTGCCCCGTCCCCCCCTCCCCGACGGAACCGCCATGTCGCCCCCAACGCTCGCCGATCTGCCCGATAGACAACGCGATACCCATCCGGTCCTGCGCGCCCCGCGGCGCCGCCACCGCGATGCGCGCGGACGCTTCATCCGCCCTGCCGAAGTCACCGTCAAGCTGCAGCCGGCGCCGCGCCGCGCCAGCCTGTTCGTGACCTCGGAGATGGCAGATTTCATTAAGGCCGGCGGCCTGGGCGACGTGGCCGCGGCATTGCCACGCGCGCTGCGCGGCAGCTGCGACATCCGCGTGCTGATCCCCGGCTACCCGGCGGTGCTGCGCAAGACCGGGCCGCTGGAGATCGTCGGCCAGATCGCTGCCCACGCAGGCCTGCCGGCCTGCACGCTGGGCCGCGCAGACCGCCCCGACGGCCTGTGCGTGTATGTGCTGCTGTGCCCGCAGCTGTTCGAGCGCCAGGGTTCGCCGTACGTGACCAGCGAAGGCTGCGACTGGGAAGACAACGCGCTGCGCTTCGCCACGCTGTCGCAGGCCGCCGCGCAGATCGCCGGTAGCCGCGCCGGACTGGACTGGACTCCTGACCTGCTGCACCTCAACGACTGGCCGTGCGCGCTGGCCGCCGCCTACGTGCGCTGGTCCGGCGGGCGCACGCCATGCCTGCTGACCATCCACAACCTGGCCTACCAGGGCCTGTTCCCGTACGCGATGGCCAGCGCGCTGGGCATCCCCGACACCGGCCTGCAGGACCTGGAGTTCTACGGGCAGATGTCGTTCCTGCGCGCCGGCATCGTCCACGCCGACCACATCAACACGGTCAGCGTCAGCTACGCGGCGCAAATCACCGGGCCGGCGCAGGGCTGCGGCCTGGATACGCTGCTGGCCCGGCATGCCGCCAGCGGCCGCCTCAGCGGCATCGTCAACGGTATCGACCCCAGCTGGGACCCGCGTACCGACGATCACCTGCATACCCATTTCGGCATCGGCCAGGTCCAGGGCAAGCGCGACAACGCCGCCCAGGTGCGCCGCGCGTTCGGCCTGATCGACAGCGACGGCCCGCTGTTCGCGGTGGTATCGCGGCTGGTGCACCAGAAAGGCCTGGACATGGTCTGCGAAGTGGCGCCGCAGATCGTCGCCGCCGGCGGCCAGATCGTGCTGATCGGCGGCGGCGAGCCCCAGATCGAGCAGGCGGTGGCGGCGCTGGCGCGGCGCTTCCCCGGTCATGTCGGCGCCCACATCGGCTTCGAGGAGCGGCTGGCGCGGCGCATGTTCGCCGGCTCGGATTTCCTGCTGATGCCGTCGCGCTTCGAACCCTGCGGGCTGAGCCAGATGTACGCGCAGCGCTTCGGCAGCCTGCCGATCGCGCACGCCACCGGCGGCCTGATCGATACCGTGGACGACGGCGTCACCGGCTTCCTGTTCGAGGAGCCGTCCGCCGATGGCCTGCGCCGCTGCCTGCAGCGGGTGTTCCGCACCTTCCGCCTGCCCGGCCTGCTGCAGGCGATGCGCCGCGCGGCGATGCTGCGGCCCAGCGGCTGGGACCTGGCCGGGCGCAAGTACATGGCCCTGTACGACCGCACTGCCCCGCTGTCGCCGGCGGTGGCATGAGCGAACGGGAACGGGCGCCGGACGCGATCCCGGTGTGGGACGCGCCGCTGGAAGCGGCGAACGACGAGCGCGAACGCCTCGCACTGCAGGCACTGGCCCGCGGCGGCGCGGTGGACGCGTTCGCCTGGCTGGGTCCGCACACCGCCGCCGACGGCACGCTCCGGGTCCGCGCGCTGGTGCCGGGCGCCGACGCGCTGGGCCTGCTCGACGGCACCGGCAAACTGGTGGCGCGGATGCGCGCGCACCCGGAGGCCGAGGGCCTGTTCGAAGGCGAACTGAAGACCGCGATGGACTACCGGCTGCGCATCGTGTGGCCGGACGCCGTGCAGGAAATCGACGATCCCTACGCATTCGGCCCGGTGCTGGACGAGGCCTGGCTGCAGGGCATGGCCGAGGGCGACGGCGCCGCGCTGCGCACCGCGCTGGGCGCGCACCACAGCCGCGTCGGCACGGTCGATGGGGTGCGCTTCGCGGTGTGGGCGCCGCATGCGCGGCGGGTCGCGCTGGTCGGCGATTTCAACGGCTGGGACGGCCGCCGCCATCCGCTGCGCCTGCATCGCCAGGCCGGCGTCTGGGAACTGTTCGTGCCCGGCCTGCGCGGCGGCGAGCACTACCAGTACGAGATCCTCGATGCCGACGGCACGCCGCTGCCGCGCAAGGCCGACCCGGTCGCCCGCCACAGCACGTGCGCGCCCGACACCGCCTCGGTGGTGCCCGGTGCCAGCGACTTCGTCTGGCACGACACGGCCTGGCTGGCGCAGCGCGAGGCGCGCGCCGGCGCCGCGCAGCCGATGAGCATCTACGAAGTGCATGCCGGCTCCTGGTGCCACGACGCGCACGGCCAGCCGCTGCAGTGGGATGCGCTGGCCGCGCACCTGATCCCGTACGTGCGCGAGATGGGCTTCACCCATCTCGAACTGCTGCCGATCGCCGAATATCCGTTCGGCGGCTCCTGGGGCTACCAGCCGCTGGGCCTGTACGCGCCGACCGCGCGGCATGGCGACGCGGACGGTTTCGCGCGCTTCGTCGATGCCTGCCATCAGGCCGGGATCGGGGTGATCCTGGACTGGGTCGGCGCGCATTTCCCCGACGACGCGCATGGCCTGCAGCGCTTCGACGGCACCGCGCTGTACGAGCACGCCGACCCGCGCGAAGGCGTGCATCGCGAGTGGAACACGCTGATCTACAACTACGGCCGCGCCGAAGTGGTCGCCTACCTGATCGGCAGCGCGCTGGAATGGATCGAGCGCTTCCACGTCGATGGGCTGCGTGTGGATGCGGTGGCGGCGATGCTGTACCGCGACTACGGCCGCAACGAGAGCGAATGGGTACCCAATGCCCAGGGCGGGCGCGAGAACCTGGAGGCGATCGCGTTCCTGCGCCGGCTCAATGCCGAGATCGCGCAGCGCTTCCCCGGGGTGCGGGTGATGGCCGAGGAATCCACCGCCTGGCCGGGCGTGACCGCACCGCTGGAGCAGGGCGGGCTGGGCTTCAGCCACAAGTGGAACATGGGCTGGACCCATGACACGCTGAGCTACATGCGGCGCGACCCCAGCCATCGCCAGCACCACCACAGCGAGATGAGCTTCGGCCTGATGTATGCGTTCTCCGAGCACTTCGTGCTGCCGCTGTCGCACGACGAAGTGGTGCACGGCAAGGGCTCGCTGCTGGCGCAGATGCCCGGCGACAGCTGGCAGCGCTTCGCCAACCTGCGCGCCTACCTGGCCTTCATGTGGGCGCACCCGGGACGCAAGCTGCTGTTCATGGGCGGCGAATTCGGGCAATGGCAGGAATGGGACCACGACCGCGCGCTGGACTGGGTGCAGGCGCAGCGCGCCGAGCACCGCGGCGTGGCGCGGTTGGTCGGCGACCTCAACCGCCAGCTACGCGCGCAGCCGGCGCTATACCGCAGCGACCGCGCCGCGGACGGCTTCGAATGGAGCGTGGCCGACGACCAGCGCAACAGCGTGTTCGCCTTCGTGCGCCACGACCGCGCCGGCGGCGCGCCGCCACTGCTGGCGGTGAGCAACTTCACCCCGGCCGTGCACCACGGCTACCGCCTCGGCGTGCCGCGCGGCGGGCAGTGGCGCGAACTGCTCAACACCGACAGCGGCCATTACGGCGGTTCCAACCAGGGCAACGGCGGTGTCTTGCGCACCGCCGCGCAAGCGATGCACGGACACGCGCAATCGCTGGCGCTGACCCTGCCGCCGCTGTCCACCCTCTGGTTGCAAGCGGAGTATTGACGTGAACATCGCAACGAGCACGATCCCGACCGACGGCGCGGCAACCGCGTCGCCCGCCGCGCTGCGCCAGGGCGCCTGGCCCACCGCCAACGGCGAAGTCGCTTTCGCGCTGTGGGCGCCGGATGCGCAGCGCGTGGAACTGGTGTTCGACGACGGCCGCCGGCAACCGCTGGCCGCCGCGGTGGACGGCTATTTCGCCGCGACCATCGCCTGCGCCGCCGGCACCCGCTACCGCTACGCGATCGACGGCGGCGAACCGGTGCCCGATCCCGCTTCGCGCTGGCAGCCCGACGGCGTGCATGGCGCCAGCGCGGTGCTGGCCAGCGACGGCTACCGCTGGCAGCACGACGCCTGGCGCGGCCGGCCGTGGGCGGACACGGTGTTCTACGAACTGCACGTGGGCGCGTGCGGCGGCTACGCCGGGCTGCGCGCGCAGCTACGGACGCTGGCGGCGCTGGGCGTCACCGCGATCGAGCTGATGCCGCTAGCCGCCTTTCCCGGCCGCCACAACTGGGGCTACGACGGCGTGCTGCCGTACGCGCCGGCCGCGGCCTACGGCCATCCGGACGAACTCAAGGCGCTGATCGACGAAGCCCACGGCCTGGGCCTGAGCGTGTTCCTGGACGTGGTCTACAACCACTTCGGCCCGGACGGCAATTACATCGGCCAGTACGCCTCGGCGTTCTTCCGCCAGGACGCGCCAACCCCGTGGGGCGCGGCGATCGACTTCCGGCTTGCGCCGGTGCAACGCTACTTCATCGACAACGCGCTGATGTGGCTGCACGAATACCGCTTCGACGGCCTGCGCCTGGACGCGGTGCACGCGATCGTGCCGAACGCGTTCCTGGACACGCTGCGCGAGGCGATCGCGGCCAGCGTGCCGGCCGGGCGCTACGTGCACCTGGTACTGGAGAACGAAGCCAACCAGGCCGGCGTGCTGGAGCGCGGTTACAGCGCGCAGTGGGACGACGATTTCCACAACAGCCTGCACGTGCTGTTGACCGGCGAGAACGAGGGCTACTACGCCGGTTTCGCCGATGCGCCGGCGCAGCACCTGGCGCGGGTGCTGGGCGAAGGCTTCGCCTACCAGGGCCAGGCCGACTATCGCGGGCATGCGCGCGGCGAGCCGAGCGCGCAGCTGCCGCCGCACAAGTTCGTGATCTTCGCGCAGAACCACGACCAGATCGGCAACCGCGCGCGCGGCGACCGGCTGATCACCCAGGTGTCCGAGCCGGCGCTGCGCGCGGCGCTGGCGCTGACCGCGCTGACCCCGATGATCCCGCTGTTCTTCATGGGCGAGCCGTGGGGCAGCCGCACCCCGTTCCTGTTCTTCACCGATTTCGCGCCGCCGCTGGACGAGGCGGTGCGCGAAGGCCGGCGCCGCGAGTTCGCGCATTTCGCCGCGTTCGCCGATCTGCAGCAGCGCGCCACCATTCCCGACCCGAACGCGCTGAGCACGTTCGAGGCGTCCATCGCCGACATCGGCGATGCCACCCACGGCGACGGCGCGCGCTGGCGCGACTGGTTCGTGGCGCTGATGGCGCTGCGCCGCCAGCACCTGGTGCCGGCGTTGGCGCAAGCACGCGCGGTGGGCGCGCGCACGCTAGGGCCGAAGGCGGTGGCCGCCGGCTGGACCCTGGGCAGCGGCGAGTGGCATGTGGCCGCCAACTTCGGCGACACGCCGGTGGCGCTGGATCTGCCTGGCGCGACGGTGCATGCCGAAAACGCCGGCGACGACCCGGCGCAGCTGCCGCCCAACGCCTTCGTCGCCCGCTACCGAGCCGGTTCCGCAACGTGAGCGCGGGCTGTCGCGACGCCATCGCGACAGCGCTTCCGGCACGCTGCCCATCACGTTCGTCGCCCGCGACCGTGTGCCTGCCTGACGGCCACGCCGCGCGCGCGGCGACGGCTGAGCGTCCCTTTTTCCCTTTTGCCGCGGCCCCGACTCGCTCATGACCGATACCCCCTTGCACACCCTGGCGTCCGCCGCCGGCCTGCTGGTCGACTGGATCGACGCCTCCGACACGCCGCGCACGGTCGGCACCGACACGCTGCGCAGCGTGCTCGGCGCGCTCGGCCTGGACGCGCACGACGACGCCGCCTGCCGCGACAGCCTGCGCCGGCTGCAGGCCAACGCCAACGTCGAAGCGTCGCTGCTGACCGCCGACCTCGGCACGCCAATCGACGCCGGCGGTACGCCCGGCGCGGCGTACCGGCTCGAACACGAGGACGGCCGCCGCCGCGACGGCCGCTTCGATGCGCAAGGCCGCGTCGCCGCGCTGGATAGCCACGGCTACTGGACCCTGCAGCACGGCGACCGCCACGCCACGCTGGCGCTGGCGCCACCGCGTTGCTACGGCGTGGCCGAGGCGGTCGGCGCGGACGCACCGCGGCGCTGGGGCCTGTCGCTGCAGGTGTATTCGGCGCAAGGCCCGGACGACGCCGGCATCGGCGATGCGGACGGCGTGGCCGCCTGGGCCGGGCGCATCGCGCAGGCCGGCGGCGATGCCATCGCGCTGAGCCCGGTGCATGCGGCGCGGCCGATCGGCACGCACTACAGCCCGTATTCGCCGGGCGACCGGCGTTTCCTGGATCCGCTGCAGGCCGCACCGGCACGCGTGCTCGGCGCCGCCGCGGCGCAACGCGCGCTGCAGGCGGCCGGGCTGGAACAGGCCTTCGCCGACGCGCAGACGCGCGCACTGATCGACTGGCCGGCCTCGTCCGCGGCGAAGTGGCAGTGGCTACGCCAGCTGCATGCCGATTTCGCCCAGGCCGACAGCGCCCTGCATGCGGATTTCGCCACCTTCCAACTGGCGCGCGGCGCCGCGCTGCGCGACTACGCCGCGTTCGCCGCGCGCGATTTCGGCGATACCGATCCGGCCCTGCACAGCTTCGCGCAGTGGCTGGCCGCGCGCAGCTGGGCCGGCGTGCAGCAGCAGGCGCGCGCTGCCGGCATGGGCATCGGCCTGATCGCCGACCTGGCGGTGGGCTTCGATCCCGGCGGCGCCGAGGCCGCGGCCTGGCCGCAGGCGGTGCTGGCCGGGCTGGAACTGGGCGCGCCGCCGGATGCGTTCAACGGCGACGGCCAGGCCTGGGGCATCGGCGGTTACTCGCCGAACGGGCTGCGCGCCAGCGGCTTCGCGCCCTTCATCGAACTGCTGCGTGCGGTGATGCGCGACCGCGGCGGCGTACGCATCGACCACATCCTTGGCCTGCTGCGGCTATGGACGATCCCGCGCGGCGCCAGTTCCGCCGACGGCGTGTACCTGCGCTATCCGCTGCACGATCTGCTGCGCCTGCTGGCGCTGGAATCGTGGCGGCACCGCGCGATCGTGATCGGCGAAGACCTGGGCGTGGTGCCGGACGGCATCCGTGCCGAACTGTCGCAGCGCGGGGTGATGGGCATCGACGTGCTGCTGTTCACCAGCGACGCCAAGGGCGCGTTCCTGGCGCCGGCGCACTGGCGTGGCGATGCCATCGCCACCACCACCACCCACGACCTGCCGACGCTGCGCGGCTGGCGCTGCGGGGAGGACATCGACTGGCGCCGCCGCCTGCAGCTGTCCGAC
>NZ_CAPJ01000304.1 GCF_000331775.1 Xanthomonas translucens pv. translucens DSM 18974
CCTCGGCGCAGACCTGGTGCGCCATCGGATAGCGCTGCCACTGCAGCGGCATGCCCAGCGCCTGCAGCGCCTGCGCGGTCTGCTCGGCATAGGCTTGCGGGATCACCGGATCGCCCTGGCCGTGGGCCATGAACAGCGGCTGCGACAGCGCCGCCGGCGCATGCCAGCGGGCCACGTCGGCCACCTCCGGCAGGTAGGTGGACAGGGCGATCAAGCCGGCCAGCGGCCGTTCGCGGCGCAGCCCCGCCGCCAGCGTGATCGCCCCGCCCTGCGAGAACCCGGCCAGCAGCAGGCGCTCGGCCGGCACGCCGCGCACATGTTCGCGCGCGATCAATGCCTCGACCTGGGCGACCGAGGCGGCGACGCCGGCGCTGTCGGCGCGGTTGGAGAAATCCGGGCTGACGATGTCGTACCAGGCGCGCATGCGCACGCCGTTGTTGATCGTCACCGCGCGCACCGGCGCATGCGGAAACACGAAGCGCAAGGCCGGCCAGTCCGGCCGCAGCAACTCCGGCACCAGCGGTGCGAAATCGTGGCCGTCGGCACCGAGTCCGTGCAACCACAGCACGGTCCACGCCGGCGAAGCGGCGGTTTCGTGTTCCACAGTTTCCAGCATGCGCGCAGTCCCCATCGAGATGGGGCGCATTATGCCTGCCGCGTCAGCCGGTGACGCGGCGCGCGGCGGCGGCGCGGCGCAATTCGCCCGCGCGCAGCAGCACGGCCGGCGGCTGCTGCTCTTCGGGGATGGACAGGATCCGCAGCTGGCGCAGCCACAGCCCGGCCGCACGCGAGGAACTCAGCGCCACCACCGGAATCGCCAGCGCCATGCCGATCACCACCGGCGCCATCCACGCCGCCAGCGACGGCGATACGACGTAGGCCATGCCTCCCATCAGCAAGCCGAACGCGCTGAGTCCGCCGTAGCTGCGCGCCAACGCCAGCCACGACAGGCGGCCATCGTCGCGCTGCTGCGCGTCCCAGCCCGAGTCCTTGCCGGCCAGCACTTCGGCCACGCCGCGCGACTGCACGTACATCACCACCGGCGCCATCAGCGCCGCCAGCACGGTTTCCAGCAGCATGCTCAGCAGCGCGCGCAGCGCACCGCCGCAGCCGCGCCGCTCCTGCGGCTTGAGCAGCATCGCGAAGTAACCCAGCACCTTCGGCGCCAGCAGCACGAACATGGTGACCGCGAACACCCAGAACACCCGGGTCGAATCCTGCTGGTGCCAGTAGCGCGCCGGCGAGAACGGGGACACCACCTTGGCGACCAGGTCGAAGCCGTCGCTCTGCAGCGGGATCGCGATGCCGATCAGCATCAGCAAGCCCCACATCGGCGCGGTGAAGTAATGGCCGATGCCGATCATCATGTGCATGCGGCTGATCCAGTGCAGGCCGCGCGCGAAGACCACCTTGGAGTGCTGCAGGTTGCCCTGGCACCAGCGGCGGTCGCGCACCAGCAGGTCGGTCAGCGTCGGCGGGCCTTCCTCGTAGCTGCCCTGCAGGTACGGCACCATGTGCGTGGCCCAGCCGCCGCGGCGCATCAGCGCGGCCTCGACGAAATCGTGGCTGAGCACATGGCCGCCGAACGGCTTGCGCCCCGGCAGCGCCGGCAGACCGGCCTGTTCGGCGAAGGCCTGGGTGCGGATCACCGCGTTGTGGCCCCAATAGTTGCTCTCCGCGCCGTGCCACCAGGCCACGCCGTAGGCGATCACCGGGCCGTAGACGCGGCCGCCGAACTGCTGCATGCGCGCGAACACACTGTTGCCGTTGACCACTTCCGGCAGGGTCTGGATCAGGCCGACATCGGGATTGGCCTCCATCCCGGCAACCAGGCGCACGATGGTGTCGCCGGTCATCAGGCTGTCGGCGTCCAGGATCAGCATCTGCGGATAGGCGCCGCCGAACCGGCGCACCCAGCCGGCGATGTTGCCGGCCTTGCGCTCGGCGTTGTCGGCGCGGCGCCGGTAGTAGATGCGGCCCTGGCCGCCGGTGCGTTCGACAAGGTCGGCGTAGACCTGCTCTTCCTCGGCGCCGACCGCGGCGCGGGTGGTGTCGCTGAGGATGAAGAAGTCGAAGTGCGCGATCTGCCCGGTGGCCTCGACCGATTCATAGATCGCCTGCAATCCGGCCATCAGCCGGTGCGGATCCTCGTTGTAGGTGGGCATCAGCAACGCGGTGCGGCTGCGCACGCTCGGCAGCGGCGCGTCCGGGTCGATGCCGAGCTTGCGACCGCCGCCGAACACCAGGGTCACGAATCCGGCCAGCGCGCTGACGAACGAGAACGCGATCCACGCGAACAGGGGGATGAACAAGGCCATCAGGCAGCCTTCGAGCACGCTGACCCCGCCGATCAGCAACACCTTGCCGATCAGCACACTGGCGTAGGCGGTCATCAGCGCAGTGCTGCCGAACACGTACAGCCGCCGCCAGAACATGCCGGGCGGCGTGGTGGGCAGGCGCTTGTTGCGCAGTTTGCCCTGGCGCAGCGATTGCACCGGCATCGGCAACGGCGCCTGCGGCGGCAGCACCGCATGGCCGGCATCGAGGACAGGGGCATCGGGCAGGGGCGATGTGGGGGCCACCATGCTCATGCCTTCCGCCAGCCTCGTCGGACGGCGTAGCCACGCGGCGATGCATGCGCGGACGCGCGCGGCGCGACGAACCCTGGCGCCACTACCGGCGCTGTCTTGCTGTGATTGCCACTGGTACCCACGTTCTCTCCTGTCGGGCGGGCAAAATACCGCCGCCACTGTAAACCTCGAATAGTAAGCTTTCGCGAAGACGGCCAAGCATGCGCCGCCCTGAGCGCAGGCAGGTCCGTTCAGCCATCCGCCAATGCAGCGGCGTGCGCACGCCAATCGCTGCAGGCACTGGCGCTGCAGGCAGCGGCCGGCGCATGCAGCTGTGGCGTTACCTCAGCGGCAAGGCGCCATGCGCTGCCGCGCGATCGCAAGCGAAGACAGCGCGCAGCCCCGATCCGATCGGTTGCCACGCCAACGCCGCGGCGCTGTTGCAGTGCCCCGAATGCTGGCATCCAGTGGCGCACGCGGCGCGCTGGCAAGGCGCATGGCG
>NZ_CAPJ01000303.1 GCF_000331775.1 Xanthomonas translucens pv. translucens DSM 18974
CCAGCACGATGCCGTCGTAGCCGCCGTTGTCGAGCTTGGCCAGGCGCGTGTTGACGTTGCCGCGCAGGTCCAGCAGTTGCAGGTCCGGGCGCCGCGCGCGCAGTTGCGCCTGCCGGCGCAGCGACGAGGTGCCCACGCGTGCGCCCAGCGGCAGCGCCTCCAGCGACGCATAGAGATTGGAGACCAGCGCATCGGCCGGGTCGGCGCGGAGCAGGATCGCCGGCAGCACGAACGGCGGGTCCAGTTCCATCGGCACGTCCTTCAGCGAATGCACCGCGCAATCGGCCTCACCGCGCAGCATCGCCAGCTCCAGCTCCTTCAGGAACAGGCCCTTGCCGCCGATCGCCGCCAGCGAGCGGTCCAGCACCTCGTCGCCGCGGGTGCTCATCGGCACCAGCACCACGTCCAGCTGCGGATGCGCCTGGCGCAGGCGGGCGGCGACGTGTTCGCTCTGCCACAGGGCGAGCGGACTCTTGCGGGTAGCGATGCGCAGGATCTTCATCCGTCCATTATCGCGGAAAGTGCCACCACCGGCCGCTGGCGCAAAGGCCGACCACGCTTGCTGACAAGCGCCGCCCTTGCACAGGCGGCACGCCCGGTCAACGCAAATCGCAACACCGGACGGCTCCCCATGCCGCGTCCCCAATCGCGGCCTTCAACGATGGCGGATCTCCTGGCGCAGCTGCGCCACGCAGCGCCGGCTCACTTCCAGCGGCTGCTTGGCGTGGCGCAGGACCGCATGCACCTGGCCTTCGCCGAGGCGCCGCAGTTCGACCAGCTCGTGGCGCGCGACCAGGCAGTTGCGGTGGATGCGCACGAAGCGTTCGGCGAATTCCTCTTCCAGCGACTTCAGCGACTCTTCGATCAGGTCCTCGCCGCGCGCATGGTGCACCACCACGTATTTTTCCTCGGCCTGCAGATAGTGGATGTCGTCGACCGGGATCAGCCGCAGGCTGCCGCGCAGGCGCGCGCACAGGTGGCTCCGGCGTTGCTGCGACGGGAGCGCCGCGGCGCTGCTGCGCCCGGCCATGAAGGTGCGCGCGCGCTCCAGCGCCGCCGCCAGCCGCTCGGCGCGTACCGGTTTCATCAGGTAGTCGATCGCCGCGGCCTCGAACGCGGACAGCGCGTGCGCGTCGTAGGCGGTGCAGAACACCACCGCCGGACGCGGCTCGAAACTGGCCAGGTGGCGCGCCGTCTCCAGGCCATCGATGCCGGGCATGGCGATGTCCAGCAACACCAGATCCGGGTGCAGATCGGCGCAGGCGCGCAGCGCCTCCAGGCCATTGCCGGCCTCGGCCAGCACCTCGACGCCGGGATGTTCGGCCAGCAGCGCACGCAGGCGCTCGCGCGCCAGGGGTTCGTCGTCGGCGATCACCACCTTCACGTACGTCACCTCAGTGGGCTGGAGCGCGGTCTCGCCGCATAGTAGCCCCGCTGCCGGCGGGCCGTCATCCGCACCGCACTGGCTGTCG
>NZ_CAPJ01000302.1 GCF_000331775.1 Xanthomonas translucens pv. translucens DSM 18974
AACGGCGGCATCACGCCCGATCCCAACGCCTCAGTCGTCGCTGTAATTGCTCAACGCCAGCGACAGCAGCGCCTTGGCCTGTTCGCGCAGCGAACGCGGCTCGACGATCTCCGCATCCGAACCGTAATGCAGCACGTCCATCAGCAGCTCGCGCGAGACGCTGTACGGCACCTTCAATTCGTAGCGGCCGTCGGCCAGGAAGCGCCCCTGCTGCTTGGAATGCCAGTGCTCGTCAGCGACCCAGCGCGCCGCCTTGGGACTGAACACGATCGTCGCCCAGCCCTTGGGCGCGCCGGAGAAGATCCCGTAGCTGGCCGCCAGCTGCGAGTCCAGTTCCTCGTCGGCCACGTCCTGCGCCGCCTGGTCGAGCAGCCGCGCATGGTTGATGCGGTCCACCGCGAAGCTGCGTACCGCATCGCGGCCATGGTCCCAGGCATCGAGGTACCAGTTGTCGCGGTAGTGGGTGATGCGCTGCGGCGACACCGTGCGCTTGGTCGATTCGTCGGTGGAACGCGCGCGGTAGTCGAACGACAGCCGCTTGCGCTCCAGCACCGCCGAGGCGACGGTGCGGAAACTGGCCTCGTCGAGCTTGCGGCCGCGGTGCGGGATCACCCGCACCCGTTCCACCGGCCAGTGGGTGGCCCCGGCCTGCGCGGCCAGCAGGCTCTCGATGCGCTGCTGCAGCGGCGCCAGCACCGAGGACAGCACCCCGCCGCCGGTCCGCGCCAGCAACTGCTGCGAGGCCAGCAGCGCGTGCAGTTCCTCGGAACTGAGCCACAGCCCGGGCAGTTCGAAGCGGTCGCTCTCGCCGGATGCGTAGCGGAACCCGGCCTCGCCGTCGCCTTCGACCGGGGCCATCAGCGCATCGCGCAGGAACGCCAGGTCGCGGTAGACGGTGGCGCGGGAGCAGCTCAATTCGTCCTGCAGGCGCGCCACCGTCACCGGGTAGCGGGCGGACTTGAGCAGCCGGTGCAGAGCATTGATGCGTTCGTAGCGGTCCATGGCGCCGATTATGTCTGAGTCCGCGGCGGAAAACGCGCCGCGGCCGGGCGGGCGCTGCTGAGCGCGGCGGCGCGCCCGAACCGGCGATGAAGCCGGGGCTTGGCAGCGGCCAGGAGGTCATGTGGATCCGGTATGATGAAATCGTTTCCATTTCGTTAGCCCAAGGCTGCGTCCTCAACCGGAGAGTAAAGCCATGCCCCGCCGCGCCACCGCACTATCCGCGATCACCTTGCTGCTGCTGTACACCTCCGCGGCCTGCGCCGCCGACGTGCCCGCCCCGCCGGCGGAACCGGGCAGTTCACCGTGGAGCGGCTCCGGCGAGCTGGGCTTCGCCTCTTCGCGCGGCAACAGCTCCAACGAAAGCTTCAACGGCCGGCTCAAGGGCCAGTACCTGGACGGCGACTGGATCCACAGCATCGACCTGTTCGCGCTGCGCGCCAGCGCCGAGTACACCAACACCAACGACGACGGCAGCACCGAGCGCGTGCGCCAGACCACCTCCAACCGCTATACCGGCAGCGCCGGCAGCGCGCTGCAGTTGGGCGAACACCGCCAGCTGACCGCCTCGCTGCGCTACGAGCGCGACGATTTCGCCACCTACGACCGGCTGGCCACGATCGGCATCGGCTACGGCACGCGGATCATGGACGGCGACCGCAAAAGCATCGATGTCCAGATCGGTCCCGGCGTGCGCCGCGCCCACGACGTGGACGAGGACCGCACCGAGACCGGCCTGATCGGCCGCGGCCTGGTCGACTTCAAGTACGGCCTGACCACCAACACCGAGCTGGTCAATACCCTGCTGGTGGAGTCCGGTTCGTACAACACCTTCGCGCAGGACGACCTAGGCATCTCGGTCAGCATGAACTCGCGGCTGGCGCTGAAGGCCGGCTGGCAGGCGCGTCACAACAGCGATGTCAGCGCCGACAAGAAGAAGACCGATACGCTGACGACGATGAATGTGGTCTACAAGTTCAAGTAGGTCTGGGAATCGGGAACTGCATGCGCGGACCATCCCGCGCGTGCGACGCGACGTTGCAGCCGACCACTGCTTTTATAGGGCGGCTTCAGCCGCGACGGACGACGCCATGCAGTTATCGGCGTCGGACGCAGTCGGGACTGAAGTCCCTCCTACAGTGCGCCCAGACGGCTCGCTGCAAGTCCCTTGTGGGAGCGGCTTCAGTCGCGACGCGCGGCGTCGTCCAGTTGCCGGGCTTCGGAAGCGATCGTGACAGATGGACCAAGAAAAGGCCGGGGATTGCAGTGGCCTTGGCAACCTGTCGCGGCTGAAGCCGCTCCTACAGGGTTCACGGCGTGTAGATCTCCGCTGCGCCGGGATCGGGCACACGCGGGTTCGGATCCGCTCAAGCCGGAAGGTGCAGATCCAGTAGCTCGCGCGCACCGGCGCCAAGCAGCGCCTCGGCCACGGCTTGGCCCAGCGCCTCCGGATCATGTGCCGGACGCTGCGCATCGGCGCGCACCAGGCGGCCGTCGGCGACGCCGCCGACCATGCCCTGCAGCAGCAGGTCTTCGCCCTGCCATTGCGCGAATGCAGCCACCGGCACGTGGCAGCTGCCGTGCAGCGCACGGTTCATCGCCCGCTCGGCCTCCACGCAGCGGCGGGTGGACGCGTCGTCGAGC
>NZ_CAPJ01000301.1 GCF_000331775.1 Xanthomonas translucens pv. translucens DSM 18974
GGCGCGGTTGGGCCGGTCGGCCTCGGCGCCGCGCGCCAGCAAGGCATCCAGCATCTGCGGATCGTTGCGCGCCACCGCGAACATCACCGGGGTGAAGCCGGCCGGATTGCTGCGGCGCACGTCGGCGCCGACGCCGAGCAGCGCCTGCACCAGCTCGACATCGGCATAGGAGATCGCCAGATCCAGCGCGGTCCATCCATCCGTGGACACCGCATCGACCTTGGCGCGGCGCGCCAGCAACTGCTTCAGGCTCTGCGCGTCGTTGCCCCAGGCCGCTTTCATCAATGGCGTCCAGCCGCTGCTGTCGCGGTTTTCCACGTTGGCGCCGGCGGCCAGCAACGCGCCGACCAGGGCCGGCGCCTGGTTGCGGATCGCCTGGTGCAGCGGCGGCTCGCCGAGCAGGTTGGGCCGGTCGGCGCTGGCGCCGTGGCGCAGCAGCCAGGCCACGCGCACGCCATCGCCGGCATCCAGCGCATGCGCCAGTTCCTGTTTGGGGTCGGCACCGCCGGCGATCCGCAATTGCAGTTGCGCCAGCATCTGCGAGGACGCCTGCGCGCTCGGCGTGGTGGTGTCACCGGCCGGCGTGTCGTAACTGCCGTGCGAGCGCAGATCGCCGTTGACGATGCAGTCGGCGCAGGCCACCAGCGGCACGTGGTAGTCGCGCAGGATCGCACCGATCCTGCCGGCGCTGCGCTGCATCGCCGCGTTCAACGCATCGCGCAGGTCGGGGTTCTTGCGCGACACCGCCCACGCCATCGAATACTCCAGCACTTCGTCGTCGATGACGTTCAGCGGCACCACGCCCAGGCCGCCGCGCGCGGCATAGTAGCCGGCAACGGGCCCCCAGGATTCGGCGGCGTCGAGCTGCCCGCCGGCGACGCGTTCGGCCAGCTTGCCCGGGTGGTCCTGCGGCGAGGTCGCCGAGTCGTAGAACAGGTATTGCACATCACCGGATACGCCATGGTCGAACAGCGCCTGCCGTGCCGGCGAACTCTGGAACACGCCGATCTTCAGTTTCTTGAGCGCCGGATCGTCCAGCGAGGCCGGCTGCAATGCCAGGCCCTGGCGGGTCACCAGCACATAGGTGGAGCGGTACAGCGGCTGCGTGGGCAGGCCCATCTCGAAATCGCTGTTCATGTCCATCAGCACGTCGCAACGCCCGGCGTTGATCGTGCTGCGCGCCAACCCACGTTGATAGTAGGTGCGCCATTCGTATTCCAGGCGCCGGCCCATCGCCTCGGCGAGGACCTGCGCGATCTTGTTCTGGAACCCTTCGCCGGCGCGATTGGACAACGGCATGTTGCCCGGATCGGCGCAGACCCGCAGCACCGCCGCATCGGCGGCGAGCGCGGGAGCAGGCGTGGTACCCGCCGCAGGCTTGGCGGCCGCAGCAGAAGCGGCCTCAGGAACGCGAGCCGTCGCGGACAACGGCTCACGTGTGCAACCTGCGGCGACGAGTCCGAGGCTGCAAAGCAACACCACGGCGCGCGCGCCCCGATACAAGCGCCGCGGGGCGAGCGCCTCCCCCGGGCAGTCGCTCGCGACATGGACACGTCGCCGCCGGCTCATCGTGCGGTCTTGGCCGCGGTGGCCGGTGCGCCACCCGCCGCAGCGGTGGCGGTGGTGCTGGCAGTGGTGCTGGCGCTGGCGGTGACGGTCTTGCCGGCGCCGTCGATGCGGAAGGTATGCACCATGCCGCCCAACGGGATCTTGTCGAAGCCGTTGCTGAAGGCCAGGCCCGCCGCCCCCAGCGCGCCGTACGGATCGCCCGGATCCAGGCCGGCGGCGACCGGCAGGCCGATCCAGCCGCCGATGCCGGAGAACACCGCCACGTACTGGTGGCCGTTGGCCTTGTAGGCGATCGGGTTGCCGATGATGCCCGAAGGCAACTTCATCTCCCACAGCTTCTTGCCAGTGTCCTTGTCCACCGCGCGGAACCAGCCGTCGAGCGTGCCGTAGAACACCAGCCCGCCATCGGTGACCAGGGTGCCGCTCCACACCGGGAACTTCTCCTTGATCTCCCACTTGGACTTGCCTTCGACCACGTCGAACGCCTTGACGATGCCCAGCGCGCCAGGCTCGTTCGGCTTCATCATCACGTTGGCGAACACGTACGGCAGGCCCATCATGGTGTTGCCGCGTTCCTGCGGTTCCAGTTCCATGTGCCAGTTGTTGGTGCCGCAGAAGAACACCGCCGAATTGGCCGGATCCACCGAGCACGGCTGCTGGTCCTTGCCGCCCATCGCCGACGGGAACGCCTCGACCTTCTTGCCGCGCTCCAGCGGCGAATGCGCGGCGACCTTGATCGGGCGGCCGGTCTTCATGTCGATACTCTCGGCCCAGTTGGCCGGCACGAACTTGTGCGCGCGCAGCAGGGTGCCGTCGCGGCGGTCGAGCACGTAGGCGAAGCCGTTGCGGTCGAACTGCACCACCGACGGCACCTGCTTGCCGTCGATGGTCAGGTCGACCAGGATCGGCTCGTTGATGCCGTCGTAGTCCCACTGGTCGAACGGCGTCTTCTGGTAGCCCCACACCGCTTCGCCGGTTTCGATCTTGCGCGCGAACAAGGTCATCGACCACTTGTTGTCGTATTCGCCGCTATCGCATTCCTTCTGCGTGGTCTTGCCGCAGCGGTACGACGGGCTCCACAGGCCGGGATTGCCGGTGCCGTAGTAGAGCAGTTTCAGTTTCGGGTCGTAGCTGTACCAGCCCCACGCCGCACCGCCGCCGCGCTTCCAGCCTTCTTCCGGGAAGGTCTTCACGCCCAGGTCGCCGAGCTGGCCGTGCTGCGGGTTGGCCTTGTTGAAATCCGCCCCCAGGCAGATGTCCTTGTCGGTGCCGGTGGCCTCGCACGACCAGGCCTGCTTGCCGTCGCCCAGCGCATACGCGGCGACGCGGCCGCGCACGCCGAACTCGTTGCCGCTGATGCCGGCGACGACCTTGCCGTCGGCGATGATCGGCGCCATGGTGATGGTTTCGCCCTTTTCCGGATAGGCGAGCTTTTGCTTCCACACTTCCTTGCCGGTCTTGGCATCGAGCGCAATCACGTCGCCGCTGAGGCTGGCGAACACCAGCTTGCCGTCGGCGTAGGAGGCGCCGCGGTTGACCGTATCGCAGCACGCCACCGCCACCGAGCGCTCGTCCTGCTGTGGGGTGTATTTCCACAGCACCTTGCCGCCGTCGTCCTGCGCGGCCAGATCGATCGCGAACACGTTGTTCGGATACGCGCTGACCATGTACATGACGCTGCCGATCACCAGCGGCTGGCCTTCGTGGCCGCGGGTGGCGTCGGTCTTCATTTCCCACGACATCTTCAGGTTCTTGACGTTGTCGCGGTTGATCTCGGCCAGCGGGCTGTGCCGGTTCAGGCCCAGGTCGCGACCGATGCCGCCCCAGTTGTCCGGATTGCTGGCGGTGGTGGCGAACTCGCTGTCGGTATCGGCCACCGCGGCCGGCGCGGCAGCGGCCGGCTGCTGCGCGGCGGCAGGCGCAGCGGCGTCTTCGTGCTTGTTGCAACCTGCCAGCACCAGCGCGGTTGCCAGCGCAAGCAGCGTCCAGGCATGGGTACGGCATGGATGACTGTGCATCGTTCTACTCCTCTCGTTGAAGAGCCGTGGCGCTCACCGTCGAACGGCCCGCGCGGCGGAATGTGGAAACATCGGGAACAACAGAGCAATCGACGTGCCAGCACGCTGCTGCACTGCGCCATCGTTGAACCGCAAGCATCGGCCGCGGCATTGGCACAGCTACGCGCTGGCGGCGCGATCGCGCTGTATCGGGAACGGCACACTTTGCGCCACCCGCCTGTATCGCGATTGGCGCAGCGGAGCCAAAACGCCATGCGCGGCAGCGATCAGCGGATCTGGCAGCCGCCAGGACAGGCGCCGGACCGATCCGTGGGCGCTGCCGGTGCGCGCCTGAGGACTACCGCCCCAGACTCCTTGAAGGACCTTAAGCCCAGCCGCTATTGCATCGCACAGCAGCTATTGGAGACGCGGCGCCGCAGATCACCGGCGCGAGCGGCAAACCGCAGCATCCGCGCCAGCAAACGCTCCAGCTCGCACGCGCGTGCTCTCGCCTCTGCTGTTGCTCTGCCGCTGTTGCTCTGTTGCTGTTGCTTTGGACTTTCCGGGTCCCTTACGCAGCGGCGAATAGGTCGGGAAAAACCCCGAAGGGGCGGCAGCGGCAGGGCTCGCCGGAAAAAGGCGAAGCACTGCTTCGCCCCGGCGGGCGGGCTGGCGCCGCGAGGCGACTGCCCCGGACTTGGCCGCGTAGCGGACAAGCCCCTTCCGCGAATCCCGGCCTATTCGCGGACCCGGAGCGCGCAGCGCGGAGGGCGCGTAGTAGGGGTGTGCGTGACCCGCCTTCGGCTGTGGTGAAGCGCTTCTTTTGGTTACTTTGATCAGCCTGCGGCTGCTGAGGAGCGCTTCTTTGCACACGCAAAGAAAAGTGACTCGCCGCAAGGCGAAAGCGCTGCTTTTACGATGGCGGCGGTAAATCACTGTAGGAGCGGCTTCAGCCGCGACACCTTCCTGACAGAACCAGTCGCGGCTGAAGCCGCTCCTACAAAAGCAAATGCCTCCGCTGTTGCAGTGGCGATGGCAGGGGAATCAGAAAGAGGCAGAGATTGGCAACACGCCAAGCGACGCACGCGCACAAGAAACCGAATCTGCATGACAGTGGCAACAACCGCAGCTGGCGCGCTTTTCACTTTTGTGGGAGGGACTTCAGTCCCGACGAGGCTTCACCGACAAAGCGTCGGGACTGAAGTCCCTCCCACAGAAAAGAACGCCCTACCCGGCTGCGTCCCGCCACCATTCCAGCAGCGCCGCGCAATCGGCGAAATGCAAATCGGCCAGCGCCGGCCAGCGATTGTCCACATGCAGCAGCACCGTCGTCGCGCCGGCATGGCGCCCGCACTGCAGGTCGTATTCGTGATCGCCAATCATTGCCAGCGAATGCGGCGCCACGCCCCAGTGCGCAGCCAACTGCTGCAGGCCGCCAGGATGCGGCTTGGGCGGCGCCTCATCGCGGCCGAGGATGGCAACGCCCTCGAACACGTCCTCCACCCCGATCTCGCGCAACGTCAGCCGCGCCAGTTCCTGCGCATTGCGGGTCAGCACCGCCAGCCGGCAACCGGCCGTGTGCAGCGTGCGCAGCAGGGCCGGCGCGCCGGGCGCGGCGACGGCGCCAAAGGCCAATTCGCGTTCGTGCTCGAGCAGCCAGGCATGCTTGGCCGCGGCCTCCTCGGCCGGCAGCGCGGCCAGATGCTGCAGGATGTCGGCCTGCTGCGGAATCTGCAGTTCGCGGCGGATCAGCGCGAAATCGTGCACCGCACGGGTCAGCGTGCCGTCCATGTCGAACACCCAGTGCCGCACCTGGCGCAGGCGCGCGCCGGGTGCCTCTACGCTCAATCCCATCCCGGCATCTGCGACCCGTCCAGGCCGCCGGTTTCGAACACCGCGGTGCGGGTGCCGCCGGCCTTCACCGGAAACTCGATCTGCAGCACCGTGGTCTTGCGCGCCAGCTTCCACAGCGCCTTGTCGTCGCTGATGAACATCGCGATCGCCTCGTCGGTGTTCGGGCGCCACGCCGCGGCCGCGCGCGGCGCGGCAGCGTCGGCCTTCAACTGCACCTTGCAGCCGCCGGCGCAACGGAAATCGCTGGCCTGCAGCACCAGATAGGCGCTGCGCTTCCATTCGGGGTGGTCGCGGAACACCAGCTGCACCGGCTTGGGGCCGCTGCCGTCCACATCGACCTTGTCGCGGCTGTACAGCATCGCCGAGCGCTGCGTGCCCTTGCCGGCCGGCACCTGCGAATATTCCCAGGCCGCCTGCATGCGCCGCAGCTCGCGTGCCGCCTCGCCCTTGGCCTTGACCTCGGCGTAGCCGGGTTCGATGCGCTCGGCCGCGTCCGAACCGGGATACTGCTCCAGCAGCGCCGCGCCATGGATGCGCGCCAGGTCCCAGTTGCCGGACTTCACCGCGGCGTCGTAGTGCTTGGCCAGGTCGTCGGCGGCCTGCGCCTTGGCCTGCGCTTCGGCGGCGGCCTGCGCCTTGCGTTCGGCCTCGTGGTCGCCGCAACCGGTCAGGGCCACGGCGCACAGCGCGCCGAGCAGAATGCGTTTCATCGGGGGACTCCTCGTTGGATCAATTGATCGATCGCCTGCGCGACCTCGGCCGGCTTCTCGACGATGGACATGTGGCCGCTGCCGTCGAGCAATACCTGCAGCGCCTGCGGCACGCGCTCGGCGTACAGCGCCAGCGCGCTGGCATCGATCACCGCGTCCTGCACGCAGTTCAGCAGCAGCGCCGGCTGGCGGATACGCGCGGCTTCTTCGAACGGCAGGAAGGCTTCCTCGCTGCGTCCGATCCGCGCCAGCACCTGCTGCTCGAAACCGGCCTCGCTGCGCCGCCAGGCGACGATCGAGGACACCGCCCAGGACGGGATGCGCGGCTTGCTCGGTTCCAGCACAAACACCGTATCGATGTAGCGGCGCAGCGAGTCGGCGTCGTACACGGCGAACGGGTTGTCGCCGTCCAGCACCGCCTGGCCGAAGGCGTTGTCGGCGAAGCGCACGCCGGCAGCGTTGAGCAGGCCGACGCGATCGAACAATGGCGGATGGCGCGCGGCGGCGAGCGCGGCGATGCCGCCGCCCATCGAATGCCCGACCAGCACGCATTCGCTGCCCGTACCGCGCACGCACTGCGCGGCGAACGCGGCCACACGCTCGGCCTGCGCAACGAAGCCGTAGTCCTGCCCGTCGATGCGCTGGCTCTCGGCCCAGCCGGGCAGATCAGGAAGGAACAGGTGATAGCGGTCGCCGAGCGCGCGCGCCAGCGGCAACCAGTTCTCCTTGCTGCCGGTGAAACCGTGCACCAGCAGCAGCGCAGGGGCGGCGGGATCGGCCGCGGCGCGGTGCAGGTAGGTCCAGCGATGCCCGGCGACCTGCGTCTGGCAGCGCCGCAGGCCGCTGCCCCAGCGCTGACGCAGGCTTTCCAGGCGCACCAGCAGGAACGGCTTGCTGCGCAACAACAGCACCGCGCCCACCAGCAGCGTCACGCCCACGGCCAGCGCGGTGAACGCCAGCAGCAGCAATACCGTCAGCAGCAACATGGAAGAGCCGGGAACCGGAAACAGGCCATGCGCCTACCTTCGCATGCGGCTTGGTTTGCGCCAAGTCCTGCACTGGATGAACTGCGGGACGTTCCACTCACCAATGGTGCTGCATCCATCGACGCGCCGCCTCAGTGCGCGGCGGCGCCCTTGTCGGCCTTGGCCAGCATGTCTTCCACCGACACCGTGGTGATCGGGTGGTAGCCGGGCTTGGCCTGGGCGAAGACCTGCTTGGCGAAGGCCAGGCCGTCCGCGGTCTTCACCAACTCGGCGTAGATCGGCAGGATCAGCTTGCGCCGGCCGACGCGGGCGATGAACTCGCCGGCGGCCGGGCGTGCTTCGGCGTAGCCGCTGCGGATCGCCAGCGGATACCAGCGCATGGCGATTTCGCCGTTCGCGGTGCCGGTGAAATGATAGGCGGCGTCGAGTTGCTTGAGCTGCTCGGGTTTGAGCGTGGCGCCCAGGCCGCTGAGGAAACGCGTCCACTCCTGCGTGCTCCAGGCGTCGGTGATCTGCTTGCCCGGCAGGGTGCCGCTGCCGACCCAGGCGATGCGCGCGGTATCGACCATCGCGAAGTTGCGCGAACGCGCCTTCTGCGCGAACGCCGGGATGCCCGGCTCGTCCAGCCAGGCGTGCAGTTCGGCCTCGCTCACCGCATCGGGCTTGCTGGCCAGCAGGTTCTTCTTCAGGTAGTCGACGAACTGGTCGGTGTTGGCGCTCTGGAATGCGTGGTCGTCGAACCAGCCGCGCAGGAACGCATCGAAGGTGGCGCGGCCGAAGCGCTGCTCCAGGAACTGCAGGAACCAGGCGCCCTTGACGTAGGCGACCTGGCTCAGCGCGTCGTCCGGATCGCGCTCGGTCAGCGCCGGCAACGCCAGCGCCTGGTCGGCCGGGCGCATGTCCTTGACCTCGGCGAGCAGGTCGGTCTGGTCGATCTCGCGCTCCATCTCCGCCGCTTCGGCGCCGTACAGCGCTTCGGTGATGCGCGCCTGCACGTAAGTGGTGAAGCCTTCGTTGAGCCAGATGTCCTTCCAGCTGGCGTTGGTCACCAGGTTGCCGGACCAGCTATGCGCCAGCTCGTGCGCGATCAGCGACACGAGCGACTTGTCGCCGACGATCACGGTGGGGGTGGCGAAGGTCAGGCGCGGGTTCTCCATGCCGCCGAACGGGAACGACGGCGGCAGCACCAGCATGTCGTAGCGGCCCCAGCGGTACGGACCGTACAGCGTTTCGGCGGCGACGATCATCTTCTCGGTGTCCTCGAACTCCTTGGCCGCCTTGTCGGCCATGGACGGTTCGGCCCAGATGCCCGAGCGTGCGGAGATCGGCTTGAACACCAGGTCGCCGGCGGCGATGGCCAGCAGGTAGGATGGGATCGGCTGCGGCATCTTGAACGTGTAGTCGCCGTCGCGCGCCGCCTTCGGGTCGTTGTCGGCGCTCATCAGCACCATCACGTCCGGACGCGACACGACGTGCGCGCTGTAGGTGAAGCGCACGCTCGGCGTGTCCTGCAGCGGCACCCAGCTGCGCGCATGGATCGCCTGCGACTGGCTGAACATGAAGGGCAGTTGCTTGCCCTCGGTCATCGACGGCTGCAGCCACTGCAGGCCCGAGGCGGTCGCGGCGGTGTGGTAGGCGATGGTGACCTTCTGCGGCTGGTTCGGCGCTTCGATGGTCAGCTTGCTGCCGTAGATCTTGTCGGCCGGCGCCAGCGCGTACTGCAGCGGCCTCAGGTTGCCCTTGCCGTCGTCGCCCTGCACGGTTTCAATGCTCAGCTCGCGCGTGTCCAGCAGCAGCTGCTTGGCGCTCTTGTCCTTCCAGTCCAGCGTGTAGGTGGCGGTGCCGCCGATCTGCTTGCGGTCGAAGTCCAGCTTCATGTCCAGCGCCAGGTCCTTGATCACGACCTTGCCCGGTTCGGCGTAGGAGCTTTCGTCGTGGCTGCGATCGGTGGGTTTCACGGCTGCGTCTGGCTTTGCAGGGATGGAGGACGCGGCTGGCGGAGCAGGCGTATTGGAACAGGCGGCCGCGGCGAAGGCCACGGCCAGGGACAGCAGGAACGCAGATCGCATGAACGCCACCGCATGTAGAAAGCGTGGATTCTATCGCAGCCGTGCCGGGCGCCGCATGCGGCGCCCGGCAGCGACGGATGCTATGCCGGCAATTCCTGCACGATCGGTTGCCAGGTCGCCGGAAGCTTGCCCATATCGCGTTCCTGCCATTGCGCGTGGCCAAGATATTCCTCGGCGATTCCCTGCACCAGCCGCTGCCTGAGCTGCGCATCCATGTGCGGCAGCCGGGGCACAGGCACGCCCCACTGCTGCGCGAACCGGATCGCATACCGATATCCGTCCACGTCCTGCAGAACCGGGCGAAGCGCAGGATCCGCCCACGACGTGACCAGTTCCTGCAACAGCGAGGGACGTCCCTCGTCCGCGCGTAGCATCTGCTCGACACGACACCTGGCCCTGTCCAGGAACGCTGCAGGATCCCCCAGGCGGAACCTGCGCGAACTCCAGTGGAATACGTTTGCCCAATGCGGGTCGGCCATCATCTCCCTGAGCAGGGAAATCGATCCTCCCTCGAGGATGACCGCGCCGCTGCCTCCATTCCGGGCGACGGCATGCTTGAGCAAGGCGTTGGCCTCCGATGCGGTCATCATGCCGTCGGCCAGCCGGCGCGAGGCGAGATAGATCCGGCGCGTAGCGCGCAGCTCCACCGGCAGCGGCCGCCCACTGCCGGTGGCCAACTCGGGGTAGCACTGGATCCGGTCCAGGGCAACGACCGGCAGTCCGCTGCGTTCGGCCAATGCCACGGCAGCGGCGGTCTTGCCGCTGCATGTCGGGCCCCAGATCAAATGCACGCAAACGTCCATTACGCCTCTGCCTCTTGCTGGCGTTTTAGCGTGACGGACGGGGACGTAGGCCGCGCACGCGTCTGCATGAAATTGGCGATCGTCCTGGCGGCATGCCGACCAATCCCTTCCTTCCAATTTTCGGACAGAATCAGACCGCTGCTCAATGACTGCGCAACGTCCATGCCAGGAGTCTCCCACTGCAGATGCGCAGAAGCGGCGACTGTTTGCGCAAAGGTGGGGCCAAGCGTGGAGTCATCCCAGGTATACAGAAGGCAGATGCGTCCCCCCTGCCGCGCCACAGCGTCGAAGCGGTTCGCCGCCTCGCGCGACACCGCGCCCGGCACCAACGGGATCGACGAATGGATGCAGACGATGTCGGTGGCGCGAAACCACTGGCGATTTCCCGCATCGCAGCCATGAATGAGAAAAAACCGCGAGCCCCCGGGCAACCGGAATTCGCGCTGGCAAGAATGGTGAGCCTCGAACACATGCGGCACCAACTGCGACAGCGCGGGCATGCACTCGAACTCTTCGAAACACAGGATATCCATCAGCACCAGCCATTCGAAGGCATCGCCAATGCAGGTGCAGGTGAGGGGGGCGATGTCATGCGTCACTATCACCGTGATCGGGAAGAGCAACCAGCCTGCGCCGCGCGATGTAACAAGCAGGCCAAAGCGATGTGACGAATTTCTGCAGTTCTGAACCCGGTCATGCCGATCGCGCTGCAGCTGCGCAAGCACCGCCGAAACTGCGGACTTCAGGCAACGGGATTGCGCACACCGCACATGATTGCCATCACATCTCTGGCCCGTGGCGGTGGCAGTCGCCGCAGCGCGCAACCGCGCCTCGCGCAGACAGCGGATCGCCAGGGACTACCACCGGCACCGAAGCGCCGACGCGGCATCTAGACCTTGTAGCCCGAGTGGATCGCGACGATGCCGCCGGTCAGGTTCTTGTAGTGGCTGCGGGCGAAGCCGGCCTCGGCCATCATGCCCTTCAGCGCGTCCTGCGGCGGGTGCTTGCGGATGCTCTCGGCCAGGTACTGGTAGCTGTCGGCGTCCTTGGCGAACAGCTTGCCCAGCCGCGGCAGGATCTTGAACGAATGGAAGTCGTAGATCGGCTTGAACCAGTCGGCGGTGACCGCGGAGAACTCCAGCACACGCGCCTGCCCGCCTACCTTCAGCACCCGGTACATCTCGCGCAGTGCCGCGTCCTTGTCGGTGACGTTGCGCAGGCCGAAGGCGATGGTGACCAGGTCGAAGCTCTGGTCCGGGAACGGCAGGGCCTCGGCGTTGCACTGCACGTAGTCCAGGCCCGCGACCAGGCCGCGGTTGGTCAGCCGGTCGCGGCCCACCGACAGCATGCCGGCGTTGATGTCGCCCAGTACCACCGCGCCGTCGTCGCCGACCCGCTCCTTGAGCAGCGCGGCGATGTCGCCGGTGCCGCCGGCCAGGTCGAGCACGCGGTCGCCCGGCTTGACCTGCGCGGTCGCCACGAAATAACGCTTCCAGGCCCGGTGGATGCCCAGGCTCATCAGGTCGTTCATCAGATCGTAGTTGCCGGCGACCGAGGTGAACACTTCGCCGACCAGCTTCTGCTTGTCCTTGGCGGCGACATCGCGGAAGCCGAAATGGGTGGTACCGGAGGTGTAGGGGGATTCGCTCATGCGGGGGATTATCGCACTGCCAGCCGATGCGTGGCGGTGAAGCGGCGGCGCCGCCGCGCCGGGGTGACAGCCGCCCGCTGCCTGGGCCAGACTCCAGGGCCACGCCCGCCATTGGCCCCACGATGCTGACCACGCCCGATTATCGCGCCCTGCTCGACACCGCCATCGCCGAGGCCCGCCAGGGCCTGGCCGAGGGCGGCATCCCGATCGGCGCGGCGCTTTACCACAATGACGGCCGCCTGCTCGGCTGCGGCCACAACCGCCGCGTGCAGGAAGGCGACCCGTCGGTGCACGGCGAGACCGATGCGTTCCGCAAGGCCGGCCGCCAGCGCCGCTACCAGGACACCATCATGGTCACCACGCTGGCGCCGTGCTGGTACTGCAGCGGCCTGGTGCGGCAGTTCAACATCAGCACCGTGGTGGTCGGCGAATCGGTGACCTTCCAGGGCGGCATCGACTGGCTGCGCGAGCATGGCGTCAATGTGATCGACCTGCATAGCCAGGCGTGCATCGACCTGCTCGGCGGCTACATCGCCGCCAATCCGGACGTGTGGAACGAGGACATCGGCGAGGACTGAGTGCGCGCCGCGCTCAGAACCGGTACTGCACGCCGGCGGTGACGCTGCGTGCCGCGCCCACCGCCACCCACGGCGTCGCCGCCACCGAGCTGGTGTAGTAGCGGCGGTCGAACACGTTGTCCACGTCCAGCGACACGCGCAGCCGTTCGTCGATGCGCCAGTACGCCAGCAACCTGGCCACGCCGTAGCCGGGCAGTTGCGCCGGCGCGATGCCGGCGTCGGCCTGCGCCTGGGTATAGGCTTCGGCCAGCCGCTGTCCGCTGTAGGTCATGCCGCCGCCGAAGCCGAGCAGGCCGCCGCCGGGCAGCGCCGTCTCGCGCACCGCGAGCAGGCTGGCGTTGAACTTGGGCACGTTGATCAGGCTGCCGCCGAGCTGCAGCGTGTTGTCGCGCAGCACCTGCACCCGGTTCCACGAGGCGCTGGCGTTGAGCCGCCAGTGCTCACTCAGTTGGCCGGACAGATCGGCCTCGGCGCCGCGGCTGCGCACGCGGCCGGCGGCGATCTGGTTGCCGGGGTTGTTCGGATCGCCGGTGAGCACGTTGTCCTTGACGATCTCGTACAGCGCCACGGTGCCGCCGAGGCGGCCATCGCGCGCCTGCCACTTGCCGCCCAGTTCCAGCGCGCGGCCGCTTTCCGGCGCCGGCGCGTGTGCGGTGCCGGTGCCGTTCCACACGTCGGAACCGGTGTTGGGGCGGAACGTGCGCCCGGCGTTGAAGTACCACGACCACTGCTCGCCCGGCGCGTAGCTCAGGCCGATGCGCGGCGTGGTCTTGGTCGGCGCCTGCGCGTAATGGCCGCCGCTGCGGCGGTCGTCCAGCGCCTGCCGGTAGCGGTCGTGGCGCAGGCCCAGCAGCAGCGTCCACTGCGGCGTCAACGCGATCGCGTCCTGCAGGTACAGCGCCGCGTTGCGCTGGCGCTCGCGGGTATCGACGAACGGCAGCGGCGTCGGCAGCGGCTGCCCGTAGACCGGTGCGAACACGTCCAGCGCGTATGGCGCGGCGGCGCTGGGGCGGATCCGCCGCATGCGCTGGGTCAACACGAAGTCGTAAGCCTCGGCGCCGAGCAGCACCCCGTGGCGCCAGGCGCCGGTGTCCACCTGGCCACGCAGTTCGGCCTGCAGCGCGGTGTCGTGCGAGGCGAAGTCGCGCCAGCGCCGCTGCCGCCACAGGCTGCGGCCGTCGTTGCGCAGCACGCTGGGCTCGGTGGAATAGCCGCTCAGGCTGCCGTCGCGGCGCGAGGCGGCGAGCAGCGCGCTCCAGTCGTCGGCGATGTCGTGCTGCAGCAGCAGCTGGTGATTGCGGTTGTCGACCAGCACGTCGCCGTCGCCCGGCTCGCCGAGGAAGCGCGAACGCGGGATCGCGCCCAGGTCGCCGCGCACCGCGACGATGCCGCGGTCCAGCGGCACCTGCTGGCGCAGCCATTCGCCGTCGTAGCGCAAGGTGGTCGCCTCGCCCAGGCGCCAGGTCAGCGCCGGCGCCACGAAGCGGCGCCGGCTGTGCACGAAGTCGCGGAAGCTGTGCTTGTCCTCGAGCGCGACGTTGAGCCGGTAGGCGAGCGACTCGCCGAGCAGCGGGCCGGTGCTGTCGGCGGCGACGCGGTAGGCATCGTGGCTGCCGGCCGACGCTTCCAGCGCGGCGGCCGGCCGCCACTGCGGACGCTTGGTGACGATGTTGAGCGTGCCGCCCGGCTCGCTGCTGCCGTACAGCGCCGCCGCCGGCCCCTTCAGGAATTCGATCGCCTCGATGTTGGCGGTATCGCGCGGGGCGTTGTAGCCGCGGTTGGCGGCCAGGCCGTTGAGCAGGGTCGCGCTGCCGGTGTTCTCGTTGCCGGGCAGGCCGCGCACCGCGAAGTTGTCCCACAGCCCGCCGAAGCCGTTCTGCCGCGAAATGCCGCCGACGTAGTCCAGGGTGGCGTCGAGCCGGGTCGCACCGAGATCGTCGATCGCCTGCCGCGGCAGCACCCGCACCGATTGCGGCAACTGGCGCAGGTTCAGGCCGGTCTTGCTGCCCTCGATGGCGTCGGCCTGGTAGGTTCCCGAATCGCGGCGACCGACCACCTGCACCGCATCCAGCTCGGCCGGCGCCGGATCGGCGGCGGGATCGGTGCCGCGCAAGACCGGATCGGCGTCCGCCGGACCCGCACACAGGCCGGCCAGCAAGGCCATGCAGGACAGGGACAAGGGATGCGGCAAGGGTAACGGCATGGACAGGGCGCCTCAAAAAAGAGTGTTATATTATTTCAATATTGGAACGAACGCATCAGTATGCCTCCCGTTTCTGTCGCCACCTCCGCAACTGCTGCTCCCGCGTCCTCGCGCCTGGCCTCGATCGATCTGCTGCGCGGCACGGTGATGGCGCTGATGCTGCTCGACCACGTGCGCGAGACGTTCTATGCGCATCATCCGATCCGCGATCCGCTGGACGTGGAAACCACCGCACCGGCGCTGTTCGTGGCGCGCGCCCTGGCGCACCTGTGCGCGCCGATCTTCGTGTTCCTGACCGGCCTGTCGGCGTGGCTGTACGCGGCGCGGCAGCCGCATGGCCGCACAGCGGCGGCGGCGTTCCTGCTCAAGCGCGGGCTGTTCCTGATCGTGCTGGAACTGACCCTGGTCAACTTCGCCTGGACCTTCGCCTTCCCGCCGCAGCTGCTGTACCTGCAGGTGATCTGGGCGATCGGGCTGAGCATGCTGGCGCTGGCGGCGCTGCTGTGGCTGCCGCGGCCGTTGCTGGCGCTGCTCGGGGTGGCACTGGTGGCCGGGCACAACCTGCTCGATGGCGTGCATGTGCACGGCGACGGTCCGTTGGCCACGGCCTGGGCCGTGCTGCACGATCGCAGCTGGCTGCAGCTGGGCGAGCTGCGCGTGCGCACCTCGTATCCGTTGCTGCCGTGGATCGGGGTGATCGCGCTGGGTTACGCGGCCGGCCCCTGGTACGGCGCCGGCACCGCGCCGGCGCAACGCCAGCAGCGCTTGCTGGCCTGCGGCCTCGGCGCGCTGGCGCTGTTCCATTTGCTGCGCTGGCACAACGGCTATGGCGATGCGCCCTGGCGCGACCAGGCCGACGTGGCGCACACCGCGATGAGCTTCTTCAATCTGACCAAGTACCCGCCGTCGCTGCTGTTCCTGCTGCCGAACCTGGGCGTGGGCCTGCTGTTGCTGCGCCTGTACGAACAGCCCCGGCTGGCGCGGGCGCTGGCGCCGCTGGCGGCGATCGGCGCGGCGCCGATGTTCTTCTACCTGCTGCATCTGTACGCGCTGAAGCTGCTGTACCTGGCGGCGCTGGCGTACTGGGGCGCGAACCACGGCGCCTTGTTCGGCGTGGACAGCGTGGCCGCGCTGTGGGCGATCGCCGCGGTGTTGGGCGTGGCGCTGTACTGGCCGGTGGCGGCGTTCGCGCGGCTGAAGGCAGGCCGCCGCGACCTGGCCTGGCTGCGCTATCTGTAGCGACGCCTGCGTTGGGTCGGGTCGGGTCGGGTCGGTCCAGGATTCATCGAAGTGCAATGCCGGCATGCTCGACTGGTCGCCCTGTCCGCGCCTGGAGACCTGCGATGCCGACCCGCCTGTCGCGCCTGCTGCTGATCGGCCTGATCCTCGCCGCCACCGCCGGCGGCGCCACCGCCGCGCGCCAGCGCGATGCCTGGGTGGTGCAGCAGATTCACGACTACAACCATCCCTATGCGGCGCAGCAGGCCGAGCTGGACACCAAGATGGCGATCATGGCCGGCAGCGCCTACGCGTTCTATCGCGGCACCGACCATCTGTTCTACCAGGACATGAAGACCTTGCCGGCCTCGCTGTGGAGCAGCCCGCAGACCGGCGACACCTGGCTCGGCGGCGACACCCACATCGGCAATTTCGACGCCGCGCGCGACAGCAGCGGCAAGACGGTGTTCCAGGTCGCCGACTTCGACGAAGGCCACCTCGGCCAGTCCGTGTGGGACCTGCGCCGGCTGGCGGCGAGCATGGTCCTGGCCGGGCGCGACAACGGCCTGTCCGAGAGCGACATCGGCAGCGCGATCGACACGATGGTCGGCGCCTACCTGGACAAGATCGGCGACTTCAAGGGCAGCGATGCCGAGAAGCGTTTCCAGCTGACCAAGAGCGACACCAGCGGCGTGGTGGCCAGGGCCATCGACAGCGCTGACGGCAAGAGCCGCAGCAGCCTGCTGGGCAAATACACTGCGGTCAGCGGCGGCAAGCGCACGTTCCAGTCCCTGGACAACCTGGTCGCGGTGGACAGCGCGACGTATGCGTCGGTCGCCAACGCGATGAACGGCTACGTGGCCTCGATCGCCGCCTCCAAGCGCTATGCGCCCAGTTACTACACGATCAAGGACGTGCGCCAGAAACTCGGCTCGGGCACCGCCAGCCTCGGCCGGCAGCGGCTGTACGTGCTGGTCGATGGCGCCAGCGACTCGACCGGCGACGACGTGATCCTGGAATGGAAGCAGCAAGCGGCCAGCGTGGTCGCCGTGGCCGCGCCGTCGCAGATGCCCGCCTCCAGCTACGACAACCACGACGGCGAGCGCGTGGCGCGCACCGCCAAGGCGCAAACGCTGGATGCCGACGTGCTGATCGGTTACGCCAGCGTCGCCGGCGTGCCGTTCTACGTGCACGAGAAATCGCCGTTCCAGGAAGACCTGGACCCGACCGCGTTGAGCAGCGCCGACAAGCTGGCCACCGCCGCCACGTACCTGGGCCAGGCGCTGGCCTCGGCACATGCACTGTCCGATCAGGACTACGATCCGGCCGTGGTGAGCTACAGCATCGACAAGCAGATCGACGCGGCGGCCAGCAGCAAGAGCGAGCTGAAATCGGAACTGCGCCAGTTCGCGTTCGGCTACGCCGCGCAGGTGCAGCTGGACTGGCAGGGATTCGTGGCCGCGTACCAGGCCGGGACGCCTTTGTACTGAGCACCGACTTCACCGCCACGAAACCTTGTAGGAGCGGCTTCAGCCGCGACCGGGCGTTACCGGTGATACCCGGTCGCGGCTGAAGCCGCTCCTACAGGTTCCATGGAACTGTTGTCGCAACAGGCACAGCGGTTACAGGATGTAACGGCTCAGATCCGGATCCTGCACCAGTTCCCCCAGGTGCGTGTTGACGTAGGCGGCATCGACGGCGACGCTCTGTCCTTCGCGATCCGGCGCTTCGAAGCTCAGCGTGTCGAGCAGGCGCTCGAGCACCGTGTGCAGACGCCGCGCGCCGATGTTCTCCTGGCGTTCGTTGACCAGGAACGCGATCTCGGCCAGGCGGTCGATCGCATCGTCGGTGAAGCTCAGGGTCACCCCTTCGGTCAGCAACAGCGCTTCGTACTGTTTGCTCAACGCCGCCTTCGGCTCGGTGAGGATGCGGATGAAATCGTCCTTGGACAGCGCCGACAATTCGACCCGGATCGGAAAGCGGCCCTGCAACTCCGGGATCAGGTCGCTGGGCTTGGCCAGGTGGAACGCGCCGGAGGCGATAAACAAAATATGGTCGGTCTTGACCGTGCCGTACTTGGTGCTGACGTTGGAGCCTTCGACCAGCGGCAGCAGGTCGCGCTGCACGCCTTCGCGCGACACGTCGCCGCCCGTCGATCCCGCCTCGCCGCGCTTGGCGACCTTGTCGATCTCGTCGATAAACACGATGCCGTGCTGCTCGCAGGCCTCGATCGCCATGGCGCGCACGTCGTCCTCGTTGACCAGCTTGCCGGCCTCTTCCTCGATCAGCAGCGGCCGCGCCGCCTTGATCGTCAGCTTGCGCGACTGCGACTTGCTGCCGCCCAGGTTGGAGAACATCTGCCGCAGCTGCTGGCCCATTTCCTCCATGCCCGGCGGGGTCATGATGTCCATGCTGACGTTGACCGCCACGTCCAGCTCGATCTCGCGCTCGTCCAGTTCGCCGGCACGCAGCATGCGCCGGAACTTGCTGCGGGTGTCGTTGTCCTGCGCCGAGGGTTCGCTGCGCGCGGCGTCCGGATCGAAGCCGATGCCGGCGCTGCGCCGCGGCAGCAGCGCGTCGAGGATGCGGTCTTCGGCGCGTTCCTCGGCCTGGGTGCGCACGCGGGTCTTGGCCTGTTCGCGGTACAGCTTGACCGCGGTGTCGGCCAGGTCGCGCACGATCTGCTCCACGTCCTTGCCGACGTAGCCGACCTCGGTGAAGCGGGTGGCCTCGACCTTGACGAACGGCGCGTTGGCCAGCGTCGCCAGGCGACGCGCGATCTCGGTCTTGCCGACGCCGGTGGGGCCGATCATCAGGATGTTCTTGGGCATCACTTCGTTGCGCAGCGCATCAGGCAGCTGCATGCGCCGCCAGCGGTTGCGCAGCGCGATCGCCACCGCGCGCTTGGCGTCGTGCTGGCCGACGATGTGGCGGTCCAGTTCCTGCACGATCTCGCGCGGGGTCATGGTGCTATGGGTATCGGTCATGGTCGGGAAATCGAAGAAGGAATCGGGAAGGGAGCATCGGCAATGGCAAGCGCAGGCTTCATCGGCAACGGAAACAGGAACCGCGGTTGCGATTCCCGATTCCCCATTGCCGATTCACAGCTCCTCGACCACCACGTTGCGATTGGTATAGATGCAGATGTCGCCGGCGATGTTCAGCGCTTCGACCGCAATGGTCTTGGCGTCCAGTTCGGTGTGGCCGAGCAGCGCGCGCGCCGCCGACAGCGCGTAGGAACCTCCCGAGCCGATGGCGATGATGCCGTCCTCCGGCTCGATCACATCGCCGGTGCCACTGATGATCAGCGAGGTTTCCTTGTCGGCCACCGCCAGCAACGCCTCGAGCTTGCCCAGGCGGCGTTCGGTGCGCCAATCCTTGGCCAGCTCCACCGCCGCGCGGGTCAGCTGGCCGTGCTTCTCGAGCTTGGCCTCGAACAGTTCGAACAGGGTGAACGCATCGGCGGCGGCGCCGGCGAAACCGGCCAGCACCTGGCCGTCGCGGCCAAGCCGGCGCACCTTGCGCGCATTGCCCTTCATCACGGTATGGCCCAATGTCACCTGACCATCGCCGGCCACGGCGACATGGCCGTTGCGGCGCACCGACAGGATCGTGGTGGCGTGGAAAACGTTGGGATTCTGACTGGGGTCCATGCGGCCTCCGGGGTGGTCTCCCAGAGGTGGGGCCGGCCGCGCGCGCTTCAAGCGCCGTCACGCCGGCTCAGGGCGCGGGCTTGCGCCTGGCGCGCGGATGCGCTGCGTCGTAGACCTTGGCCAGATGCTGGAAATCCAGGTGGGTGTAGATCTGCGTGGTGGCGATGTCGGCATGGCCGAGCAGCTCCTGCACGCCGCGCAGGTCGCCGGAAGATTCGAGGATATGGCTGGCGAAACTGTGCCGCAGCATGTGCGGGTGCACGTGCTTGAACAGGCCCTGGCGCCCGGCCAGCTGCTTGATCCGGATCTGCACCGCGCGCGCGCCGATCGGCGCGCCGCCGCGGCCCGGGAACACCGGCGCCTCGACCGCCGCCTTGGTCTGCGCCTGCCATGCCAGCAGCGCCTTGCGCGCGTGCGAGCCGACCGGCACCAGCCGCTGCTTGTTGCCCTTGCCGAGCACGCGGACCAGGCCGCTGGCAAAATCCAGGTCGCGCCAGCGCAGCGCGCACAGCTCGCTCAGGCGCAGCCCGGAGGAATAGAACAGCTCCAGCAGCGCGCGGTCGCGCAGGCCCAGCGGCACGTCGGTCGGCACTTCGACCAGGCGCACCGCCTCGTCCGCGTCCAGCACCTGCGGCAGCTTGCGCGGCGCCTTCGGCGCACGCAGCGCGGCGGCAGGACTGGCGGCGATCCGGCCATGCTTGAGCAACCACGCATAGAAACTGCGGCACGCCGACAGGCGCCGCTGCAGGCTCTTCGGCGACAGCCCGCGGCGGTGCTCGGCAGCGATGAAATGGCGCAACTGCTCGGTGCCGAGCGCCACCATCTCGCCACCGGCATTGTCCGCCGCCCACGCCGCCAGCGCCGCCAGATCGCGGCGGTACGCGTCCAAGGTATGCGCGGACATGCGGCGTTCGACTTGCAGATAGTCGAGGAACCGGGACTCCGGACTCGGGACTCGGGACTCGGCTGCAACGGCGGGCGCATCGGCCCGCTTTTTCCGAGTCCCGAGTCCCGAGTCCCGAGTCCCGGCCTTCATGCGAAGCGCTGCAGCGCCACCGTCAGCGACTCGCCCATCATGCGCAGGAACAAGGTGCCCATGCCGGGATAGAAACGGTTCGGATCGCGGCTGCCGACCGCGAGCAGGCCCACGCCCGGCAGCGGCAGCAGCGCGGTGGACTGCACTTGCTCGAGGCGCTCGGCGTACAGCAGCGCCTGCTTCTCCGGCTGCAAGCGGCCGCAGATCGGCTCGCCGTCCTTCAAGCAGTCGCGGAACGGCGCCAGCCGCGGATCGTCCTGCGTCAGGATCTGCAACCACGGCGCCTGCTCCAGCCCGGGCAGCGGCCGCAGCAGCACGATGCTGACCAGATCGCCCTGGAAATCCTCCTGCAGCGAAGCGGCCATCGCGCGCACGCTGTCGGCGGCGCTGGTCTGGCGCATCAGCGCCAGGGTCAGCTGATGGGTCCGCACCGCCAGGCGCTCGTTGACCTGGGCATTGCCGGCCAGCTCGGACAGGCGCCGCGACAGCTCGCGGTTCTTGTCGCGCAGCACTTCCAGCTGGTAGCTCGCCAGCGACGCGGTCGGGCCGTCGTCGCGCGGCACCACCAGGGTCAGCGCCAGGTCGGGGAACTGTTTCAGGAACGCCGGATGGCGGCGCAGCCATGCGGCGATTTCGTGCGCGCCGATCTTGTCCTGGGTCTCGCTCATCGGATCCACTCCCCATCGAAAACGAAGGCGGCCGGCCCGGACATCACCACCGGCGCCGCGTCGTGCGGCCAGCGCACGCGCAGTTCGCCGCCGGGCAGCACCACGCGCACGTCGCGCTCCACGCGGCCGCGCTGGATCAGCACCGCCGCGGCCGCGCAGGCGCCGCTGCCGCAGGCCAGGGTCTCGCCGACGCCGCGCTCGTACACGCGCAGGCGCACATGGCCGCGGTCGATCACCTGGGCGAAGCCGACGTTGACCGAATCGGGGAACGACGCATGCTGCTGCAGCAACGGCCCCAGCCGCTCGACCGGCGCCGCATCGACCAGGCCCACTTCCAACACCGCGTGCGGATTGCCCATCGACACCGCGCCGAAGCGCACGCTGCCGCCTTGCAGCGGCAGCACATACTCCTCGCGCATGCGCGGGAAGCCGATCAGCGGCACGTCCTCCGGGGCGAAGCGCGGCACGCCCATCGCCACCGCGAACTGGCCGTCGGCGCCGCGTTCGATGCGATGCGAGGCGAACGGACTGTCGATGACGAACGGCTCGCTGCCGGCGGCGCCGTCGCGCACCAGCCAGGCGGCGACGCAGCGCGCGCCGTTGCCGCACTGCCCGGCCAGGCTGCCGTCGGTATTCCAGATCCGGTAGCTGGCCACCGCGTCCGCGCTGCGCGGCACCTCGATGGTCAGCAGCTGGTCGCAGCCGACGCCGAAATGGCGGTCGGCCAGGCGTATCGCCAGTGCAGCGTCCGGCGGCGGGGTGCCGTCGCGCAGGTCGAGCACCACGAAATCGTTGCCCGCGCCCTGCATCTTGGAAAAGCGCAGGCGCGCCGCGACGCTGGCCTCACTCATTCCCATCGGTGGGCGTGGTGCTGGTGGCGTCGGCCGGCTTCTGCTGGCCGTCGACCGGCTGCGCCTGGGCGGCCGGATCGGTTGTGGCGGGCGGGGTCGCGGCGGGCGCGGCGGCCGGTGCGGCTTCCACCGGCACCGGCTTCTGCGGCATCACCAGCGGGCCCTTGTTGCCGCACCCGGACAGTGCCAGCAGGGCGGCGCCGAACAGGGCGGTACGGATCGGATGAGGGAACGATGTGCTCATGCGCCGAGTATAGCCAGAAGGGCATGAACCGGCTGTGCCGCCTGCCACGCTGCGGCCAGGCGCAGCCACGCCTGGGCCGATGCAGGCGCGCGATCCCGCTTCAATCGCGCGGCGGCGGTTCCGGGCGCAGCCACAGCCACAGCGCCACGCAGCTCATGCAGCCGATCGCCACGACCTGCACCCACGGCTTGTGCACGAACAGCAGCAACACCAGCGCGCACACCGCCATGGTCAGCGTGGCCATCCACTTGCCGCGGCGGCTGACCGCACCGTGCGCTTCCCAGTCGCGGATGCTGGCGCCGAAACGCGGATCCTCCAGCAACCGCCGGCGCAGGCGCTCGGAGCCGCGCGAGGCGGCATAGGCCGAGATCAGCACGAATACCGTGGTCGGCAAGCCCGGCACGAAGATGCCGACGATGCCCGTGGCCAGGCTGACGTAGGCCAGCAGCCACCAGGCCCAGCGGAAACGGGAAGGGGGTTCCATCGGCGCATGATAAAGCCGCGGCCGGATGGCGATGCGGACCTCGCGGTGCCGGATGCCGTCGTTTCGTGCGCAACGCCTCCGGAACGACGCAGCGCGCTGGCCGAGGCTGAATGCAGTCGGGACTGAAGTCCCTCCCACAGTGCACCCAGCCGGAACTCGGCGCACCCCGTTATTGTGGGAGCGACTTCAGTCGCGACGCGGAATCCGTCAGTCGGCGGCTTCGGCATTCGTCGCGGCTGAAGCCGCCTACAGGAAGCAGGCCGGGTGCACTGTAGGAGCGGCTTCAGCCGCGACAGAACGCCAGGCCAATCCGCCTTACTTCGCCGCCTGCTCCACGCCCAACTGGTCGAGCATGAACGCGTACGATTCGGCCTGCTCGCGGTAGCGGCGGAAGCGCCCGGACTTGCCGCCGTGGCCGGCTTCCATGTTGACCCGGAACACGATCGGGCGGGTGCCGGTGTTGTCGTCGCGCAACTTGGCCACCCACTTGGCCGGCTCCCAGTACTGCACCTGCGAATCCCACAGGCCGGTGCCGACGAACAGTGCCGGATACGCCTGACGCTTGACGTTGTCGTACGGCGAATAGCCGAGCATGTAGTCGTAGTACTGCTTCTGCTCCGGATTGCCCCATTCGTCGTATTCGTTGGTGGTCAGCGGGATGCTCGGGTCGAGCATGGTGGTGACCACGTCGACGAACGGCACCTGCGCGACCATCACCCGGTAATCCTGCGGCGCCATGTTCGCCACCGCCCCCATCAGCAGGCCGCCGGCGCTGCCGCCGGCCGCGGCGACGCGGTCCGGCGCCGCATAGCCCAGCTTGACCAGGCTGCGGGTGACGTCGATGAAGTCGGTAAAGGTGTTCTTCTTGTGGAGCAGCTTGCCGTGGTCGTACCAGTCGCGACCCATCTCCTGGCCGCCGCGGATGTGCGCGATGGCGTAGACCACGCCGCGGTCGAGCAGGCTGACCACCGGCAGGTTGAAGGCGGGATCGGTAGACATGCCGTAGCTGCCGTAGGCGTACTGGTACAGCGCCGCGGTGCCGTCCTTCTTGAAGCCCTTCCTGTACACCAGCGACACCGGCACCTTGACCCCGTCGCGCGCTGTCACCCACACGCGCTCGGTCTGGTACTTGCTCGCGTCATAGCCGGTCACCGTCTGCTGCTTGAGCAGCTTGCGCTCGCCGGTGCGGGTGTTGAGTTCGTAGGTGGTGGCCGGCGTAGTCAGCGAGGTGTAGCTGTAGCGCAGCCACGGCGTGCCGGGCTCGGAATTGACCGACAGGCCCATCGAGTACGCCGGCTCGTCGGCCTTGACGTAGTCCTCCTTGCCATCTGCGAAGTGCAGGCGGATCCGCTCCAGGCCGTCGGAATACTCGGCGATCGCGGTGAAGCCGTCGAACAGCTCGAAGCTGTCGATGAACACCTTTTCGTCGTAGGGCAGCCAGGACTGCCATTGCGCACGCTTGGTGGCGCCGTCGGGCGCGGTCATCAGCGCGTAGTTCTTGGCCTTCCAGTTGGTGCGGATCACCCAGCGCCCGTCGAAATGGTCGGCGTGGTACTCGACGTCGCGCTGGCGCGGCGCCAGCACCGCGAAGCGCTGCGGATCGGCGGCCGGCGCATAGCGCTGCTCGGAAGCCACGGTGCTTTTCAAGTCGATGACGATGTACTTGTCGTCGCGGGTGCGGCGCAGTTCCATGTAGAAACTGTGGTCCTTCTCCGCGTAGACCAGCGCGTCCTGCGCCGCCGGCGTGCCCAGCACGTGCTTCTTGACGCGCACGGTGAGCAGGGTTTCCGGATCGTTCTCGACATAGAACAGGGTCTTGTTATCGTCGGCCCAGACCACGTCCGGCGACACGCCGGGCACGCGATCGGCGTAGACCTCGCCAGTGTCCAGGTTCTTGAAGCGCACCACGTACTGGTTGCGGCCAACGTCGTCCTCGGTCCAGGCCAGGATGCGGTTGTCCTGGCTGACCACCGCATCGCCCAGGTTGAAATAGCCCTTGTCGGCGGCCATCGCGTTGACGTCGAGCAGGATTTCCTCCGCCGCGCCCATGCTGCCCTTGCGCCGCGCGTGCACCCGGTAGTCCTTGCCGCTCTCGTAGCGGGTGTAGTACCAGTAGCCGCGCTCGCGGTACGGCACGCTGCTGTCGTCCTGCTTGATGCGGCCGACGATTTCCTTGTATAGCGTGTCCTCCAGCGGCTTGAGCGGCTTCAGCACTTGGTCGGCGTAGGCGTTCTCGGCGTTGAGATAGGCCAGCATCTGCGGGTTTTCGCGCTTGTCGTCGCGCAGCCAGTAGTAGTCGTCCTGGCGGGTGGCGCCGAACGGCGCGGTGACCGTGTGCGGCTGCTTGGCCGGATGCGGCGGGGTGGCGCCGGTGGCGAGGGCGGAAGCGAAAGGCGCGGTCATTAGCAGGAACAAGCTCGCTAGCAAGGGACGGTGGTGCATCTAATGGGGCTCCGGCGGCGGTAACGCAACGGGGGGGGGGGAGGCGCCGCCCGGGCTGGGAGGCGGCAGGCATGCGGCGCGGCGCCGCACGATGCCGGCCGAGTCTCCGCGCAACGCCGTATCCTGGCAAGCGCGCGCAACGATTTGTGAGGCGTGCTGCCCTATGATCGGTCCATGAGTCCGCCTCGCACCGAATCCCATACCGCGCCGCATGCCTACAGCCAGCGCAGCCGCGACATCGAACCGTTCCACGTGATGGCGCTGCTGGCCCGCGCCAACGAACTTGAACATGCCGGCCACGATGTGATCCACCTGGAGATCGGCGAGCCGGACTTCACCACCGCCGCGCCGATCGTCGCCGCCGGCCAGGCCGCGCTCGCCGCTGGCCACACCCGCTACACCGCCGCACGCGGGCTGCCGGCGCTGCGCGAGGCGCTGGCCGGGTTCTACCGGCAGCGCTACGACGTGGACCTGGACCCGGCGCGGATCATGATCACCCCCGGCGGCTCCGGCGCGCTGCTGCTGGCCAGCGCGCTGCTGGTGGATCCGGGCAAGCGCTGGCTGCTGGCCGACCCCGGCTATCCGTGCAACCGGCATTTCCTGCGCCTGGTCGAAGGCGCCGCGCAGCTGGTGCCGGTCGGCCCGGACAGCCGCTACCAGCTGACCCCGGCCTTGCTCGACGCGCACTGGAACGCCGACAGCGTCGGCGCGCTGGTCGCCTCGCCGGCGAACCCGACCGGCACCCTGCTGGACCGCACCGAACTGGCCGCGCTGGCGCGGGCGCTGCAAGCGCATGGCGGCCACCTGGTGGTCGACGAGATCTACCACGGCCTCAGCTACGGCATCGACGCGCCCAGCGTGCTCGAGGTCGACGACAGCGCCTACGTGCTCAACAGCTTCTCCAAATACTTCGGTATGACCGGCTGGCGCCTGGGCTGGCTGGTGGCACCACGCGCGGCAGTGCCGTCGCTGGAGAAGCTGGCGCAGAACCTGTACATCAGCGCCTCCAGCATCGCCCAGCATGCGGCGCTAGCCTGTTTCCTGCCGGACACCCTGCAAATCCTGGAAGCGCGCCGCGCCGAATTCGGCCAGCGCCGCGATTACCTGCTGCCGGCGCTGCGCGCGCTCGGCTTGCGCATCGACGTCGAACCGCAGGGCGCGTTCTACCTGTACGCCGACGTGAGCGCCTTCACCGACGACGCGCAGGCGTTCTGCGCGCATTTCCTGGAAACCGAGCACGTGGCGTTCACCCCGGGCGTGGACTTCGGCCAGCACCGCGCGCGCCAGCATGTGCGCATCGCCTATACGCAGAGCCTGCCGCGGTTGCAGGAAGCGGTGGCGCGGATCGCGCGCGGGCTGGCGCGTTGGGATCGCCACGCTGAACCGTAAGCGCCTTCAGGCACTGTCGATCGCAATGATCTTGCAGACCGAAACCAAGTCCAAGATCGCCAGCGGCCACATCGCGTAGACAACGCCCTCATGGCTGTGCCTGTGGCTTTTGATTGTCTTCGCCTTAAAGCGAGCCGAGCACCGCAGGCGCAAGCGGCCGAAGAGGCGCCCTTGTTTGAGCGAAGCGCGTTTGGGCGCCGTCCCGAAAAGGGGATAAATGCCGCTTGCGCCGAGGAGCGCAGGGAACCGATGCGGCTTTATCGCATCGGCTCGCGTCGGCGACAGCGGTTTTGGTTACTTTTGCCAAGACAAAAGTAGCTCGCGCCAAGGGCGCGAAAGCCGTTGCCGTTGCTCCGGCCCTGGAGTTGCCTCGCCTTGCCAGAACTGCAAACGCCCGCAGCGGGGCGGCTGCATCGCTGCAGCCATCCGCTACCGAGCCTTCAATCCTTCAACCGCTCCCACAGGAACCCGTACTCCAGCGCCTGTGCGTGCGCGGCCTGCGCGTTGTTGGCCGCGCCGCCGTGGCCGCCTTCGGTGTTCTCGTAGTAGGTCACGTCCTTGCCGGCGTCGATCATCTTCGCCGCCATCTTGCGCGCATGGCCCGGGTGCACCCGGTCGTCGCGGGTGGAGGTCATGAAGATCACCGGCGGGTAGGCCTTCTTCGGGTCGAACAGGTGGTACGGGGAGAAGGTCCGGATGTAGGTCCAGTCGTCGGTATCCGGGTTGCCGAACTCGTCCATCCACGAGGCGCCGGCCAGCAGGTGGCTGTAGCGCTTCATGTCCAGCAGCGGAGCCTGCACCACCACTGCACCGAACAGTTGCGGGTACTGCACCAGCATGTTGCCGGCCATCAGCCCGCCGTTGCTGCCGCCCTGCACGCCCAGGTGCCTGGCCGAGGTGATCTTGCGCGCGGCCAGGTCCTGCGCCACCGCGGCCATGTCCTCGTAGGCCTTGTGCCGGTTCTGCTTCAGCGCCGCCTGGTGCCAGCGCGGGCCGTACTCGCCGCCGCCGCGGATATTGGCCAGGGCGTACACGCCGCCCTGGTCGAGCCAGCCGCGGCCGAGGCCGCCGGAGTAGAAAGGAGTCACCGAGATCTCGAAGCCGCCGTAGGCGGCCAGCAGGGTCGGATGGCTGCCGTCCAGCTTGAGTTGCTTCGGCCGCACCAGGAAGTACGGCACCTTGGTGCCGTCCTTGGACACGGCGAAGTGCTGCTCGATCGCGTCCTTGGACGCATCGAAGAAGCTCGGCATCGCCTTCAGCGCCTCGATGCTCTGCGGGCCGCGCTGCACATCGGCCAGCAGCAGCGTGGTCGGGGTCAGGAAGTCGGTGGAGGTCAACCACACCTGGTCGTTCTCGTCGGCATCGACCGCATCGACGCGGATGCTGCCGAAGGCCAGGTCGCCGACCGGAAACGGCGCGCGCGCCCACTCGCCCTCGCCCGGGGTCAGCACCCACAGCCGGCTCTTGACGTTGTCCAGCACGTTCAGCACCAGCGTCGACTTGGTCCACTTGAACTCTTTCAGCGAGGTGCTCTCGGTCGGCGCGAACAGCACCCGGAACGCCCGCTTGCCGGCCATGAAGTCGTCGAACTTGGCGGCCAGCAGCGTACCGGCGGGATAGGTGGTGCCGCCCACGGTCCACGGCTCGCGCAGCTGCAGGGTCAGCCATTCGCGGTGCACGCGCTTTCTGGCCGAGTTGGGCGCGTCGACCTTGCGCAGGCTACCGTCGGCACTGCGCAGGTACAGCTCGTCGTTGTAGAAGGCCAGCGTGCGGCTGACGAAATCGCGCTCATAGCCGGGCGTGTCGTCGTGCGTCGCGTCGATTTGCATGTCCTCCGGCTTGCCTTCGTAGACCAGACTCGCACTCTGTTGCGGCGTGCCGCGCTTCCACTGCTTGACCACGCGCGGATAACCGGAGCTGGTCAGTGAGCCGGCGCCGAAATCGGTGTAGAGGTAGACGCTATCGGCATCGATCCAGCTCAGGCCGCCCTTGGCCTCGGGACGGAAGAAGCCGTCCTTCACCCATTGCTTGGAACCCAGATCGAACTCGCGGGTGACGTCGGCGTCGGCGCCGCCGCGCGACAGCGTGATCAGGCAGCGGCGGTAGTCCGGGCGCAGGCAGTCGGCGCTGTGCCACACCCAGTTCTCGCCCTCGGCCTTGTTCAGCGCGTCCAGGTCCAGCACCGTCTCCCACTTCGGCTCGGGCTTGCGGTATTCGTCCAGGGTGGTGCGCCGCCACAGGCCGCGCTCGTGCGCGCGGTCCTTCCACAGGTTGTAGTAGTACGGGCCGATCTTCTGCACCGTCGGGATCTTCGCGTCCGAGTCCAGCACTTCGCGGATGCCGGCTTCGCGCGCCTGGAAGCCCGGTTGCGCGCTCAGCCTCGCCTCGGTCTTGGCGTTCTGCGCCTTGACCCAGTCCAGCGGCTTGGCGCCGGTGACGTCTTCGAGCCAGGCGTAGGGGTCTTTGGACATCGCGGTTTCCTTCGCCGCTGCGGTGCCGGAGACGATCAGTCCGGCGAGCAGGCAGGCATGGGCAAGAGAGGGCATGGGTCAGGTCCGGGGGATGGGGGGGAGAAACAGCACGGAACCGTAGCACGCAGGGCCGCGGCCCTCCCCTGCCGAAGGTCAGGCCGCGCGAGTGAATCACCACGCCGGCGCGCGCCGTCGGCGCCGCGCCTGCACCCGTGGCCGTCCCCGCGCCAGGATCCGGCGCAACGGCTGCAGCGGCAGCGGAAAGCGGTGCAGCGCCCACCATGCGCTCAGCGGCATGCCCAGCAGCCACAACGGCCGCCAGCCCAGCCATTCGCTGGAGCCGCGCGCGGCCGGCCAAACCAGGACCAGGGCCAGGCCGGCGAGCAGCGCCTGCCGCACCACGCGGCGCAGAGCTGGGTGCGGCGCGTGGGCACGGCGGGAGGAACGGGCGATCGGCATGGCGGCGACTCCGGAGCAGGGCTGAGGCGCGCAGCCTGCCGCGCGGCCATCTCAACGGCTGCGACCCACTATTGACATGATTTTCGCCCGATACTGGGTAGCGTATTTCTTCAAGCCCCGGATTCCTGCCTTATGCGCCTGCTTTCCCTGTTCGCCTCCGTGCTGCTGCTCGGCATGGCCGCCCCCCTGCCGACGGCACGCGCGAAGTCCCCGGAGCAAGAACCCTCGCAGCAGCCACCGATCGACCTACAGCGCTTCATGGGCCGCTGGTACGTGATCGCGCACGTGCCTTATTTCGCCGAACGCGGCCATGTCGCCAGCAGCGACGAGTACACGCTCAAGGAAGACGGCAAGATCGGCGTGCGCTACCAGTACCGCGAAGGCTTCGACGAGCCGCTCAAGGAAGTCACCTCGCGCGCCACGGTCAAGGACGGCACCGGCAACCGCCGCTGGACCACCTGGTTCTTCGCCGTGGTGCCGACCAAGTACCGCATCCTGGAGGTCGCGCCGGACTATTCCTGGGCGCTGATCGACTATCCCGGCCGCGACCTGGCCTGGGTGTTCGCGCGCACGCCGGACATGGATCACAAGCAGTACCGCGAACTAGTCGACAAGCTGGACCGCGACTACGGGATCAATGTAGACAAACTCAAGCGCGTGGCGCAGCACCGCGCCCAGGTCGGCAAGCTCGGTTTCGAAGTGCCGAGCAAGCCCTGAGGCGTGTCGTCGCTTCCCGAACAGGTTGCAGTACCGATCACCTGCCGCTCAGCGCAGCGCCAGCCGGCCCCCGTATGATCGGGCCGGTCCGTTCCCCAGACAGGTGCACCGCGTGGCCAGCGTTCCCTCCGACCTCCTCTGCGCTTCGCCACCCGCTGCCGCCGCAGACCCCACCCGCGGCCAGGTGTTCGCGCAGCATTGTCCTGCGCGCGCCGTCCTCAGCCACGTGACCAGCCGCTGGGGCGTGCTGGTACTGGTGGCCCTGCGCAAGGGCACGCACCGCTTCGGCGACCTGCGCCGCAAGCTGGAAGGGGTCAGCGAGAAGATGCTGTCGCAGAGCCTGCAGGCGCTGGAAGCCGACGGCCTGGTACAGCGCACCGCCTACCCGGTGGTGCCGCCGCACGTGGAATACGCGCTGACCCCGCTGGGCGAGGACGCGGCGCTGCATGTGCAGGCGCTGGTGGACTGGATCGAGACCAATATCGGCGCCATCCTGGGCGGCGGCAGCGCACCGCCGGATGCAC
>NZ_CAPJ01000300.1 GCF_000331775.1 Xanthomonas translucens pv. translucens DSM 18974
CGGCATAGTAAAGCCGGCTGCCGAACGCGGTGGCGCCACGCAGGCTGTCCAGGGGCTCGATGCCGGCGGGCAGGCGCCCGAGCAACCAGGCATCGAAGATCTTGCGCGCGATCGGTGCGGCGGTGCTGGCGCCGTAACCGCCGCCTTCCACCGCCACCGCCAGCGCGATGGTCGGCTCCGCGGCCGGGGCGAAGCCCTCGAACAGCGAGCGGTGGCGCAGGTGCATCGGCAGGCTGCGCGGATCCACCGCGGCCAGGCCCTTGCGGCTGACCACCTGCGCGGTGCCGGTCTTGCCGGCCATCTGGTACGGCGCGCTGACGGCGATCGCATGCCCGCTGCCGCCGGGACGCATGGTGTCCATCATGCCCTCGCGCACCGCCTGCAGGTTGCCAGGATTGTCGCTGATCGGCTTGCCCGGGCCGAGCGCCACCGGCGCCCACGGCTGGTCGAACGCGCCGCGCTGGGCCATCACCAGGTGCGGGGTGCGCAGCTGGCCATCGGCGATACCGGCCACCGCGCGTACCAGTTGCAGCGGGGTCACCTTCCAGTCGCCCTGGCCGATGGCGATGTTGACCGTGTCGCCGGGATACCACGCTTCCTTGCGGCTTTTCGCCTTGTAGGCCGGCGACGGCACGATGCCGCCGATCTCGCCCATCAGGTCGATGCCGGTGGGCGCGCCGAAGCCGTAGCGGTTCATGTACTGGTCGACCTTGCCGATGCCCATGTCGACGGCCAGCTTGTAGTAATAGGTATTGACCGACTGGGAGATCGACTTGCGCAGGTCGGTCCAGCCATGTCCGCCGCGGTGCGAGTCGCCCCAGCCGCGGCTGACCCCGGGCAGGTAGAACATGCCGGTGGACAGGATCTTGTCCTCCGGGCGGCGGGTGCCGCTGTCCAGCCCGGCCAGGCCCATGAACGGCTTGATGGTCGAACCGGGCGCCACCCCGCCCAATACCAGCCGGTTGAACTGCGGCCGCGACGGATCGCTGTTGAGCGCCTGGAAATCGGCGTGCGAGATGCCGTTGACGAACAGGTTGGGATCGTAGGACGGCAGACTGACCATGGCCAGGATCTCGCCGGTGCGCGGATCGATCGCGATGGCCGCGCCCTGGTAGTCGCCGAACGCGGCGACCATCGCGCGCTGCAGGTCGGCGTCGATGGACAGGCGCAGGTCGGCGCCGGACTGCGCCGGGACCCGCCCGACGGTGCGGATCGCGCGGCCCTGCACGTTGGTCTCGACCTGCTCGTAGCCGACCTTGCCGCGCAATTCCTCTTCGTAATAGCGCTCCAGCCCGGACTTGCCGATGTGGGTCAGCGCGGCGTTGCCTTCGCCGAGCATCTCCAGGTCCTTCTCGTCGATGCGGCCGACGTAGCCGATGATGTGCGCGAACAGGTCGCCGTAGGGATAGTGGCGGGTCAGGTACGGCTCCAGCTCCACGCCGGGGAAGCGCCAGCGGTCCACCGCGAAGCGCGCGCGCTCCTCCTCGCTGACCCGCAGCTTCAGGGTCACCGGGCGGAAGCTGCGGCTGGCCTTGCGCGCGGCCTGGAAGCGTTCGATGTCCTCGGCCGACAGCGCGATGACCTTGCCCAGCTCGGCCAGCAGCGCGTCCATGTCCTCGACCTTGTCCGGGGTCACGTCGAGCCGGAACGCGGGCACGTTCTCGGCCAGCAGGCGGCCGTTGCGGTCGTAGATCATGCCGCGCCCGGGCACCACCGGCCGCGGCTTGATCCGGTTGGCGTCCGAGCGCGTGGCGTAGACGTCGTGGTCCAGCACCTGCAGCTTGAAGTACCAGGCGCCCAGGCCGATCAGCGCCACCAGCACGCCAAGGAACCCCAGCGCCGCGCGGCGCCGGAACTGCTCGGCCTCGGCGTGCGGGTTCTTCTGCGTGCGGCGGGTGTGCAGGGCCACGCTACTTCTTGCTCCGCCGACCCAGCCGCAGCGCGTCCAGCAGCACGAACAGCGGCGGCCACAACGCCATGCCCAGCAGCGGCGCCCACCAGTAGTTCCACGGCAGGGTCGGCTCGCCCACCGCCAGGTGCACGGCCGCGGCGACGATACGATCGTTGACCAGCAAGCCGCCGATCGCCAGCGCCTGCTGCGACATCGGGAAGAAGCGGATGCGCGCGCGGAAGCGCTGCAGGATGAAGCTCAGGATCACCAGCCGCAGCGCCTGCTCGCCGAGCACCCCGCCGTACAGCAGGTCGGCGACCACGCCGATGGCGAAGGCGAAGCCCAGCCCGACCGTGTCCGGGGTCTCGATCACCCAGTACGCCACCACCAGCGCCAGCCAGTACGGCCGCAGCGGCTGCAGCAGCAGCGGCAACGGCAGCAGGCCCAGCAGCAGCGCCAGGAGCACGCTGACTGGGAGGACCCAGCCTTTGCTGCGGGGGCGGCTCATTGCGGCTCCTGCGGAGCCGGCGGGACCGGGGACCGGGGACCGGGGACCGGGGAAGCGCGCGGCTCCTGCGCAGCTGATGGGACTGGGGACCGGGGACCGGGGAGCCGGTCAGGAGCGGACGCAGAACCGCGCCCTTGAGCCGGCCCATGCGTCGCATTGCTGTTGCTGTTACCGGGTCCCTGGTCCCCGGTCCCCGGTCCCGCTGCCGCGACCGAACGTCGCAGCAGCAAAACGTCCCGCCCCCGATCCAGCTTCGCCGACGGCTTCAGATTGCCGACAAGGAAGGCATGGGTGTCGTCCGGGCGCAGCGTCGCCACGGTGCCGACCGGGAAGCCGGCCGGGAAGCGCCCGCCCAGGCCGGAGGTGACGATCTCGTCGCCGACCTCGACCCCGGCGCTGAGCGGCACGTCGCGCAGCTCCAGGGTGTCGCCGCGGCCGTAGACGATCAGGCGCACGCCGTTGCGCGCCACCGTCACCGGCACCGCATGGTCCGGATCGGTCAGCAGCAGCACGGTGGAATGCAGCGGGGTCACCTCGATCACCTGGCCCATCAGCCCGCCAGCGTCGATCACCGCCTGGCCGACGTGCACGCCGTCGCGGCCGCCGGCATCCAGCACCAGGCGCTGCCGGGTCGGGTCCAGGTCGATGTCCAGGATCGGCGCCAGCTGCACGTCCAGGCCGCGGCGTTCGGCCACCCCCAGCAGCTCGCGCAGCTGCGCGTTGTCCAGCGCCGCCGTCTGCAGCCGGGTCAGGCGCGCCTTGGCGATCAGCAGTTCGTTGCGCAGCGCACGGTTTTCCCTGACCAGCTGCGCATGGCTGGCCGCGCGCTCCTGCACCTGCGAGCCGACCCGGCCGGGCAGCCCGGCCAAGGCCCACAGCGGCTGCACCAGCAGGTTGGTCTGGCTGCGCACCTGCTTCAGCCAGCCGGCCTGCGCGTCGAGCACGATCAGCACCACCGCCAGGGCCAGGTACGCCAGCAGGCGCGGCGTGCTGGCGGCTTCGCCCGGGCGGGCAGTGACGGGAGGACCGGCGTAGGGAGGCACGGGCTAGAGCCGGGAAAGGGGAATCGGGAAGAAGGAATCGGAAAACGACAGCGCGCTCGCGGCTCGATCGGGCCGGGGCGCGGGCACGGTGGCGGACGCGGGGCCGGCAATGTCGGTGCGGATGGGGGGTTCGATTCCCCATTCCCCATTCCCGATTGCCGGCCTCACCATCACTCCGGCGCGAAGAACTCGTTGCCGTGCATGTCCACCAGCTCCAGCGCACGGCCGCCGCCGCGCGCCACGCAGGTCAGCGGGTCGTCGGCGACCTGCACGTGCAGGCCGGTCTCCTCGGAGATCAGCCGGTCCAGGTCGCGCAGCAGCGCGCCGCCGCCGGTCAGCACGATACCGCGCTCGGCGACGTCGGCGCACAGTTCCGGCGGGGTCTGCTCCAGCGCCAGCTTGACCGCCGAGACGATGCCCGACAGCGGCTCGTGCAGCGCCTCCAGCACCTCGTTGGAGTTGATCTTGATCATCTTCGGCACGCCCTCGGCGAGGTTGCGGCCGGAGATTTCCATTTCCTGCACTTCTTCCTGCGGATAGGCGCAGCCGATCTGCAGCTTGATGCGCTCGGCGGTGGCCTCGCCGATCAGCATGCCGTGGTTGCGGCGCACGTAGTTGGTGATCGACTCGTCGAAGCGATCGCCGCCGATGCGCACCGACTGCGAGTAGACGATGCCGTTCAGCGAGATCACCGCCACCTCGGTGGTGCCGCCGCCGATGTCGATGACCATCGAACCGCGCGCCTCGGTGACCGGCATGCCGGCGCCGATCGCCGCGGCCATCGGTTCCTCGATCAGGTACACGTCGCGCGCGCCGGCCTCCTCGGCCGATTCCTTGATCGCGCGGCGCTCGACCTGGGTCGAGCCGGCCGGCACGCACACCAGCACGCGCGGGCTCGGGCGCAGGAAGCGCGACTTGTGCACCTTCTTGATGAAGTGCTTGAGCATCGCCTCGGTGTAGGTGAAGTCGGCGATGACGCCGTCCTTCATCGGGCGGATGGTGGTGATGTGGCCGGGGGTGCGGCCGAGCATCTGCTTGGCCTCGGCGCCGACCGCGGCCACCGAGCGGGTGCCGCCGATCGCGCGATCCTGGCGCACCGCGACCACCGACGGTTCGTTCAGCACGATGCCCTGGCCACGCACGTAGATGAGGGTGTTGGCCGTGCCCAGATCGATGGACAGGTCGTTGGAGAACATGCCGCGGAGTTTCTTGAACATCGGGGAATTGAGTCCTGGAGAGTCGCGTGCCGTCGCCGAATGGCGAAAAAATGGGCAGAAAACGAAGTCTGCTAGCGTAACAACCCACCTGGGTGCGGGCAAGGAAAATTCTCGCTAAAACCGCGCCTTGCATGCGCTCGCAGGGGCGCCGTGCATCGTGCTGGTGGCCCTGCCCGGCCGCAGCCGTTACCCTTTGCGCCGCGGCGACCCCGCACGCTGCCCGCCTGAATGCGGGCTCATCCCTCCGCCAAGGCCTGCCCGATGTCCGCACTGATCTGTGGTTCCCTCGCTTTCGACACCATCATGGTGTTCCCGGACCAGTTCAAGAACCACATCCTGCCGGACAAGGTGCACATCCTGAACGTGTCGTTCCTGGTGCCGCGGATGCGCCGCGAGTTCGGCGGCTGCGCCGGCAACATCGCCTACAACCTGCACCTGCTGGGCGGCGACCCGATCCCGATGGGCACGGTGGGCCAGGATTTCGGCCCCTACCGCGAGCATTTCGAGACGTTGGGCATCGACCTGTCGCGGGTCAAGGTGATCGAGGACCTGTTCACCCCGCAGGCGTTCATCACCACCGATCACGACAACAACCAGATCACCGCGTTCCATCCCGGCGCGATGATGCGCAGCTACGAGAACCACGTGCGCGACGTGCCGGGCGTGACCCTGGGCCTGGTCGGCCCGGACGGGCGCGAGGGCATGATCCAGAACGCCGAGGAGTTCGCCGCCGGCGGCATCCCCTTCATCTTCGATCCCGGCCAGGCGATGCCGCTGTTCAACGGCCCGGAACTGCGCACCTTCATCGAGCAGGCCGACTACGTGGTGGTCAACGACTACGAGTCCAACCTGCTGCAGGAGCGCACCGGCTGGAACGAGCAGGACATCGTCTCGCGGGTGCAGGCCTACATCACCACCCAGGGTCCGAAGGGCGCGCTGGTGTACACCCCCGACAAGACCTACGACGTCCCGCCGGCGCACGAGCGCCGCGTGGTCGACCCGACCGGCTGCGGCGACGCGTTCCGCGCCGGCCTGATCTTCGGCATCGAGCGCGGCTGCGACTGGCTGACGATCGGGCGCATGGGCAACCTGATGGGCGCGTTGAAGGTGGAACACCCGGGCACGCAGAACCAGCGCTTCGACTTCGACGAGTTCAACGACCAGTTCAAGCAGCAGTTCGGGTACGCGCTGTAAGGCCGGGAAAGGCATTCGGGAATGGGGATTCGCAAAAGCCGGTTCCCGACGCTGTAACTGCATAACGAAACCGCACAAACGTGCGGTTTTTTGGCTGGACCAGGCGCCGGGAAAGAAATCCGCCGCAGACGAGCCGCTCCTGCCATTCCCCACTCCCCGTTCCCGGCTTTTGCTGCACTGCGGTTTGAGCGCGGCACCCGTTTGTGCGTCACTGCCTGCCTGGTCCCGGGTGGGGACCGAGGATGCGCCACGTGTCGGAACTGACTGTCGCCAACCTCCCGCAGGCCAAGGCCGGGCCGTCGTGTGCCGCCGAATCCGCATTGCTGATGCGGATGCGCTATTTCCGCCAGATCGAGCCGTTGCCGCCGGCGCTGGCGCGTTCCTGGCAACGCTGCCTGGACGAGTACGGACTGAACCCGGATACCCCCCCTTCGCCGATGGTCCATGACGGCAGCGGACTGCGCGAGCGCCGGCAGCGGCTGGAGCAGGTGCTGCGCATCGCCAAGGTGGAGATGGAGAACCTCTACGAGCAGATCGCCGGCGGCGGCTATGCGGTGGTGTTCGCCGACGCCGAGGCGACCTTGCTGCACAGCGTGCAGGACCCGGGGCTGCTCCGCGAATTCCGCGAGACCGGGTTGTTCTGCGGCGCCAGCTGGGCCGAGCGCTACCAGGGTACCAACGGCATCGGCACCTGCGCGGTGGAACGCAGCGCACTCGGCGTGCACCGCGGCGAGCATTACCTGATCCGGCACCTGCCGCTGTCGTGCAGCGGCGCGCCGATCCTGGACCCGCACGGGCAACTGCTGGCGGTCCTGGACGCCTCCACCCCGGACGCGCGCGACACCAAGCTGGTGCAGCGCCACACCAGCGCACTGGTGGGCATGTCCGCGGCGCAGATCGCGCGCTCGTATTTCCTGGAGCAATACCGGCATGCGTGGATCCTGCGCTTCCACAGCCGCCCGGAGTTCGCCGGCCTGCTGCACGAGGCGCTGATGGCGATCGGCGACGACGGCCGCGTGCTCGCGGTCAACGAAGCCGCGCTGGAACAGCTCGGCAAGGGCGACCGCAGCCTGCTGGTCGGGCGTGACATCTCGCAGGTGATGCAACTGGATTTCGACACGGTGGAGCAGCGCGCGCGCAACGACGCCAGCACGCTGTGGTCGATCCGCTGCGCCTGCCACGGGCGCCGTTTCTTCGCCCTGGCGCAGCCGCCGCGCCGCGACGCGGCCGCTGGCCGCGCGCACGCCGACAGTGCCGACAGAGCCGACAGTGGCGAGACCGCCTACGCCCGCGAACACGTCGGCTCCGATCCGCGCATGCGCCACAATCTGGACAACGCGCTGAAGCTGGCCGCGCATCGCGTGTCGATCCTGCTGTGCGGCGCCACCGGCACCGGCAAGGAAGAATTCGCCAAGGCGGTGCACCGCGGCTCGCCGTGGGCGGCGCGGCCGTTCGTGGCGGTGAACTGCGCGGCGATCCCGGAAGCGCTGATCGAGAGCGAGCTGTTCGGCTACGCCCGCGGCGCGTTCACCGATGCGGCGCGCGAGGGCCGCCACGGCAAGTTGCTGCAGGCCAGCGGCGGCACCTTGTTCCTGGACGAGATCGGCGACATGCCGCTGCCGCTGCAGACGCGGCTGCTGCGCGTGCTGGAAGAACAGAGTGTGACCCCCCTGGGCAGCGACCGGGCGATGCCGCTGGAACTGCACGTGGTCAGCGCCAGCCACCGCGACCTGATGCAGATGGTGGCCGCCGGCGAGTTCCGTGAGGACCTGTACTACCGCCTCAATGGCGTGGTGCTGCACCTGCCGCCGCTGCGCGAGCGCAGCGACAAGGCCGAACTGATCCGCACCCTGCTGCGCGAGGAGAGCGGCGAGCACCACGTGCGCATCAGCGAAGACGCGCTGCACAAGCTGCTCAGCTACGCCTGGCCGGGCAACCTGCGGCAGCTGCGCAACGTGCTGCGCACCGCTGCGGTGCTGTGCGCCGACGGCATGATCCGCATCTCCAACCTACCGCAGGAAATCGTCGACGCCGACAGCGGCCCATGCCTGGTCAACGGCGATGCGGTCGCCGCCGACGACATGCCCGGCCGCGTGGCCCTGGACAGCGCCGAGCGCAGCGTGCTGCAGCAGCAGCTGGAACGGCATCGCTGGAATGTCAGCCGCACCGCCGACGCGCTCGGCATCAGCCGCAACACCCTGTACCGCAAGCTGCGCAAGCATGGGTTGGCGACGGCCTGAGCGCGGACGCGAAGCTGTTCGGTGACGCATCTCCTGTACCCATCTTCTGTAGGAGCGGCTTCAGCCGCAACCCCAAAGCCGGATAAAGGTCGACTTCGGTGTCGCGGCTGAAGCCGCTCCTACAACAACCGTCGCCTGATGCAACGATGCATCCGCGCCGCCGCTGTTGGAGGGACTTCATCCCGACTGCTGCCGAAGCCTGAAAATTTCTGGCTCCGGTGTCGCGACTGAAGTCGCTCCCACAAGAAGTCGCTCCCTCGACAAGCCTTGGCCCGAGGCGGCATCGCATGAGCGCAGGTCGGCTATCGTGTTCAATGCAACCCTCGTGTCAATGGCGATCTGCACGGCTTTTGTGGGAGGGACTTCAGTCCCGACTCTTCCCGAAGCCGGCCATCTTCCGGCTTCAGGGTCGCGGCTGAAGCCGCTCCTACAAAAAGCAGGCGCCTGGTGTCGGCGGCGCTGCGCTGCGCCGCAGTGCGCTGCACAGATCACCGGCCACACTAGAACCGCCAGCGCAGGCCAACCTGATATTGCCGCGGTGCGCCGGGGGCGACGAAGCGCGAGCGGCCGTCCTCGACCGCGGCGTCCTGCGGGCGCGCCAGCGCGCCGTCCGGGAACAGGTCTCCGGCGATCGCCGCATAGGTCTCGTAGCGGCGGTCGAACAGGTTGTTGATGCGCAGGTACAGCGACAGGCCGTCGGCAATCTGCCAGGTGCCGTGCACGTCGATCAAGGCGTAGCCGCCGGTGGACAGGTCGTGGCGCGCCGCGTCTTCGCCGTCCTCGGGATCCTCGACCAGGCCGTCCTCGTTGCCGCTGGCCACGCGCCGCGAGAGCGCGCGCAGGTCCGCGCCCAGCGCCAGCTGCGCCAGCGCCTGCCACTCCAGGCCCAGCTTCAGCGTGTTGCGCGGCAGGCCGGCGATGCGCATGCCCGGCTGCAATGCGATGGTGCGCTCGCCGGACAGCAGTTCGCCGTCGCTGCGGTAGGTCGCATCCAGGTAGCTATAGGCGGCGAACCAGCGCAGCGCGCCGCTGCTGGCACGCCAGCTCAGGTCCGCGCCCTGGTAGCGGGTGCGATCGACGTTGTCGAAGTAGCCCAGCTGGGTATTCGGCGCGCGCAGGAACAGGATGTCGTTGCGATTGTCGGCGCGGTACAGCGAGGCGTTGAAGGCCTGCTCCGGCGACGGGTTCCAACGTACGCCGACCTCGTAGGTGCGCGAGACGATCTGCTCCAGGCGCGGATCGGCCTGCAGCCCGGTCGGCAGCCGGCACGGCTGTTCCGGATCGGCGCATCCCAGTTCGATCGCGGTCGGCGCGCGGCTGTTCTGCGAGGCCGAGGCGAAGGCGGTGAAGCCGCTGCCCAGGCGCTGGGTGATGCCCAGCGACGGATTGGCCTTGGCGAACACGAAGCGCTCGCGTGGCAACGTGCCGTCCTCGGCGGTGGACAACACGTTGCTGACCTCGACCCGGTTCCAGCGCAGCGCGCCGGTCACGTGCGTGGCCTCGCTCACTTCCCAGGTATCGGCGGCGAACACGCCCAGCGTGCTGCTGCGGCCGCTGACCCCGGAAAAGAATTCGCGCTCCTGGGCGGGATCGGCGACGACGGCGCGGTCGTCCTCCACGAACCCCTCCTGTGCGTACTGCCGGTAGCGCACCCTGTTGCGGTCGTAGGTGGCGCCGAGGCTGAGCGCATGCGCGCCGGCCTGGCGGCTGAAATTCAGCGCCACGCCCTCGGCGCTCTGGCGCATCTGGGTGGTGTTGAGCACGCCGCTGTGCAAGGCGTCGGCAGCGGCGCGCGACACCGTGCACGCGCCGTCCAGCGGCGTGCCGTCGGCGGCGTAGCCGTCGGCGCAGGCATCGACGAATTCCTCGTAGTCCTCGTTGATGTCGCCGTTGACCGTGTCGCGGCGGCCTTCGCGGTAATAGGCCAGCAGGTGCAGCGAGGTATCCGCGTCGAAGCGATGGTCCAGTTGCGCGGTCAGCAGGGTGTTGCGGTTGCGGGTCAGGTCCGGCGAGGTGTAGACCGCGTTGCGGTCGGCTTCGTACAGGCCGGGCTCGATGCCGTCGTCGCTGTAGCGGCTGCCGGGCAGCAGGCCATTGCCGATCAGGCGGCTGCGCCCGTGCAGCAGCGACACGTCCCAGTCGGTGCTGTCGCCTTGCTTGCCCACCTTGCCGAACACGGTGCCGAGGCGGCCTTCGGAGGCATCGCGCCAGCCGTCCTCGTCGAAGCCGGTGACCGCGACGAAGGCATGCAGACCATCGCGCCCGGCATAACCGTAGGAGGCGTCCAGGCGCTTGCGCGCGCCGCTGCCGAACGACAGGTCGGCGCGCAGGCCCGGCGCGGTCAAGCCGGATTGGGTGGTGAATGCCAGTGCACCGCCGAGCGTGTTGGGGCCGAACAAGGGGTTGGAGCCGGGCATCAGCGCGACGCTGCGGATCGCCGCCTCCGGCATCATGTCCCAGCTGACGATGTCGGCGAACGGCTCGTTCATGCGCACCCCGTCCAGGTACACCGACACGCCCTGCGAGGCGCCGGGCAGCGCCGAGGCGCGGAAGCCGCGGAAGGTGAGATCGGTCTGGAACGGGCTGCCCTGGACTTCATTGGTGTCCACGCCGTTCATCTGCCGCAGCAGGAAGTCGGTGAGGTTGCCGGCCTGGCTGCGCGCGATGTCGTCGGCGTTGGCGGTCTGCACCGTGTACGGCAGGTGGTCGGCATCGATCAGGGTGCCGGGAATCGGCGTGGTGGTAACCTCGACCCGGTCCAGCGCGGTGATCTGCGCATCGCCGGCATTGACCGTGGTCTGCGCGGCGGCCGGCGCCGCGGCCAAGGTGACGGCGATGGCGACGGCCAGCGCATGCGCGCGCGCCAGCGAAGTACCACGTCCTTTGTTGCTAGCCATGTTTGCTCCTTCGTTGTCAGTACAGGACGACCGATTTGATGCCCCTGCCTGCGCGGATCGCATCGAACGCGCGGTTGATGTCCTGCAGCGGCAGCGTCTCGCTGATGAGTTCGTCGATGCGGATCTCGCCGGCCAGGTAGCGCTCGGCGTAGGCCGGCAGTTCGCTGCGGCCCTTGACCCCGCCGAACGCGCTGCCGCGCCAGGCGCGGCCGGTAACCAGTTGCAGCGGCCGCGTGCTGATCTCCTGCGCGCTCGGCGCCACGCCGAGGATGATGCTTTCGCCCCAGCCCTTGTGGCAGCACTCCAGCGCCGCGCGCATCGCGCGCACGTCGCCGACGCACTCGAAGCTGTGGTCGGCGCCGCCGTCGGTGAGATCGACGATCACCTGCTGCACCGGCGCGCCGAAGTCCTTCGGATCCAGGCAGTCGGTGGCGCCCAGCGCGCGCGCCAGCTCGAACTTGTCGCGGTTGATGTCGACCACGATGATGCGCCCGGCGCGCGCCATCACCGCGCCCTGCACCACCGACAGGCCGATGCCGCCGAGTCCGAACACCGCCACGCTGTCGCCGGGCCGCACCCGCGCGGTGTTGAGCACCGCGCCAATCCCGGTGGTGACCGTGCAGCCGAGCAGGCACACCTTGTCCAGCGGCGCGGAGGGATGGATCTTGGCCACCGCGATCTCCGGCAACACGGTGTACTCGGCGAAGGTGCTGGTGCCCATGTAGTGCAGGATCGGCCGCCCGCGCAGCGAGAAGCGGCTGCTGCCGTCGGGCATCAGCCCGCGGTCCTGGCTGGCGCGGATCGCCTGGCACAGATTGGTGCGTCCGGAACGGCAGAACTTGCACACGGCGCATTCGGGCATGTACAGCGGGATCACATGGTCGCCGGGGCGCACGCTGGTGACGCCGATGCCGACCTCCTCGACCACGCCGGCGCCTTCCTGGCCCAGGATCACCGGGAACGCGGCGTCCGGATCGGCGCCGGACAGGGTGCTGGCGTCGCTGTGGCACACGCCGCTGGCGACCAGGCGCACCAGCACTTCGCCGGCCTTGGGCGGTTGCAGGTCCACGTCCTCGATGGCCAGCGGTTCATTCGCCGCCCAGGCGACCGCGGCTCGCGTCTTCATTCCCCTCTCCCCGCATCCTGTCGCTGTGCCGCATGCGCTCCTCGCCTCACTGCGCGATGACCACACCCCAAGGCATGTCGCCCACTGCGATCTGCTTGGTCTCCTTCATGGTGGTGGTGTCGATGACGCTGACGCTGTTGGAGCGGCCGTTGGCCACGTACAGCTTTTTGCCGTCGGCGCTGAGCGCCGGATTCCACGGGCGCTGCCCGACCGGGATCTCGGCCAGGCTGGCGCGCGCGGCAGGGTCGATCACGCTGACCGTGCCGGCGCCGCCGTTGGAGGCGTAGACGCGGCTGCCGTCGCGCGAAATGGCGATGCCGGCGGTGCGTTGCCCGGCCGGAATGCTGGCCACGCGCCGGCGTGCGACCAGGTCGATCACATCGACCGCATTGGCCGTTTCCTGCGCCACGTACACGGTATTGCCGTCCGCAGCGAAGGCCATGCCGCGCGGATGGCCGCTGGTGGCGATGACGCCGGTGGATTTGCCCGCCTTCAGGTCGATCACGTCCAGATCGTCGGAGCCTTCGTTGCTGGTCAGCAGCAGCGCGCCGTCGGGGCTGTACACGCAATGCTCCGGCGCCTGGCCCTGGGTGGCGATGCGCGCGCCGATCGCGAAGCTGGCCGGGTCGATCAGCATCACCTGGTTCTGCCCTTCCACGCACACTGCGAACTGGCGGCCGTCCGGCGACGCGGCGATGCCTTCGGCGTTCTCGCCGATGTCCACGCTGCGCAGCACCTTGTCCTGCACCGTATCCAGTTCCAGCAGCCGGTGGCCCTGCGCATCGATCACGTACAGATGCCCCGACGGGCCGGGCAGAATCTGCTGCAGGCGCTTGCCGAGCTGGCCCTGCGCGGACAGCGTGCGCAGCACCGTATCGGTGCCGGTGTCGATCACCGAAATGGTGCCGGCGCGCTGGTTGGGCACGTAGGCCAGCGCGGCCGCCGGCGTGGCGGACGGTTTGGCGGCCGCACTTGCCGCCGCAGTGTCGGCGGGTGCCGACGCGCGCTGGCAGGCCGCGACGGCCAGCAGCAGCGGCAACGCCGCGCTGCGCAGCGTGCGTCGCGCGCCTGGGGTCATGGCGCCGCGCCCGCGGTCTTGTTGATCGAATGAATGAAGGCCAGCAACTTCTCGGTATCGCCGTCCTTGAGCACTGGCGCGAACGGCGGCATCTGCCCGACCACCTTCTCGTGGCCGACGCGAACCTTGCCATGCGCGGTCATGCCGGCGGTGCCTTCGCTGATCAGCGTGCGCAGCGTGTCGTCGTCGTGGCCATAGACCCAGATGCCGTTGGTCAGCGGCGGGCACATGCCGCCACCGCCGGTGCCGCCGTGGCAGGCGCTGCAGCCGGCGGACAGAAAGATCTTCTTGCCTTCG
>NZ_CAPJ01000299.1 GCF_000331775.1 Xanthomonas translucens pv. translucens DSM 18974
GGTCGTCGTGGTGGATGCCGGCGTGGCGGCGGTGGTTGCGGTAGTGCGCCGCGCCGGCGCCGGCGCAGCGGCCACGGTCGCAGGGACCTTGGTCGGCTTGCCGGTGGCCACGCGCACGCCGCGCGATTTCATCCAGTCGTCGAAATGGTCGGCGTTGGCCGCGGTGTCGGCATCGGCCAGCACCCGGTAGCGCCAGCGCTCGCCTTCCGGCAGGGCGGCGGCGGCGGCGGTCGCGCTGGCAGCACTGGGTGCGGCGGTGCTGGACGTGGCGGCGCTCCGTGCCGGCACGCTGGCCGCGGCAACCACCGCGCTGGACGGCTTGCTCGGCAAGGCCTTGACCAGGTTGTCCATGTCGGTGGCGCGGCGTGCCGCGGCAGCCTGCGCAGCACTGCCCGCTCCCGCCGCACTGGCCAGCGTGGTGCCGGTCGCGACCTGCTTGCCGGTGCGCCGCGATGCGAGCAGGTTGCCGTTGTCGGCCGGGGTCAGCCCGCGCACCTCGACCCGGCCGGTGCCCTTGCCGGTGATGCCGAGCTTGACCGCCGCCGCATAGCTGAGGTCGATGACCCGGTCGTCATGGAACGGGCCGCGGTCGTTGATCCGCACCACCACCGATTCGCCATTGTCCAGGTTGGTGACCAGGGCGAAGCTGGGCAGCGGCAGGGTCTTGTGCGCGGCGGTGAACGCGTACATGTCGTAGACCTCGCGATTGGAGGTCAGGCGGCCATGGAACTTGCTGCCGTAGTACGAGGCGGTGCCGCGTTCGACGTAGCTGTGCGGGTCGTCGATGATCGTGTATTCGCGGCCCAGCACCATGTACGGCGAGCGGTTGCCGACCGCCGAGCGCGGCTCGTCGGTGACCATAGGCTCGGGGATGCAGGCCACGTTGGGCACGTAGTCCGGGGTTCTGTCGCTGACGCCGGGCGCGTACAGGCCACCGGCAGTGTAGTTGCCGCGGGTGGACGGATCTTCCTTGGCCGGCGCGTACGGCGAGGTGGACGGGCAGCCGGTGGCGACATGCGCCGGGCCGCGGCCTTCCACCTTGACCCCGGACACCGCGGCAGCGCTGCCGGCGGTCTTCTTCGGGGCGCTGCTGCAGGCGGCCAGCGCCAGCAGCGCGACGACGGGGACGATCCGGAGCAGCGCGTTCGGGTTCATGCCGGGGGTAACTCCTTGCCGGCGATGGCCTGGGACAATTGGTACACGGCCATCGCGTACATCTTGGAACCGTTGTAACGGGTGATCGCGTAGTAGTTCTGGAAGCCCAGCCAGTACTGCTTGCCGGCGCTGCCGTCGAGCGTGATCGGGGTGGCGCTGGCGCCGGCCGGGACCGCTGCGGACGGCTGGTAACCGCGCGCAGCCAGGTCGGCCAGCGTGTAGCTCGGGGTCCAGTCGGTCGGATTGAGTTCCTCGGCGCCCGGACGCAGCGTGGCCGGCACCGCCACCACGCCGTCGCGCACCCAGCCACCCTTCTGGACGAAGTAGTTGGCGATCGAGGAGAACATGTCGTCGTAGTCGGTGAACAGGTTGCGCTTGCCGTCACCATCGCCGTCCACCGCGAACTGGCGGTAGCTGGACGGCATGAACTGGCCCAGGCCCATCGCGCCGGCATAGCTGCCGACCAAGGTGGCCACGTCCAGCTTCTCTTCGCGGCCGAGCGCGAACAACTGGCCGAGTTCGTCGCGGAAGAACAGCTCGCGGCGTACCTCGCGCTCGAGCTTGGCTGGGTCGCCGCTGCGCGGATAACGGAACGCCAGCGTGTACAGCGCGTCGAGCACGCGGTAGTTGCCGACGTTCTTGCCGTAGCTGGTCTCCACGCCGATGATCGCGACGATGATCTCGGCCGGCACGCCGGTGCGCGCCTGCACCCGCATCAGTTCCTCGCGGTGCGTGGCCAGGAACGCGCGGCCGCCATCGATGCGCGCCTGGCTGATGAACATCGGCCGGTATTCGTTCCACGGCTTGACCCGTTCGGCCGGGCGCGACATCGCCGCCACGATCGCATCCTTGACCTGCGCCTGCGCCAGCGTCGCCTCGATCTGCGCCGGATCCAGGCCGTACTTGGCCGCGGTGTCGCGGACGAAGTTGGCGCGGGCGATCTCGAACGGCACCGGGGTCAGATCGAGCGGCGGCGCGGCCACCGCTTCGGGCGCCGCCTCTGCCGGCGGCGCCGTGCGCGGCACGGCCTGCGGCAGCGCATTGGCCTGCGGCGGCGATGGCGGAGTCCTGGGCTGGGTCGCGCATGCGACCAGGCCAAGCGTGATCAAGCAAATCAGCGAGCGTCGAATCATGCCGGCAGGTTAACAGAGTCCAGATGAATTTCCACCAATAACGCCATGAAACAAAAGAACTTTGCTCCAAGTCAAGCGGACTGGCGTATTCATCCGGCCGGGGCCGAGGCTAGCCGCCAGGCGATGCGGCCGACGCCGGCAGCGCCCAGCGCGGTGCGCGCAAATCCCGGCGGCGAACGCCAAACTGCCCAGGCCGAACCACGCGGCGCCGGCGATGCGCAGCGAAGAAGCGCATCGCTAGCGAAACCAGCAACACCCGATCACAGACCGGGGTGTGCAGGGCGAGATTGGCCAGGATGGCCGGCTGCAGGCACGCATCACGGGTCGGCAGCGGCGATCCGCTCCCGGTGCGTACACCGTTCCGGCACTCCGGCAGCGTGGCCGGAGTCGGCATTGCCGACAGCCTGCGGCGCGCGCATCGCAACCAGCCCCGCGCAACGCTACAGCGCGGGAAACACCGGCTTGCTGTCGCAGGCCGGCACCGCGCCGGACACCGAGGCCGCATAGGTGCTGACCGTGCTGTCGGCGCTCGGCTGCAGGTTGGAGCGGTCCAGGCCGATGCGCGCATTGCTGGCCTTCAGCGCGGTGAAGTCGACCGACACGTTGGCCAGCACCAGGTCCAGCGGCGCCGAGGCGTCGTAGCCCCGCACCGAACTGCCCTTGCCCTTCACCGACCCCTGCGCCTTCAGGCCGTTGACCACGATGTTGGCGAAGCTCGGCACGGTGCCGCTGCTGCCGCCGCCGTACAGCGGGTTGATCACCAATGCATTGGCAACGCCGAACAGGCAGGTGTTGCGATAGGTGACGTCGCTGACCGGGCCGCCCTTGGCCAGCCCGGTCTTGATGCGCAGGCCGTTGTTGTCGGTGCTGGGCCTGCCGTCGGCGTCGCTGCCGAGCACGCTGTTGCCGTCGATGAGGATGTTGTCCACGCCGTACATCACCTCGCTGCCGATGGAGATGCCGTGGGTGCCGTAGAAGCGCGAGTCGCGCACGCTGATGTTGGCCGATCTGGAGGCGATGGTCTTGATCGCCACGCCGTCGTCGCCGCTCATCACGTCGTTGTCATAGAGCGTGGCGTTGCTGACGCTGTCCAGGTCCAGGCCGTCGGTGTTCGGACTGCTGGCCGGCGCCTTGACCCGCACGCCCCAGATGGTGAGGCCGTCGGCGATGTGCACGAACAGGTGGAAGTACGGCGCGTTGACCAGATTGACGTGATAGATGCTCACGTCGCTGGCGTTCTGCACCTTGATCAGGTCGGGGCTGTTCTGGGTCAGGCCGCTCGCCTTGGCCTTTTCCCCGAACTGCCACCAGCTGTCGCTGCAGCCAAGCATCGGCAGGTCGCCGCGGCCGTCGATGCTGCCCTGGTCGCCAGCGCCGTCGCGCAGGCCCATCACGCCCAGCGACTTGCCCTTCAGATTGAGCAGCGCGCGGCAGCCGCCGCTGGAGCCGGCGGCCTTGCCACAGGTATTGGCGCCGGCAACCTGATAGTCGGACGGTTTGCGCGAAGCGAACAGGGTCACCCCGGCATCGATCACCAGGGTCACATTGCCGCAGATGTTCAACGGCCCGCTGAGGAAGGCATTGCCGGCGCCGGCACGCAGCAGCACCGCCGAACGCCCGCCCTTGGCGGCGCAGCTACCCAGCGCGGCCTGGATGCGCGCGGTGTCCGGCGCGTTCCGCTCATCGGCATCGCTGAAGGTGCGCGCGTCCGCCTGCAGCGTAGCGTCCAGGGAGTCGCACAGGCTCGGCATCGCGGGTTCGGCGACCACCCGCGTATCGCCGGTTGCGGCGGATGCGTCGAGCGTGACCAGGGCCAGGAGCAGCAGGCAACCGAACGCGGGCGATGTCATTGCTGCAGAGCTCCAGACGAGGTGCGCAGCGGCGAGGGTGGCACTGCGTCCACGCGAGGATGCCTGGCATCGATTGCAGCCACGGGACGGCGTGCGCCTTCTGCGAGCTGCTGCCAACGGTTGTCTACGATCGTCGCCAAGCCGGCCGGATGCTGGTCAAAATGGTGGCCGCCATGCAGTGCGACGATCTGCGCGCCGCTGCCGCGTAACTGCGGACACACCGTGTCCTTTTCCTGGTCGCCGTACACGCACAGCAGCTGCGACGGCGCGATGCGTGCGATCTCCGGCAACACCGGCTTGGCGTCGCCGGCATCGCCCAGGTCCAACCAGTTGCGCACGCGGATCTGGAAATCGGCCTTGCGGTCCACGCCGAACAAGGCCAGCAAGGCGACTTGCGCGCGTTGCGGCGGCGGCAACCGGTTGTACATGAACGGCATCGCGGTGGCGCCGAAGGAATAGCCGACCAACAGGATGCGTTGCGGGTGCCAGTGCTGCTGGTAGTGCGCGATGACCCGCGCCAGGTCGGCGCTGGCCTGCGCCGGCGGTTTGTCGTGCCAGAAGTAGCGCAGGCTGTCCCAGCCGACCACCGCGATGCCGCGCTGCTGCAAGGCCTCGGCCATGCCTTTGTCGATATCGCGCCAGCCGCCGTCGCCGGACAGCACGATCGCCAGCGGCGCGCCAGACGCGCGCACCGGCAATTCGGTCAGCGGCAGGTCGTCGAGCGCACCGCCGCTGCCCGACGTGTGCAGGTGCATGGCCACGCGTGCGGCCACGGCTGCCTCCGCCGTGCCCGCGGCCGGTGCCGTCGCGATATCGACGAAGCCCTGCGGGGCGCTGGCTGGCGCGGTGCCGGCGCAGACCTCGGTCGGTGCCGGCGCCACGCCGATCGCGCCGCCCAGGGTTGCCGCCGGCGCGGCGCCGACGATGCGTTCGACCAGGGTCGCGCTGGTGCCGGTCCCGGCCAGCATCGGCAGGAAATAGCGGTCGCCGTGCAGGTCGCGCTGCAGGTGCCGGCTCAGCTGCTCGGCATCGTGCCAGGCATGCCCGCAGCCGGCGCCGGCGCGCTGCAGCCGGGCCAGATAGCGATCGCCATCGACGGTGGCGACCACCGCGCCGGTCGCGGCGATGCGCGCGGCCGCCGCCTGGCGCTGCGCCCGGTTGCCGCTGGCGAACAGGATCACCACGCCCTGCGCCGGGCCGGCCGGCTGGGTCAGCGCGACCCGGCCATAGCCGTGGCTGTGCATCGCACCCGCAGGAAAGTAGTAGCGGATCAACGCATAGCCGCTCAGGCCCAGCGCAACGCTCAGCAAAAGCAGGAATTTCATGAATTTCATCGACACACATCCATGTCGGCACAGCCGAGCGGACAGGAACCACGGGGAAGACGCGAGGAGGGCGGACGGACGCAGAAAGGACGACACCGGCCAGGCCGGATCGACGATGCGCTGCGTTGGCTCCCCTCGATGGACGCGGGCCGGCTGGGCGGCATCGATGCCGCGCATGGCTACCCGGAACAGATCCTGCGCTCGTGGCCGGTCGCTGCCATCAGCGCCGTCACGGGGCATCGGCGCGAATTGTGGCGAGCGCCGGCACATCCCGCAATCGTTGCGCAGCTCGCCGCATACTTCCGGTTAAGCCGGCGCCCCGCCGGCCATGCCGGCGCTCAGTAGCCGTGCACCGGACGGTGCGCCTTGACCGCCATCACCAGGCCCAGGCCGGCCAGCAACGACACCGCGGAGGTGCCGCCGTAACTCATCAGCGGCATCGGCACCCCGACCACCGGCAACAGCCCGGAGATCATGCCGCCGTTGACCAGCACGTAGACGAAGAACGCCAGGCCGGTGGCGCCGGCGAGCAGCCGCGAGAACGTGTCGCGCGCCTGCGCGGCGATCCACAGGCAGCGCGCGATCACCACCAGGTACAGGGTCAGCACCGTGGCCACGCCGATCCAGCCGAATTCCTCGCTGAGCACCGAGAACGCGAAGTCGGTGGTCTGTTCGGGGATGAAGTTCAGATGCGACTGCGAGCCCAGGCCCCAGCCCTTGCCGTGCAGGCCGCCGGAGCCGATCGCGATCTTGGACTGGATGATGTTCCAGCCGGCGCCGAGCGCATCGTTCTCCGGATTGAGGAACATCATGATGCGGTCCTTCTGGTAAGGCCGCAGCAACCACAGCCAGGCCACCGGCGCAGCCGCGGCGACGCCGCCCACCGCGATGCCGACCCACCACCACGGCAGCCCGGCCAGCAGCAGCACGAAGCCGCCGCTGGCGGCGATCAGCACGCCGGTGCCGAAGTCAGGCTGCAGCATGATCAATGCGGTCGGCAGGCCGATGATCACCGCGCTGACCAGCACCGTGGGCAGGCGCGGCGGCAGCGGCATGCGGTGCAGGTACCAGGCCACCATCATCGGCATGCTGATCTTCAGCAACTCGGCCGGCTGCAGGTAGAACACCTTCAGGTCAAGCCACTGCCGGCCGTACTTGCCAGTGCCCAGCGCGAACACCGCCAACAGCGGCAGCATCGACAGCGCGTAGATCAGCGGCGTCCAGGCGCGCAGGCGCAGCGCCGAGACCCGCGACAGGCCCCACATCGCCGCCGCGCCGATCGCAAAGCGGATGGCCTGGGCCAGCATCAGATGGTTGCCGCCGGCCTGGCCGCCGGCGCTCTTGAGCACGGCCAGGCCGATCACCATCAGCGCCCCCAGGGCCAGGCACATCGGCCAATCCAGGGTGCGGGCGAAACGGCCGCCGAGATCGGCCAGCCAGCGCAGGAAATCCTTCATCGCTCGTCCGGGATCTCGTCGGGGATCGGCGGCGGCGCGTCCGGCGGCGGCACC
>NZ_CAPJ01000298.1 GCF_000331775.1 Xanthomonas translucens pv. translucens DSM 18974
TGGCATGCTGGCCCAACTGCGCGGCGGCCTGTGTGGTGCGATTGACCATGTCGCCGGCAGCCTCCATCCCCTGCCCGGCCCGCTGTCCGGCCTGCGCCATCGCACCACCCACGCCGCGACCCAGCCGCGCGCCCTGTGCGGTCGCATACACCATGTCCAGCATCGGCCCGGAGAAATTGGACACCTCGCGCAACGACAAATGCCGCGCGCGATCGACCGGGCCGCTGCTTGGGTCATCCGGATGTTCGCGCCGCTTGGCCGCCAGCAAGGGCTGCGCCTGCCCGGCCGCCAGCGGCAACTCGCGCAGCAACTGCGCCGTATCGCCCTGCTCCAGCCGGTCCAGGAACGCATGCACCGACGGCTGCGCATAGCGCGGCACCGCCGCATCCAGCTGGCTGGCCAGCAGCGCCTTGCCTTGCGGCAGGTCCTTGAGCAGGGTGCTGGTTTCCTTCAATACCCCGCCCAGTTCCTCGCGCCGGAACGCATCCAGCCGGTGGATGTTCTGCTGGATGCCGTCGTTGAGAATCTCGCCGGCGACCTGGTAGGCGACTACATTCTTTTGCGTGTCGTAGACCGTCAGTCCGTTTTCCTGCGCGAAGCGTTGCGCGGTAAGCGGGTGCAGGCCGGCGGCGTTGAAGGTGGTCGTGTGGACGCCGGTCACCGCTGCCGCTGCGGAGGCCTCGCCACCGCCGAGGGAATGGCCGGCGAGTTCGAAATCCATTTTTTGGTCTTTCAATGCAGACGCAAGACGCATCGCACGATCGTAATAATCTGTCTGCAGTCCCACCGACTGCGGGAAATTATTGGCCAAGAAATCCTCGCCAGTGGTTTCGCGTAGGCCGTCGGGCGTCAGCACCTGCCCGGACGACCCCTTAAATACAACGACCGGCTTGTATCCCGGCCCCAAAACGGCTGGATCGTGGAGATAGATTTCGGCGCGGAAGCCAGAATTATCGGGCTTTAGAAAGTAAGCAATCTGCTCATCCGTCATATTCAGCTGTGGCGCGTACTCGCGCAGCTTATCCAGGTGCTCGCTGGCACGCATCCATCCGGCATCCGGCTGCCCCTGGCCCTTGGCAGCGTCGTACACGTCATCCGCCACGCCCGCGATCTCACGGTCGTGGTACAGCTGCTGGAGTTGCGTAGCTTGCTGCTGTGCTTGCGGATCGTTGCTGGCGCTCAGTTGTTCCAGCAGGGCACGCTGTTGTTGGTGTTCGGCAAGACTTGGCATCTGAAAACTCCTTCTTCAGTAGTCAATCAAAGTAATGGAATGTCTTTTTCTTCGTAGGGGAAATCGAATGCCTTTCGCATACTGCGGTAATTTTCCGGCAAGGGTGGACGCTCATGGCCATGTTGCAACAGCCATTGCTGACATTTGCGTTGCCAAGTCGGATCATTCGGATTTCCAGGATGCCAAAAAATCGCCTCAATTACTCGTCCATCATTAAAATAAGCTCCATGCTGCATCAGCCAATATACCTGGTCAAAACCACCTCTTCCGGCATATTCAAGAATGATAGGTCTCCCCTGGCTTTCAGCATTCACATCCGCCCCATGCTCCACCAAGAGCTTTACGTTTTGCCACTGGTTTTGCGTCAGAAACGCCTGAAGAAGCAGGGTTTCATCATTGGTATTCCTTGTATTCGGATCACCACCATGATCCAGCAACAACTTCAGATAGATCGGATCTTCTTGCTTAGCTGCCCACACCATGGCATTTTCGCTTTTGAAGTGCCGCCCAACGCTACCATCCTTAAAATATTCCACTTTCTGATCCGGCTTGCGCGCATTCGGATCGGCCCCATTCTCCAGCATCGCCCGCAACCCATCCGGGTTGTGCGTCATGATCGGCCACATCAGCAATGGGTAGCCGTCGGTGGAGAAGATCACGTCCGGGTTGACGTGCTCCTCCTTCATCAACCGCCGGATTTCCTTGACATCGCCATGCTCGGCCGCCAGCGCAAGCGCCTGCGCCTTGGGATCGGGAAAGAACGAGGGCAGGTTGTAGGCCGACTGCTGATACGCTGGCGGCACCGACAACGCATTGCAGCCAGCGCAGGCCAGCAGCAGGAATGACAGCAATAAAGCGCGCAACAGCTCAGGCACGTTCCATCCTCATGAACGGGAAAGGCGCAGGTACGGGATCACTGTACATAACAATAGCCTAGATCTTGCCCTCGGGCTGCGCCAGACCCTTGGCAGCACGCGCGCCACCGCGCCGCGACTCCCCCACCATCTTGCGATCGTGGTTCAGATTTTGGAGTTGCGCAGCTTGCTGATGCGCCTGGGGATCGCTGCTTGCACGCAGCTGGTCGAGCAATGCACGCTGCTGTTGGTGTTCGGCAAGACTGGGCATCTGAAATCTCCTTCTTCAGTAGTCAATCAAAGTAATGGGATGTCTTTTTCTTCGTAGGGGAAGCCGAACGCTTTGCGCATGCTGCGGTAGTTTTCAGGTAGTGGCGGGCGCTTGTAGCCATGTTGCAGTAACAATTGTTGGCATTTGCGCTGCCAGGTCGGATCATTCGGATTGCCCGGATGCCAGAAAACCGCCTCAATTACAACTTCATCCCCATAATCAGCACCATGTTGAATCAGCCAATAAGTTTGTTCAAAACCACCACGGGCCGCATAATCGAAAATTATAGGGTCGTTCCGGGTCTTTCCATTAACATCCGCCCCATGCTCCACTAGCAGCTTTACGTTCTGCCACTGATTCTGCTTGATGAAGGCATGGAAGAGAAGGGTTTCATTGTTGTCGTTTCGCGTATTCGGATCTCCGCCATGATCCAGCAATAGTTTCAAGTAGATCGGGTCTTCCTGCTCGGCCGCCCACACCATGGCATTGGCATGATTGGTCTGACTACGCCCGACCTCAGGCGGATACGGCTTGGCCACATTCGGATCGGCCCCATTCTCCAGCATCGCCCGCAACCCATCCGGGTTGTGCGTCATGATTGGCCACATCAGCAGCGGATCGCCGTCTGTGGAGAAGATCACGTCCGGGTTGACGTGCTCCTCTTTCATCAACCGCCGGATTTCCTTGACATCGCCATGCTCGGCCGCCAGCGCCAACGCCTGCGCCTTGGGGTCGGGGAAAAAAGAAGGCAGGTTGTATGCCGACTGCTGATACGCTGGCGGCACCGACAGCGCATTGCAGCCAGCGCAGGCCAGCAGCAGGAATGACAGCAATAAAGCGCGCAGCAACTTAAGCACGTTCCATCCTCATGAACGGGAAAGGCGCAGGTACGGGATCACCGTACATCGCCGTAGCCTAGAAGTTGTCAGCGGGCTGCGCCAGCCCGTTGGCAGCAGCCATGCCGCATCACGACCCGGCCGCAGGCATCATGTCCAACGCGGCACGGCATGGCAGACGCGTCGCCCGAATCAGCCTGATGCAGCACCGACCCTCGACCTCACCTCGAGCGCCGGCATAGGCCGCGGGTGGCGTTGATGAAACGCGGATCGGCGCTCGGGGATTGGAAAGCCGCACCCTCAGCCCCTGACGCGAATCCCCGATCGCGCGTCTCGAATCCCAAAAAAAAGCCGGCGTACGCCGGCTTTTTTCAACTCACTCGGCTTCCCACCACATCCAGAAGCTGTCCCACAGGCGCTTGAAGAAGCCGGCCTCCTCGACCGCCTTCAGCGCCACCAGCGGCGCTTGCGCGATCACCTTGCCGTCCAGCGAGACCTTCACCGTGCCGATCGCCTGGCCCTGCTTGATCGGCGCTTCCAGGGTCTTGGGCACGTCGATCGACGGCTTCAGTTCGTTGTAGCGGCCGCGCGGCACGCCGACCAGCAGCGGCTGCGCCACGCCCAGCAGCACTTCCTTCTCGGTGCCCTTCCACACGCGCTGCTGCGCGACCTGCTTGCCCGACTCGTACAGGCGGTGGGTCTCGTAGAAACGGAAGCCCCAGTTCAGCAGCGCCAGGCTGTCCTCGGCGCGCTGCTTCTCGGAGCTGTCACCCATCACCACTGCGATCAGGCGCTGGTCGCCACGCTGCGCCGAGCTGAGCAGGCAGTAGCCGGCCTCGGAGGTGTGGCCGGTCTTGATGCCGTCCACGCTGGGGTCGCGCCACAGCAGCAGGTTGCGGTTCTGCTGGGTGATGTCGCCGACCTTGAATTCCTTGATCTTGTTGTAGGCGTAGGTTTCCGGATAGTCGCGCACCATCGCCCGGCCCAGCAGCGCCAGGTCGTAGGCGGTGGTGTAGTGGCCTTCGGCAGACAAGCCGTGGGCGTTGACGAAGTGCGAGCCGGTCATGCCGAGCTTGGCCGCGTAGTTGTTCATCAGCGACGCGAAGGCTTCCTCGCTGCCGGCGGCGTGTTCGGCCAGCGCGATCGCCGCGTCGTTGCCGGACTGGATCGCCATGCCCTTTTCCATGTCTTCCAGGCGCGCGGCCTGGTTGACCGGGAAGCCGCTGTAGCTGCCGTCGGTGCCGGCGCCGCCCTCGCGCCAGGCGCGCTCGCTGAGCATGACCTGGTCGTCGCGCTTGATCTTGCCCAGCTTCAGTTCGGCGGCGATCACGTAGGAGGTCATCACCTTGGTGATGCTGGCCGGGGCCACCCGCACATGCTCGTTCTCGCCGGCCAGCACCTGGCCGGTGGCGTAGTCCATCAGCACCCAGGACTTGGACACAGCCGGCTTGGGCGCCGGCGGGATCGCCACGGTGGCAGGCGCGGTAGCGGCAGTGGCAGGCGATGCCGGCACCGGGCCGGGGGTCTGCGCGGAAACCAGGCCCACGGCGAAGGTGGCCACGGCGGCGACGGCGAAGCGGAATTTCATCTAAAACGACTCCTGGCAGGCCCGAGGGCCGATGGTAAACAAGGCATTGTAGGGCTAGCCGGCGCCGAGCCAGCTACGGCGGCGGCGCAGGCGGGAGGCGGCGTTAAGCCATTGGCGCTGGAACGGCACGCGCGCCTGGCGACGGCGGGCGGGCGGCGGCGCCAGCGACAGGCCTGCGGTTTCGCCGGGCGCCTCAGTCCTTGACGATCTGCGGACGGCCGAAGCCGAGGCCGGCGATGCGGCTGGCCAGCTCGGTGGCGCGGCCATGGTCTTCGGCGGCGACCCGCAGCCGCCACAGCGTGCGCCCGCCGGACACGATGTCGCTGACGCTGGCGCCGACGATGCCGGCCGAGGCCAGCTGCGACAGCGCGCGGTTGGCGTTTTCGCGGCTGGCGAAGCTGGCCACCTGCAACAGGATGCCGAGCGGACCGCGCGCGGCGGCGTTGTCGGCGGCGGCGCGGGTCGCCGACACGACCGGCGCGGCTGGGGCTGGGGCT
>NZ_CAPJ01000297.1 GCF_000331775.1 Xanthomonas translucens pv. translucens DSM 18974
ATCTCGCCGGCGACCTGGTAGGCGACTACATTCTTTTGCGTGTCGTAGACCGGCAGTCCGTTTTCCTGCGCGAAGCGTTGCGCGGTGATGGGGTGCAAGCCGGCGGCGTTGAAGGTGGTCGTGTGGACGCCGGTCACCGCTGCCGCTGCGGAGGCCTCGCCACCGCCGAGGGAATGGCCGGCGAGTTCGAAATCCATTTTTTGGTCTTTCAATGCAGACGCAAGACGCATCGCACGATCGTAATAATCTGTCTGCAGTCCCACCGACTGCGGGAAATTATTGGCCAAGAAATCCTCGCCAGTGGTTTCGCGTAGGCCGTCGGGCGTCAGCACCTGCCCGGACGACCCCTTAAATACAACGACCGGCTTGTATCCCGGCCCCAAAACGGCTGGATCGTGGAGATAGATTTCAGCGCGGAAACCGGAGTTGTCAGGCTTCAATAAGTCCCTAATCTGGTCATTCGTCAGATGCAGCTTCGGGGCGTATTCGCGCAGCTTGTCCAGATGTTCGCTGGCACGCATCCATCCGACATCCGGCTGCCCCTGGCCCTTGGCAGCGTCGTAAACATCGTCGGCCACACCCGCCATCTCACGGTCGTGGTAAAGCTGCTGGAGTTGCGTAGCTTGCTGCTGCGCCTGCGGATCGTTGCTGGCACGTAGTTGATCGAGCAATGCTCGCTGCTGTTGGTGTTCGGCAAGACTGGGCATCTGAAAGCTCCTTCTTCAGTAGTCAATCAAAGTAATGGGATGTCTTTTTCTTCGTAGGGGAAGCCGAAGGCTTTGCGCATATCACGCAAATAGTCAGGCATTGGCGGGCGAATATAGCCATGTTGCAATAGCCATTGCTGGCACTTGCGTTGCCACGTCGGATCGTTTGGGTTGCCCGGATGCCAAAATACATCTGCGACAACAGGGTATTCATGCGATCCATCAGGATTTCTTGTCAGATCATTTATTTTTGGATCCGCCCCATGCTCAAGCAACCAATAAACCTGCTCAAACCCCCCCCGTGCCGCATAATGAAATATTATTGGAGAACCCTGACTAGTAGCATTTACATCCGCTCCGCGCTCCACCAGAAGCTTTACGTTCTGCCATTGGTTGTGCGTCAGGAATGCCTGGAGAAGAAGGGTTTCACCATTGGAGTTGCGCGCATTCGGATCGCCGCCATGATCCAGTAGCAGCTTCAGATAAATCGGGTCTTCCTGCTTGGCCGCCCAGACCATCGCATTATCCTCATAGCGGCCTTTGAATCGCGTTGTATTCTGCAGCGGATGCAGCTTCCGTGCATTCGGATCGGCCCCATTCTCCAGCATCGCCCGCAAGCCATCCGGGTTGTGCGTCATGATCGGCCACATCAGCAATGGGTAGCCGTCGGTGGAGAAGATCACGTCTGGGTTGACGTGCTCCTCCTTCATCAACCGCCGGATTTCCTTGGTATCCCCATGCTCGGCCGCCAGCGCCAACGCCTGCGCCTTGGGATCGGGAAAGAAAGAAGGCAGGTTGTAGGCCGACTGCTGATACGCTGGCGGCACCGACAACGCATTGCAGCCGGCGCAGGCCAGCAGCAGGAATGACAGCAATAAAGCGCGCAGCAACTTAAGCACGTTCCATCCTCATGAACGGGAAAGGCGCAGGTACGGGATCACTGTACATAACACTAGCCTAGACCTTGCCCTCGGGCTGCGCCAGACCCTGGGCAGCACGCGCGCCACCGCGCCGCGACTCCATCGGTGGCGGTCGGTGGCTTCCTTGGCGCTGGGCGCTGCCTGGCTTGCAAACACGCCCGTCCTGGCCAGATTGCTCCCGCCCTGCAGCGTTGTCGGATTGAGCACCGTCGCCGCGCCGACCGCGGCCGTGGCGGCGGCGCTCTGCGCGG
>NZ_CAPJ01000296.1 GCF_000331775.1 Xanthomonas translucens pv. translucens DSM 18974
CACTTCGCCGGCTACCTGGTAGGCGACTACGGTTTTTTGGGTGTCGTAGACCGGTAGTCCGTTTTCCTGCGCGAAACGTTGCGCGGTTGCCGGGTGCAGGCCGGCGGCGTTGAGTGTGGTCGTGTGCATGCCGGTCACCGCTGCTGCTGCGGAGGCCATGCCACCGCCGAGGGAGTGGCCGGCGAGTTCGAAGTCCATCCGCTGCGCTTTCAAGGCAGATGCAAGTTCCATTGCCCGATCATAGTAGTCCGTTCGCAATCCCACAGACTGCGGAAAGTTGTTGGCCAGGAAATCCTCGCCTGTGGTTTCGCGGAAGCCATCGGGAGTCAGAACCTCCCCGGACGACCCCTTAAACACTACGGTTGGCTTGTAGCCTGGCCCGAGGACTGCAGGATCAGGGAGGTAAATTTCGGCGCGGAAGCCGGATTTGTCGGGCTTCAATAAATCTTTTAACTGTTCATCCGTCATATTCAGCTGCGGTGCGTACTCACGCAGCTTGTCCAGATGCTCGCTGGCACGAATCCATCCTGCATCCGGCTGCCCCTGGGCCTTGGCGGCGTCGTACACGTCGTCGGCCAAACCCGCCATCTCGCGGTCGTGGTATAGCTGCTGAAGTTGCGTTGCCTGCTGCTGCGCCTGCGGATCGTTGCTGGCGCGCAGTTGGTCGAGCAGTTCACGCTGCTGTTGGTGTTCGGAAAGATTGGGCATCTGAAATCTCCTTCTTCAGTGGTCAATCAAAGTAATGAAATGTCTTTTTCTTCGTAAGGGAAGCCGAAGGCTTTTCGCATGCTGCGGTAGTTTTCAGGCAGTGGCGGGCGCTTGTAGCCATGTTGCAGTAACCATTGCTGGCATTTGCGCTGCCAAGTCGGATCATCCGGATTGCCTGGATGCCAAAAAACCGCCTCAATGACATATTCATTTGAAAAATCAGCACCGTGCTGGAAAAGCCAGTACACCTGTTGGAAGCCACCACGGATGGAATATTGAAATACAATAGGCTGATTGCGCGTCTTGCCATTGACATCCGCCCCACGCTCCACTAGCAACTTAACATTACTCCATTGGTTTTGCGTTATAAAAGCCTGAAAAAGCAGCGTCTCACCATTGGAGTTACGCGCATTCGGATCGCCTCCATGGTCCAGCAACAGCTTCAGGTAGATAGGATCGTCCTGCTTGGCCGCCCACACCATCGCATTGTCCTCATAGCGCCCTTTGAATCGCGTTGTATTCTGCAGTGGATGCAGCTTCCTCGCATTCGGATCAGCCCCATTCTCCAACATTGCCCGCAACCCATCCGGGTTGTGCGTCATGATCGGCCACATCAGCAGCGGATCGCCGTCTGTGGAGAAGATCACGTCCGGGTTGACGTGCTCCTCCTTCATCAACCGCCGGATTTCCTTGACATCGCCATGCTCGGCCGCCAGCGCCAACGCCTGCGCCTTGGGATCGGGAAAGAACGAGGG
>NZ_CAPJ01000295.1 GCF_000331775.1 Xanthomonas translucens pv. translucens DSM 18974
AATCTCGCCGGCGACTTGGTAGGCGACTACATTCTTTTGCGTGTCGTAGACCGGCAAGCCGTTTTCCTGCGCGAAGCGTTGCGCGGTAAGCGGGTGCAGGCCGGCGGCGTTGAAGGTGGTCGTGTGGACGCCGGTCACCGCTGCCGCTGCGGAGGCCTCGCCACCGCCGAGGGAATGGCCAGCGAGTTCGAAGTCCAGGTTATTCAATTTCAAAGTGGATGCCACGCTCATCGCACGATCGTAGTAATCCGTGCGCAATCCAACTGACTGAGGGAAGTTGTTGGCCAGGAAATCCTCGCCAGTGGTTTCGCGTAGGCCGTCGGGCGTCAACACCTGCCCGGACGACCCCTTAAATACAACGACCGGCTTGTATCCGGGCCCCAACACGGCCGGATCGGGGAGATAGATTTCGGCGCGGAAGCCGGACCGTTTTGGGTGGAGAAATTCCTTGAGTTGCTCGTCCGTCATATTCAGCTGTGGCGCGTATTCGCGCAGCTTATCCAGGTGTTCGCTGGCGCGAATCCAACCTGCATCCGGCTGCCCCTGGCCCTTGGCGGCGTCGTACACGTCATCCGCCACGCCCGCGATCTCGCGGTCATGGTACAGCTGCTGTAATTGCGCAGCTTGCTGATGCGCCTGGGGATCGCTGCTTGCACGCAGCTGTTCGAGCAATGCACGCTGCTGTTGGTGTTCGGCAAGACTGGGCATCTGAAAGCTCCTTCTTCAGTAGTCAATCAAAGTAATGGGATGTCTTTTTCTTCGTAGGGGAAGCCGAAGGCTTTGCGCATGCTGCGAAAGTTCTCAGGCAAAGGCGGACGTTTGTAGCCATGCTGCAACATCCATTGTTGGCACTTATGCTGCCACGTTGGATCGCCAGGATTTCCCGGGTGCCAAAAAACACTTTCGATGACTCGTTGATCGCTAAAATCAGCGCCATGCTCAAATAGCCAATACATCTGCTCAAAACCACCGCGGGCTGCGTAGTCAAACACAATAGGGACATTACGCGTCTTGCCATTGACGTCAGCCCCACGCTCCACCAGCAATTTCACGTTTTGCCACTGATTTTGCTTGATGAAAGCATGGAAAAGAAGGGTTTCATTGTTGTCATTGCGTGTATTAGGGTTTCCACCATGATCCAAAAGCAATTTCAAATAAATCGGGTCTTCCTGCTCAGCTGCCCACACCATGGCATTGGCGTGATTGGTCTGAGTACGCCCAGCCTCCGGCGGATAAGGCTTGGCCACATTCGGATTGGCCCCATTCTCCAACATCGCCCGCAACCCATCCGGGTTGTGCGTCATGATTGGCCACATCAGCAGCGGATCGCCGTCTGTGGAGAAGATCACGTCCGGGTTGACGTGCTCCTCCTTCATCAACCGCCGGATTTCCTTGACATCGCCATGCTCGGCCGCCAGCGCCAACGCCTGCGCCTTGGGATCAGGAAAGAAAGAAGG
>NZ_CAPJ01000294.1 GCF_000331775.1 Xanthomonas translucens pv. translucens DSM 18974
TTCAGCCGCGACCGAGTCTTACCGGCAACGCCCGGTCGCGGCTGAAGCCGCTCCTGCAAAGAGCCTGTTGGCCGCCTATCAGGGCTGATGACCGAGGCGAACCTGAGGCTGCAGCGCGATCGCCGGTAGCGTGCGTGGCTGGCCACTGCGCCACAGCGTTCGGCAGCGGCAGCGCAGAACGCAAGCGATGGCGCGCGCGGCCACGCAGACGCCCAACGAAAAACGCGCCACCGCTGAGCGATGGCGCGTTCGGTTTTCGCGCGGCGATGGAGCGCAGGCTCAGTCGGCCCAGCGCCCCGGGCCGGTGGACTGCGGCAGCACCTGCACCGACAGCGGGTGGTCCTTTTCCAGCAGGTTCAGCGCGTCGGCCAGGATCGAGGCCGACTCGCGCAGCAGCGGATCCGGGCGCTTGTCGACCAGCTTCTCGCGCGCGGCGTCCTTGATGATGTCGCGCTCGTTGCCGGTCAGGCCGTCGTCGCTGCTGTCGTCGGCGAGCGGGTCCAGCGGCAGGCCAAGCTGCTTGCGCATTTCCTGGCGCTGCTTGCGCTGCACGTCCTGCTTCTCGCGCTCGGCGCGGCGCTCGGCCTCGTTGAGCACCACGTACTTCTTCGCCGCTTCGGTGCGGAACTGCTGCACGTCCTCTTCCCACCACTGGAATTCCTTGTCGCTGGCGATGCGGCTGGCGTGCAGCGTCTCCAGCTTCGGCAGCAGCGGCGCGAAGTTGCCGTACTGGGTGTGCGGCACCGCAGCGATGCGGGTCCACGGCAAGGCGTTGGGATAGGTGCTCTCGCCGAACTCGGTGGCATCGACGCTGGCCGGGAACGCGATGTCCGGCACCACGCCCTTGTGCTGGGTGCTGCTGCCGCTGACCCGGAAGAACTGGGCGATGGTCAGCTTGACCTGGCCGAAGCGGTCGGTCTGGTTGGCCGGCCAGCGGTCCAGGTCGACGATGTTCTGCACCGTGCCCTTGCCGAAGCTGGTTTCGCCGATGATCAGGCCACGGCCGTAGTCCTGGATGGCGCCGGCGAAGATCTCCGACGCCGAGGCCGAACCGCGGTTGATCAGCACGGCCAGCGGGCCGTCCCAGGCCACGCCCGGGTTCTGGTCGCTGTTGACGGTGACGCGGCCGCCGGATTCGCGCACCTGCACCACCGGACCCTGCTCGATGAACAGGCCGGTGAGTTCGATCGCCTCGTCCAGCGAACCGCCGCCGTTGTTGCGCAGGTCCAGCACCACGCCGTCGAGTTTGTCGGTCTTGAAACCGGCCAGCAGCTTGGCCACGTCGCGGGTCGCCGAGGCGTAGTCGCTGGCGTTGCGGCGGCGGCCCTCGAAGTCCTGGTAGAACGCCGGCAGCTTGATCACGCCGACGCGCCGCGCCGGTTCGCCGTCCTTCGCCGGCAGGGTGATGGTCTCGCCCTTGGCGGCCTGTTCTGCCAGGCGCACCTTCTGCCGGGTCAGCAGCAACTGGCGGTGCTTGCCGTCCACGCCGGCCTCCGCCGGGATGTACTCCAGGCGCACCTGGGTGTCCTTGTCGCCGCGGATCTTGGCCACCACGTCGTCGATGCGCCAGCCGATCACGTCCTCGACCTGGCCGGCCTTGCCCTGGCCGACGCCGACGATGCGGTCGCCCGGCTTCAGCGTGCCGTCCACCGCGGCCGGACCGCCGGGGATGACCTCGCGGATCACCACCATGTCGTCCTGCTTCTGCAGCTGCGCGCCGATGCCTTCCAGCGACAGCGACATCTGCTGGTTGAAGTTCTCGGCGGTGCGCGGGGTGAAGTAGTCGGTGTGCGGATCGACGGTGTTGGTGTAGGCGTTCATGAAGAACTGGAACACGTCCTCGCTCTTCAGTTCCTTCACCGAATCGGCGAGGTTGGCGTAGCGCTTGTCCAGGGTCTTGCGGATGTCCTCGGACTTCTTGCCGGCCAGCTTGAGCCGCAGCCAGTCGTTCATCACCGACTTGCGCCACAGTTCGTCCAGCTCCCGGTCATCCTTGGGCCACGGCACGTCCTTGCGGTCGTAATCGAACTTCTCGCTGCCGTTGAAATCGAAGTCCTGCTTGAGCAGCTTGCGCGCGTAGCCGATGCGCTCGTCCACGCGCTGCCGGTACACGGCGAACACCTGGAACGCCGGCTCCAGCTGGCCGGAGGCGATGTTGCTGCCGAGGTTGGCCTGGAACGCGGCGAACTTGTCCACATCGGCCTGGGTGAAGAACTGCTTGCTGCCGTCCAGCGTCTCCATGTACTTCTTGAAGACTTCCTTCGAGGTCGCTTCGTCCAGCGCGCGCGGCCGGTAGGCATAGCGGCTGTCGGAGAGCAGCCCGTACACCAGCTTGGCGGTGGTGGACTGGTCGGCGGTCGAAGCCGCCGGCAGCGCGGGCGCATCGGTGCGGGCGAACAGCGCAAGCGGCGTGGTCAGCGCGAACGCCAGCAGGAAGACGGAAGCTTTGAATTTCATCTACGTACTCTCGGCACGAGGCCGTCAGGGGGGCTGCAGATCGCGTGAGACAACACGACAGTGCCGCAAGTTGCAGGCCGTGTCACCTGTTCCTGAACCAGACTAGCCGGGGCTCGGTAGCGAAATGTGAATGGCGCCGGTGCAGGCGCTGCGGGCGGGCGGCGCGGCCGCCACGGCGGGCGGCCTGGACGATCGCCAGGACGCGACGGGCGGCGCCGGAAGCAGTGCCGCAAGGCGAACTCAAGCCGCCACGCCGGCGCCGGCAGCCTGCCGATCGGCGTGATAGGACGAGCGCACCATCGGCCCGGAGGCGACGTGGCTGAAGCCCAGCGCGTTGCCGTACTCCTCCAGCGCCGTGTACTCCTCCGGCGTCCAGTAGCGCATCACCGGGTGGTGGTGCGCGGTCGGCTGCAGGTACTGGCCGATGGTGACCATGTCCACGGCGTGCGCGCGCAGGTCGCGCAGCGTGGCCTGCACCTGCGCCATGGTCTCGCCCAGGCCGAGCATGATCCCGGACTTGGTGGCGATGGCCGGGTGCTGCGCCTTGAACTTCTGCAGCAGGGTCAGCGACCACTGGTAGTCGGCGCCGGGACGCACATTCGGATACAGGTCCGGCACGGTCTCGATGTTGTGGTTGAACACGTCCGGCGGATTGGTCGCCAGGATCTCCAGCGCGCGGTCCATGCGGCCCTTGCCGCGGAAGTCCGGGGTCAGGATCTCGATGCGGGTGGCCGGCGCGGCGGCGCGGATCGCGCCGATGCAGTCGGCGAAATGCTGGGCGCCGCCGTCGCGCAGGTCGTCGCGATCGACGCTGGTCACCACCACGTAGCGCAGGCCCATGTCGGCCACGGTCTGCGCCAGGGTGGCCGGCTCACTGGCGTCCGGCGGCTTGGGCCGGCCGTGGGCGACGTCGCAGAACGAGCAGCGGCGAGTGCAGACCTCGCCCAGGATCATGAAGGTGGCGGTGCCGTGGCTGAAGCACTCATGGATGTTCGGGCAGCTGGCTTCCTCGCAGACCGTGACCAGGCGGTTCTCGCGCAGCTTGGCCTTGAGGGTCTGCACCGCGTTGCCGGACGGGATCCGCACCCGGATCCACGACGGCTTGCGCAGCACCGGCGCGTCGACGAACTGCACCGGCGAGCGGTTGATCTTGTCCCCGCCCAGTTGCTTGACGCCGGCCTGCAGCGGCGCGGACGCAGGCACGCTGTCGCCGGAAAGGACCTGCAAGGGGATGGAGCGTGCGCTGGGCTGGGTCATGGCGTCGTCGGCGGGCAGGCGGTCAGGCCGCGTGCGTGAGCGTGAGGTCGGGCAAGGCGTCGAGCGGCTGCAGGGTCAGCCCGAACTGGCGCGCCAGTTGGGCCAGCAGCACCGGTTTGACGGCCTGCATGCCGGAGGGACCGCCCAAGTCTAGCACCGAGGTCACCCGCAGGCCTTGATAGCCGCAGGGGTTGATGCGGTGGAACGGCTCCAGGTCCATCGCCACGTTGAACGACAGGCCGTGGAAGGTGCAGCCGCGGCGCACGCGGATGCCGAGCGCGGCGACCTTGGCCGCGCCGACGTAGACGCCGGGCGCGCCGTCGCGGCGCTGGCCGAGGATGTTCCATTCGTCCAGCGTGTCGATGATGGCCTGCTCGATCCGGCACACGTAGTCGCGCACGCCGATCTTCAGCCGGCGCAGGTCCAGCAGCGGATACACCACCAACTGGCCGGGGCCGTGGTAGGTGACCTGGCCGCCGCGGTCCACGTGCAGCACGGGGATCTCGCCGGGCGCCAGCACGTGTTCGGGCTTGCCGGCCTGGCCGAGGGTGAACACCGGCTCGTGCTCGACCACCCACAGCTCGTCGGCATCGGTTTCCGCGCGCGTATCGGTGAAGCGCTGCATCGCCCGCCACACCGGCAGGTAGGGCTGGCGGCCGAGATCGCGGACCCGGCACGGCGGCAGCGCCGGCGTCGGTTCCGGCGGCAGCACGGCGGCGCCGGCTACAGCGTCCACTTCACTTCCGGGTGCTCGCGCAGCGCCAGGTGCGCAGCGTCGTACTGGCCGCGGTCGGCGGCGCGGAAGGCGATCCGCACCGACACGTACTTGCCGTTGGACGAATGCTTCCAGCTGATGCGCTCTTCCAGCACGTCCACCCCGGCCTGGGCGAGCAGGCGCGGCAGTTCGGTTTCCAGCCCGGTGTTGGCGGTGCCCATCGCGCTGAGCTCGAAGACGCCGGGGAACTGGAAGCCGTGTTCGGGGTTGTCCGAGGTGATGTCCATGGCTGCATTATCGGGCCGGCGCCGGGCAAACCCAAGGCCGCGGCGCGCCGGCAGGCGGCGTGCCGCGGCGGTGGCGGTAGCCGCGTCGTGTCAGCGTGCGCACGCGGTCGGCAAGCGATGCCAGTAGGACGAACCGATACGGCGACATGGCGTTCGCGCCCCGCCGCCGCGGCCTATGCTGGCCCCGGCACTTTCATGAACGCAGGCTTCACAGAACACGCGCATCCAGCCCGCTAGCGTCGCTCCACCCATGCCTTTCCGCCCCCAGGGACGCCGCCCATGCCGCCATCGCGCCTGCCTCTCGCCTTCGCCCTCCTGCTCGCCATCGCCACGCTGCCCGCTGCCGCTGCCGACCGTTGTGCCGGCAGCGCGCTGCAGGACACGCCGCCGACGGTGAACTTCCGCGTCGACAACGACCTGTTCGGCGGCGCCGACCAGGACCAGGGCTATAGCAACGGCTTCGGCATGACCCTGGTCTCGCCGAACCTGGTCGACTACACCGACGATCCCTGCCTGCCGCGACTCGCGCGCACGCTCAACCGCTACCTGGAACGCCTGCATCCGGGCGAGTTCGAGCAGCAGAACATGGTCTTCAGCTTCGGCCAGGCCATTTTCACCCCGACCGACAAGACCCGCCGCGACCTGATCGAGGACGACCGTCCCTATGTCGGCATCCTGGCGGTGATCCTCGGTTACAACGCGCGCAACCAGGACCGCCTGCGCACCACCCAACTGACCCTGGGCATGGTCGGCCCGTCGGCGCAGGGCAAGCAGATGCAGGACGCGGTACACGACGCGCTCGGCGACGAGAAATTCCTCGGTTGGGACAACCAGTTGCACGACGAACCGGTGTTCCGCCTGGTGCACGAACGCATGCGCCGCTGGCCCGGCGACGCGGCGGTCAACGCCGACGGCTGGGGTTGGGATGCGATCAGCCACTGGGGCGGCGCGCTCGGCACCCTGCAGACCCACGCCAATGCCGGCGGCGAACTGCGCTTCGGCTGGAAACTGCCGGACGACTTCGGCAGCTCGCCGCTGCGCCCGGCCGGCGAGAACACCGCCCCGCCCCGCTACGGCCTGGGCCGCGGCTGGTCGGCGCACCTGTTCCTGACCAGCGATGCGCGCAGGGTGCTGCGCGACATCACCCTGGACGGCAACACCTTCCGCGACAGCCACAGCGTAAACAAACGCCCCTTCGTCGGCCAAGCCGGCTTCGGCCTGGCGGTGATGCGCGGCAACTGGAAGTTCGCACTGGCGCGCTACTGGAGCACCCGCGAATTCGACCTGCAGCAGCAGACCCCGGTGTTCGGCAGCTTCACGATCAGTCGGCGGCTCTGAAAAGCCGGGATTGGGAATGGGGTGATGCCTCTTGCGCTCCGCGCAGGCATCAACGCATCACAGGCCCACCTCTGCCACCAGGACCCTCCAGCTGGCGCTGCTGTGCCTGCAGCGCCAGCTGCTGCGCGCGCTGTTGATTGAACGCCTGCGCCTGCTGCAGCGTGTCGTGCATCGGCGCGGACGGCTGCGACACCTCCGTGGCGGCACGAAATCCTGCAGTGGCTCCCGCCCCCCATAACGTCTCTTCAGCCATCAACACGCGGTCGATCTTGCCGGCGGCGTCGATGCCGGCCTGCTTGGCATCGAGCATCGCCTGCGCCACGTGGCCGCCATCCACGCGCCCATTCCACCCGGCTTGGCGTTAAAAGCATGGCGGGCGCGGACTACATCATCATGGGGGCGGACTGCATCTGCCCTTGCTGTGCGTTCTGCGTATGCATCTCGGACATCCTCTGCGCCTGTTGCTGGTCGCACTGCTGGATCTGCCGAATGGAGTGTTCAGGCGCAGGTGACGGGGCGTCTAAATCGATTCTGGCCGTGCTGGACAGAAAACCCGATCCCATGAAATAAATCTTCCCGTTTTGTTCATCGAAATGGATCGTGGACAGGTGCTCGGCAGTGATGCCGTTCTCGCGACAGGCCGCAGTGAACTGCAGCAGGCGCTTTTCCGAAGCATCGGGGATGCGCTCGTGCAATGTGCTGTAAAGCCCGTGATAGGGATTGCGTGCGTGACGCGGATCGTCCATACCGGGGGCATCCGCAGTCGCCGCGGGCATCTGGCCGCCAAGTGCATAAGCCGTATCGATGGCCGTTGTCGATTGTTGCGTGTTTCGCGGCGCCTGTAGGGACTCTTCTTGCTCGCTGCGCCGTTCGTCTTCCTGTTGCCGCTGTTGTTGCAGTTGCCGCTGCTGCTCCTGCACTTGCCATTGGCGTTGTTGTTCCAGGGCCTGCTGTTGCATGTCCTGCTGCGGCCCTGCTTGCTCGTGCGCGGCAGCGGTTGCGGCCTGCGGCGGCTGGGCTGACGCGTGCTGAGGCACGCCCCACCCCGGCGCGGGGGCATGCGGCGCTGGCGACGC
>NZ_CAPJ01000293.1 GCF_000331775.1 Xanthomonas translucens pv. translucens DSM 18974
GGGCAGGTACTGCGCCATGAGTTCAAAGAAGCGCTTGTAGAAATCGCCGTCCTGCACCGTGCTGCTGGCCACGCGCACCAGCGAGTCGTCGCTGCTGCCGACCGGCAGCGACACCGAGCCGAGCACGCCGACGCCGACGCTGGCCGAGGTCGCGCTCTTCTTCAGCGCATAACGGTCCTGCAGCGCGCTGACGAACACCCAGGACTCGTCCTGGCCATGCGCCACGCACGACACGCGCAGTTCCAGCTGCTCGTGCGAATCCTGGTTGGGCTGGAAGTTTTTGGTGCCCTCGACCGCATCGGCGGTGGCCTTGGCCACCACGTAGCCCTGGCTCAGCAGCGCGCGCCGCGCCGATTCGCAGGCCTGGCCCGGCTGTACCGGATAGCTGCGCGAATAGGTGTTGTCGGAATTGAAGGTTTCCTTCACCAGATTGTCCTGCTTGCGGGCGAAGCAGCCGCTCAGGCCGATCGCGACCAGCACAAGCGCGGGAAAGGCGAGGACGTTGGAAGAAGCGGACATGGTCATGGACCGGAAGGAAGGAACCGGCCAAGCATAGCCGCAAGCGTGTCGAGACGGCCTTGCTGCCGCCGCCAGCGCTCATCCCGCGGTTAGCGAGCACTGCCGGCTGCAGCCACAGGTCCAGCCTCAGCAGGCCGCTGCGGTAGCCGTCGCCGAGCCGCGAGAACTCGCGGAAGATCACCCTGCACGCACCGCATGGGGTGCCCGGCGCAGATGGCCGCCGACGCCGTCGGCATCGGCGATGCCGCCATGCTGCAAGCTGCACGGCAGCGCGCGGCATCGGCGGCGGCCGGCACCCGCCATTCCAGGTGCGGCATGCCGGCGCGCAGTGCGGCGAACAGCGGCGAGGCGCCGCTCAGCGGCGGCGCGCAATCCACGCTGCCCCCCATGCCGACACCTACAGACGCGCCGCGTTCGCGCGCTCGCGCACCTGCGCCAGGCTCCAGTCGTGCAGCAGGCGGCCGTTCTCCCACACCGTGACCATCGCGTCGTCGTAGCCGGCGGGCCGTGCCAGTGCGTCCAGCGATGCGGCTGTGGCCGGCACCGGCTCGGTGCGGTAGCCGCCGTACTCGCGGTGGCGCAGCAGGCTCATGCGGCCGCGCTTGCTGAGCTTGCCCTTGTCGGTGATCGGGTCCTTGTAGACATCGATCCAGGCGCCGTCCACGCGCGCGGCCGAGCACTTCAGCGCGAACTTCTGCGTATCGCGATCCAGCCGCTGCAGCAGCGCCCCGCCCATGCCGAAGGCGACGTTGTCGGTGGCGTAGCCGGCGCTGGTGACGCGCTCCAGGATCGCGCGGATACTGGTCGGGTTGACCCCGTCGCCCTGGATCACGCGCACGTGGTTGAGCACCTTGTAGCCCTTGCCGTTGACGCTGTGGCCGAAGGCCTCGTCGAGCAGTTCCAGGCACTGGTGCACCACCGCGACCGGGTCGCCGGAATCGGGGCGGATCACCACGGTGGCGCCGGAGGCGATGACCTCTTCGCGCAGCGTGGTCCCCCAGTGTTCGCGGATCGCGTGGAAGATGTCGTAGCTGTCGGACACCACCGCGACGATGCCGCCGGGTTTGCCGAACTGCTTGAGCATGTTGCGGTACGCGTCCACTTCGCGCTCGCGGCCCCAACTGGTGATGGTGCTGTGCTCGGCGGCGGGGATCGAATAGCCGGCCATCGGCTCGTGGTAGTGCGCGCGCGCCAGTAGCAGTCCGGACACGGTATCGGTGCCGAGAAAGTTGACCAGGTGCGCGGCGCCGCCGATCGCCGCCGACTCCAGGCTGGACACGCCGCGCGCGCCGAAGTCGTGCAGCTTGAACGGCAACTGCCCTTCCGGGTCGTCGCTGGTGCGTTCGAGGAACTGGCGCAGGGTCTGCTTGGCGTGCCAGCTGACCGTGGCCACGGTGACCGGATACCAGATGCGCAGCAGCAGCGTTTCCAGGTACGACGGCACCCAGTAGGCCTGCGCGTCGGTGGACTCGATGGTCATCAGCGCGTTGTGGGTCGGCACCACGCTGCCCTCGGGCACGGCGCGGATGCGGATCGGCAACTGCCCGCCGAGGCGATCGACGATGTCGCGCCAGCCGGCCTCGTTGAACGGCTCGCCGTGCGCGGCGAACAGGTCGCGCGCCTCGTCGACGTCGGCATGGGTGACGGCGCGGCCAAGCGCCTCCTTGAGGATCGATTGCAGGCCGAAGAACACGGTGCGGTCGTAGACGCCGCCGCGCGATTCCACGTAGAAGAACGTGGCATCGGTGCCGGCCGGATATTGCAGCCAGTGGCTGGCCTTGTAGCTGTCGGTATTGAGCAGCAGGTTGTTCAGGCATTGCATGACGGGAAGCTCCTTCGCGTCGGGGGAAGGCAAGCGGTCTGTCCGCCGGCCGGGAACGCCGCGTTCAACCGCGGCCCAGGAAGAATTCGAGCAGGTGCAGGTGGTCTTCGAACAGTTTCGGACCCATGCCGAGCACTTCGCTGACCGGAATCCAGCGCGCCTTGTCGGCATCGTCGCCGCCGCGCACCTCGGGCAGTTCGCCGAAGGTGAATTCGAAGTGGAACGCGTGGGTGATGGTGCGCCCGCGCAGGCTGCGCTCGGGATGGTCGAACACGTGGCGGTTCTTCAGCGAGCCCTTCAGCACCGGCACCGGGATCTTCAGCCGGGTTTCCTCGCGCAGTTCCCGCAGGCAGGCATCGAAGATGCTCTCGTGCTGGCCGACGAAGCCGCCCGGCAGCGCCCATAGCCCCTTGCCCGGCGCGGCGCGACGCCGCACCAGCAGCACGTGGCCCGAATGCACCACCACCGCATCGGCGGTGACGAAGGTCGGCGGATACGGCGCCTCCTTCCAGGCCGCGCGGTACTGCTCGATGAACTGGTATTCGGCCAGCAGTTCCGCGTACGACGGCGAGTTCTTGCGGAACGCCTCGAGCATGTCGAACACCGGCGCCGGCACGTTGCCGCGCAGCATCAGCAGCGCGCCGTGGAAGTCGATGCTGCCGGCCTCGAACAGGTAGCGGCGCAGTTCGGTCGCCGACAGGGTTTCGGTGTGCTGCACGTCGACCAGCGGCCACTGCGGGAACTCGCGCAGGTAATAGCTGCTGGCGTCCTTGTCCATGCCGACCAGGCCGATGCGCGCCTCGGCGCCGCCGCCATCGGCGCGCACCGCCTCGGCCACCGCCGACTGCACTGCGGCGATCCATTGGCTCTCGTTGTACAGGTGGTCGCGCAGCGGGCGCAGGATCAGGCGCTCGCCGGCGCCTTCGAGCGCGGCCTGGATCATGACGCTGCGTTCGGCCACCGTCCACGGATTGCGGATGGTGCGCGGGGTCTCGGCCGAGCCGATCAGGAAAATGAGTTTGTGCGCACGCGCCAGGGCGTGGCGGGCAACGGCGGCGTGGCCGTTGTGGAAGGGCTCGAAGCGCCCGATGAACACCAGATAGTCGTATTCCATGAGCATCCCTCACGGTGATTGGAGTCGCCGCGGGTCTGTCCCTTGGCGTGCGGCAAATGCTACGCCGATGGGCGAAAGCGTCAAGTGCCGCGCCGATGCACGGCGGGCGGTTTCCACCGCGTGCGGCGTGCGCCAATGCACGCGTCCCGGCGTTGCGTGTCCGATGCAGTCGGCGACTGACTGGCGGTCACATCGGCATGCCAGCATTGGCGCGATCCCTCGCCACCAGAGCTGTCGCCATGTCCACATTGCTGTTCTCCCCGCGTTCGCTTGGGTTGCTGCTGTTGCTCGCACTGGGCGCCGTGCTCGCCTCGGCGCAGGCGCGCGCCCCGGCGCACGACGCGCCGGCCACGCTCAAGGTGATGAGCTTCAACGTGCGTGTGCCGGTCGATAGCGACGGCGACAAGCGCTGGGAGATCCGCCGCAGCGCGATGGCGGCGCTGATTCGCGCGCAGCATCCGGATGTGTTCGGCACCCAGGAGCTGGTCAAGCGGCAGGCCGATTACCTGGCCGCGCAACTGCCCGACTACCGCTGGTTCGGGCGCAGCCGCGACGGCAGCGAGGACGGCGAGCGCATGGGCGTGTTCTACGACAGCCGCCGGCTGAAGCTGCTGAATTCGGGCGATTTCTGGCTGTCGGACACGCCAGCGATGGTGGGCAGCATCAGCTGGGGCCACCCGCTGCCGCGGATGGTGAACTGGGGCTTGTTCGAACGCATCGCCGACGGGCGCCGCTTCTATCTGTTCGACACCCATCTGCCGTATCGCGACGAGGACGAAGCCGCGCGCGCCAAAGGCGCCGCGCTGATCCTCTCGCGCCTGCAGGCCTTGCCGGCCGACGTACCGGTGGTGGTCACCGGCGACTTCAACACCGCGCCGGATTCGGCGACCTACCGCACCCTGGTCCCGGCGCTGGCCGACGCGCGCAAGCAGGCGCCGCATGCGCAGGGACCGGAAGCGACCTTCCACGATTTCACCGGCCATCCCGACCGGCGCATCGACTGGATCCTGTCGCGCGGACTGCGCGCCACCCATTTCGCCACGCTCGATGCGCGCCCGCAGGGACATTGGCCGTCGGACCACTTCCCGGTGGAAGCCGAGTTCGCCTGGCCGCAGTGAGGTGCATCGCTTGCGCGCGGGGGGTCATCCCGCGCCGGCAGCCGCTGCACCGTCGGCATGCGCACACAGCCAGTCCAGCACCTGACGCACTGCCGGCGCCGGTGCGGGTGCGGGTGCGGGCCGCCACACGATCGACAACTGCCGCGCCGCCCACGGCTCCTGCAACGGCACCGCGACCAGTTGTTCGCGCACGCTGACCCGGGCCAGCGCGGCCTGCGGCAGGATCGCCACGCCGGCGCCGCGCGCCAGCATCCGGCACAGCGGCTCGATGCCGTGCACATGGGCGCGGATGCGCAGCTGGCCGCCAGCGCGCGCGGCCTGCGTGCGCAGGTGCTGTTGCAGCGCGCTGTCGTCGGCCAGACCGAGGAATTGCGCCTGCCAGAGCTGCGCCAGGCGCAGCTGCGGCGCGCGCGCCAGCGGATGCGTGGCCGCCGCCACCAGCACCAGCCGGTCCTGCCGGAACGTATGCGCGTGCAGACCGGCCAGGTCGGCATGGTCGGCGATCACCGCCAAGTCGGCGCGCTCCTCGCGCAGCGCATCGGCCGCCGCGGTGCTGCCCTGCTCGCGCAAGGCCAGGTCGATGCGCGGATGCGCGACCAGGCACTCGGCCAGCAGTTCGGGCAGCCATTCGTACAGCGCCGCGGTATTGGCCAGCAGCCGCACCGTGGCCTGATTGCTGCAGGCGTGCTCGCCCAGTTCGGCGCGCATCGCCTCGGCCTGGCGCAGCAACTGCCGCGCGTGCCGCAACAGCGCCTCCGACCTGCAGCTCCAACCTGCGGATGCGCGCGCTGGCCGCAGCCAGCGACAACGCGGCCCGTTCCGCGCCGGCGGTGATGCTGCCGGCCTCGGCCACCGCCACGAACAGCCGCAAGCCGATGAAATCCAGGTGCATCGCCGTTCCAGCCTTCGACGTTGCCGGAGTCTGCCTGAAGCGATTACGCATTGTCCGGCGCCGCGGCATGGCCGATGCTGCACGCATGCAATCGCTCATCCCGCATCTGCTGCCGATCGCCGCGGTGTTCTGCCTGGCCGGCCTGGTCAAGGGCATCGCCGGCACCGGCCTGCCGACGGTGGCGATGGGCCTGCTGGGACTGTGGCTGGCGCCGCCCGAGGCGGCTGCGCTGCTGGTCCTGCCGTCGCTGCTGACCAATTTGCAGCAAGCCTGGGGCGACGGCGCGGTGGCGTTGCTGCGACGGCTGTGGCCGCTGCTGGCGACGCTGGTGATCGGCACCTGGCTCAGCGCCGGCATCCTGGTCGGCGCCGATCCGGCGCTGGCGCGCGGCGGACTCGGCGGCTTGCTGGCGCTGTATGCGCTGCTCGGGCTGAGCCGTTGGCAAGGCCGGTTGCCGCAGCGGCACGAACCGTGGGCGGGTCCGGCCGCCGGATTGGCGACCGGCCTGCTGACCGGCGCCACTGGCGTATTCGTGGTGCCGGCCCTGCCCTATCTGGTCGCGCTCGGCCTGCCGCGGGAGACGTTGATGCGTGCGCTGGGCTACTGCTTTTTCACCGCCACATTGACGCTGGCCATTGCCCTGGCCTGGCATGGCGCGTTTACGCGTGGCGCGGTCGGCCCTTCGTTGCTGGCGCTGCTGCCGACCGCGCTGGGCATGTGGCTTGGCACGCGCCTGCGCCAGCGCATTCCCGCCGAGGCGTTCCGCCGGGTGTTCTTCCTGACCTTGCTGGCGCTGGGTGTGCATCAGCTGTGGCAGGCGCTGGGCTAGCGCAGCGTTCGATCCAGCTGATGTGCACG
>NZ_CAPJ01000292.1 GCF_000331775.1 Xanthomonas translucens pv. translucens DSM 18974
CGCCGCGGCGGCCGGCGGCAGCGATGGCGGCAAGGCCACTGCATCCAGGCCGATCGTGACCTGCGCAGATCGCAGGCCCGGCGCGCGCGCCTCGATGCGCAGCCGGCGCTGGCTGATACCGGCCTCGACGATGGCCTGCGCCAGGCCGTTGAACAACTGCACCTGCGGCACGTTGTCGGCCGCGTGCCGGTTCGGATCGCCGTTGCCGACGCCGAGCAGGCGCCCGCCGTCGACCTGCAGCGCGATCTGCGCATCGGCGAACGGCACATGGCGGCCCTGCGCATCCACCGCTTCCAGGGTGATCGGCTGCGCGTCGCGGCCATCGCCGCGCATCCGTGTGCGGTCCGCGGTCAGCCGCAGCGCGACCGGCGTGCCGACCGTCTGCACCCGCTGCCGCGCCACTTCGCGGCCATCGCGATAGGCCACCGCCTCCAGCACGCCCGGCGCATACGCCACCTGCCAGGCGTTCATCTCGATCCGGTCCACCGCCTGCCGTCCCTGCGACTGGCCGTTGAGCCACAGCTCCACCTGCTGCGCGTTGCAGAACGCCATCACCTTGATCGGCGTGCCTTCGCGGCCCGGCCAGTTCCAGTGCGGCAGCAGCTGCAGCACCGGCGCAGCGTCGATCCACTGCGCCTGGCGCAACCAATACGCGCCCTTCGGAAAACCGCACAGATCCATGATGCCGAAGAACGAGGACACCGACGGCCATTCGAACGGGGTCGGCTCGCCGCGGTAGTCGAAACCTGTCCAGACGAACCCGCCGGCCAGATACGGGCGCTCGTCGATCAGCTTCCAGGACCTGCGATGAGTGTTGCCCCACGGCGCGGCGACCGAGTCGTCCTCGGCGATGACGTGCGCGGCCATGTCGGTGACCCAGGCGCCCCGGGTCTGGAACGCGCTGGTGTCCTCGCTGGACAGCAGCGGCTTGTGCGGCATCGCCGCGCGCACCCGGTCGTAGTTGAACTGGCGATAGTTGAAGCCGACCACGTCCACCGCATCGGCGGCGTTGCGCTGGGTCAGCATGCCGTCGTTCATCGCCGCGGTCACCGGCCGGCTGTCGTCCAGCTCGCGCACCAGCGCCACCGCGCGGCGCACCATTTCGTAACCGGCGACGGTGCCCTGCATCGGCTCCTCGTTGAACACCGACCACAAGAACACGCAGGCATGGTTGCGGTCGCGGCGCACCAGCCAGCGCAGTTGCGCGGCGTAGTCGGGCGCGGGATTGAATACGCGGTTCTCGGCCATCACCAACATGCCCAGCCGATCGCACACATCGAGCAGTTCGCTGGCCACCGCGTGGTGCAGGCGGATCGCATTGCAGCCCAGCTGCTTGAGCCGGCGGATGCGGAACTCCAGCAGGCTGTCGGGTACCGCCACGCCGACCCCGGCATGGTCCTGGTGCAGGCAGGCGCCCTTGATCTTCAGCGGCCGCTCGTTGAGGAAGAAGCCCTGCTGCGCATCGAAGCGCAGCGTCCGAAAGCCGATCGCGCACTCGCGGCGGTCGCGCTCGCGGCCAGCGCTGCGCAACACCGCCACCACCCGGTACAGATGCGGCGCGGCCACGTCCCAGCGCTGCGGCTGCGGCACCTGCAGTTCGACCTGCGCCAGCGCCTGTGCCAGCGCGCCGACCTGCACCGCGGTGCTGCCCTGCGCCACTAACGTGCCGTGCGCGTCGTACAGCGCCACCTCCAGCGCCGCCGCGTCAACCTGCTCGCCGGTATTGGCGAGCGTGACCGCGACCGGTAGCGTCCACTGTGCGTCGCTGCCGATCCGCGGCACCGCATGCACGCCGTCGCCGACGATATGCAGCGCATCGCGCAGCGCCAGCCAGGTGTGCCGGTAGATGCCCGCGCCTTCGTACCACCAGCCGTCCATGGCCTCGGCATCCACGCGCACCGCGATGCTGTTGAGGTCCTGGCCGTAGCGCGCGATCGCGCTCAGGTCGATGGCGAACCCGTCGTAGCCGCTCCAGCTGCGCGCCATCAGCAAACCGTTGACCCACACCGTGGCGCGGCTGGAGATGCCGTCGAAACGCAACTCCAGCGCCTTGCCGCGCTGCGCTTCGTCCAGCCGCAGGCTGCGCCGGTACCAGGCGATACCGCGGCGGCGATAGCCCTGCGCCACGTTGGCGCTGGCCGCGATCGGCTGCTCGATGGCGAAATCGTGCGGCAGCCGCAGCTGCCGCCATTGGCTGTCGTCGTAATCGCCGGCGGCCGCGCCCCAGGCCTTGCCAGCCTTGGCGTTGTCGTAGCTGGCGTCCTGGCCGCTGATCGGCGGGAATGGGATGTCGCCTTCGTGGAAACGCCAGCCCTCGTCCAGGCACAACAGGCCGGGATCCACTGCCAGCGTCAACGTCGGCACTGCCGCTGCGGCGGCGCCGGTCGCGCCAGCGGCCATACCGGCCTGCGCCGTGCTACCTGCCCAGCTCAAACCCGGCGCCGCCAGCAGCAGGCCGGCACCCGCGCCGCCTGCCAGGAATTTTCGTCGTTGCATGCGCTTGCCCTGAAACCTGTGAATGCGATCGGGATGGGCCACGTCGCCCTGCCCGGCGCCAGCGCGGCGCCGGGCAGGCTGCGGTCTATCCTGCAAGCGACCGCAGCGGCCTCACAGGATGTCCCACTGCATCGACACGTAGAAGCTGCGGCCGGTGACGCCGGTCATCTGCCAGCGGCTGCTGATGTCCTTGTACGCCTCTTCCTTCTTGTCGGTCAGGTTGAGTCCGCCGAGCTGGAAGCTGAGCGTGTCGGTGGCCTGGTAGCCGAGCACCGCGTCGAGCTGGGTGCGCGCCTTCATGGTATGGCCTTCGCGGGCGAAGAAGCTGTCGCTGCTGTCCTGCTCGTACTCGCTGCGGTGGTTCAGCGACAGGCGTGCGGAGAACATCGCATTCTCCCAGTAGCCGGTGGCGTTCCAGGTCTTCTCCGACAGGTTGCGGATCTGGAAGTCGGTGTCGCGCTGCGGGATCACCCGGGTGAAGTTGGCGGTCAGGCCGAAGCCCTGGATCGGTAGCCACGCATCGAACGATTGGGTCCAGCCCAGCTCGTAGCCCTTGATCTTGACCTTGCTCGGATCGTTCTGGGTGGCGGTGATCTCGTAGATGTTGCCGTTGCCGTCCACGCAGTCGCCGGAACTGTTGGCGGACAGCGCCGCCCCGTTGAACGTGGTCGGGCAGACGATGCTGTTGAAGGTGCCGTTCTTGACCTGTTTCCAGAAGCCGGCCAGGGTCAGGCCGCCGCCTTGGCCGTAGTACCACTCCAGACCGAGGTCGGCCTGGTTGGCGGTCAGGGCCTTCAGGTCGGTCTGGCCCAGCGACACGTCGTAGGTGGTGGTGCCGCCGGTGTTGCTGCCCGAGGAGATGGTGCTGGCGATGGCGGTGTTGCTGTCCAGGATCGGCCGCACCAGCACCTTGCCCGCGGCGAAGCGCAGCAGCAGGTCTTCGCGCATGTCCAGCACCAGATTCAGGCTCGGCAACCAGTTGTGGTACTCGTACGGCGCACGCGCGGTGCCGACCACGTCGTTGGCGTCCTCGCTGTATTGCGAGGCGGTGGTCAGGTAGGTGTCGGTGGTGCGCTTGGTGTTCTCGTAGCGCATCCCGACATTGCCGCGCAGGCGCATGTTGCCCAGTTCGGTGTCGATCTTGACCAGCGCATAGCTGGAGAAGATGTCGTTGCGGATGTGGTAGCTGGCCTGCGGCGCGAACAGCACCGGCACGGTGATGCCGGAGGCGGCCAGCGCGTCGGCGTAGGCGTACACGTCCGGCGCCACCCAGCCGCTCTGCGAGGCCAGGTTGCCGTCGAGGAAGTTGCTGACGCTGGAACTGGCCGCCGACAGTTCCGGGAACATCGCATAGCCGGACACCGCGCCGGAGTTGATCATGTACAGGAAGTCGCGGCGCCAGACGTTGCGGTCGAAGGTCTCGCGGCGGAACTTGGTGCCGAACTTCACCGAGTCCAGGAAGCCGGCGCCGACATAGCGCTCGGCATCGAACTGCAGCGACCATTCCTTGTTGCTGAGCTTGGTGATCGCGCCGTTGGGATATTCGTCGCGCACCAGGTTGGCCTGATTCCAGGCGCTGGCGTCGTTGGCGTCGGCATCGGTGGTCAGCGAGATCGCGCCGGGATTGGACATGTCGAACAGCGTCGCGGTCGGCTTGCGGCCGAGGATCACCGCGCGCTCGTCCTCCTCGGTCTTGCCTTCGGTGTAGTTGGCCACGCCGCTGAAGGTCCACGCATCGCCCTTCCACTTGGCGTCCCAGGTCACCAGCTGCGAAGTGAGATCGTGGCGCTCGCGCTGGCGGTTGTTCTCCAGCCAGTAGTTGGAAGCCGACACCTTGGTCGCGGTCTGGCCGTCGGTTTCCAGCACGTTCAGTGCGTTGCGCTCGAAGGAATAGACCAACTGGTTCATGTCGTTGTCGGTCTTGTCCTGCGAGTACAGCGCCGTCAGGTTCATCTCCAGCCGGTCGTTGGGCTTCCACTGCAGGCCGGCGGTGAGCATCTTGCGGTCAGTTTCGCGCTCGATCGAGCGGTAGCGCGGGCGGCGCGGGATGTACGCGGTGCCGTCGTCGGTGTCCTGGGTGAACCAGCGGTCGATCCACAGGTAGTCGGCGCGGTCCTTGAGCTTCTGGTAGCCGGCGTTGACGAACACGCCAAGTTCGCCGCCGTCGGCGAGCTGGAACTGGTCGATGTAGGTGAGCACCGCCTTGGGCGTCGGCGCGCCGCCGGCGAATTCGGAGTATTGCTCCTTGGCCGACAGGATCAGCTTGCGTTCCTTGTAGTCCAGCGGCTTGGTGGTCTTGATGTTGACCGTACCCGATAGCCCACCGGCGTCCATGTCCGCCGACGGCGACTTGATCACCTCGATCGCCGCGGCCACTTCCGGCTGGATGATGTCGTAGCGGAAACCGTCGGTGAAATCGGCGCTCTTGATGGTCTGGCCGTTGATCGTGGTGGCCGAATACTGCGGGCCCAGGCCGCGGATGCTGATGGTCGAACCGCGGCCGTTGATGGTGGAAATCTGTACGCCAGGAATGCGCTGGATCGCCTCGGCGATATTCTCGGCCGGGAACTTGCCGATGTCCTCGGAGGAGATGCCGTCGGTCATGCGCGCGTCTTCGCGCTTGTTGTCCAGCGCGGTGATCAGGCTCTTCTGGTAGGAACTGGTGACGGTCACGGTATCGAGCTGGGAGATCCCGTCGGATGCCGGCGCTTGCTGCGCCTGCGCGCCGGCACTGAGCAGACCGAGCGCGATGGCGGTGGCGAGGACGGACAGGGAACAACAGTGCGGACGGGAGCGGGCGGCATGTGGCATTGGGCTATCCTGGTTGATGGCTGATCGGCACGACGACGTCTGACACCCAGCGGCAGCGATCGGCAGGCAGCACCCTCCATGGCGCCCGACGCGACGCGCAGGGCGATGCCGTCCGTGCGGGCACGGAGCCGATGGAACGTGTTGTCTGTTGCTGCGCCTCGTGTCGCGGAAGGCGCGTCCCCGTCCCCACCCCGGAGCGGGCGATTGCATGCGGCTGCTGGACTGATCGACCCCGAATTGGCGAAGACCAATTCCAGGCGCCTCGATTCTTATGGTCTTAGAAAGATTGTGTCAACGCTGCAATGCGCGCAATCGCAAAAATGGCGCCTGGACTCGCCCCGGAATCCGAAAAACATTTTTATAATCAGCTGCTTGCCGCTCCGCCCGCGCCCCAACGATCCTCATAACCCTTTGATCTATAGAAATTCCTCGGCGCTTCGGCGGCGGCCTGCCGGTGTCGACATGCATTGCCCAGGGTTGGACCAGCACCAGACGAATTTCCCGGCCAGGACTTGACATCGTTGTCATAGCCTCGCAAGAATCAGTCCGCACGGGGCTGGGGCCGCGCATGCGCGGCGCAAACGCAGGACATGCAGCGTTCGCGCAGATCCCTGCGTCAGCATCGACCGGGGGCCAGGATCGGCTATGCGATCAGCGGGCAGTGGTCGCTGCAGATGGACCCGCAGAACTTGCTCGACGCGTAATGCTTCCAATACCTCGGCGACAAGCACCATCCCTGCAGGGCGCTACAAGAACGGCCGCCGCTACATGGCCACGCTGCACTCAAAGTTCTGAGCGCGACCCGGCACTCGGCTGCAGCCGGAACCACGCTTTCTGTAGGAGCGGCTTCAGCCGCGACAGGTTGCTAAAGCTGCTGCGATTCCCGGCCTTTTCTTGGTCCATCTGTCACGATCGTTTCTGAAGCCCGGCAACTGGACGGCTCCGCGCGTCGCGACTGAAGTCGCTCCCACAGGAGACGTGCGGCAAGCCGGCCGGGTGCACTGTGGGAGGGACTTCAGTCCCAACTGTTTCCCAGGTCGGATCGCTGGATGGCTTCGTTCGTCGCGGCTGAAGCCGCTCCTACCAGGAAGCTTGCTATCGACTCGCCGGGTGCACTGTAGGAGCAACTTCAGCGGCGACCGACAGCATGGGGCACTTGCCGATGCCCAGGGCTGTCCAGGCCAAAGCCCCTCGCACAGCACGGCGCAAGGCGATCACGCGCCGTCGCAGCACGGCTCACTTGGCGAACTGCACGTGACCCTCGACGAAGTACACGCCCTTGTCGCCCTGGCTGGGCAAGGCCTTCAGCGTATCGGTCACGACCTGGCCGCGAATGTCGGTGAGGCGGATCTCCAGCAATTGCGCGCCCATCTTCTCGCCGACGAAATGGTTGTAGGGCATCTTCGGCAGACTGACCCACTCGCCGTTCTTCTTGTACTCGAACTTGACCACCGGGTACAGCTGATTGCGCACCTGGATAGCCGCCCAAGACTGCGAACTGCCTTCCTTGATCCGGTACACCACATTGCCGGTAATCGGCGCCGCGACCACCTTCCAGCTGATCGGAATATGGCCCGCACTGATATCGCCGATGGCGGCGAAGGCGTTGGGCGACAGGTCCAGGCCGCAATTGCGTCCCTCCGGATACAGATCGGTAACGTAGACCGTAGCGATGCCGAGCGGCCCCCGCACCTGCAGGTAGGCACCGGCCAGCGCAGCGGCGACACCGCCATAGTTCATCTGCTTCGGGTTCAGCGCGGCGATCATCATCTTGGGTGGAATCGGATCCAGCAGCGCGGCGCCGCCGGAATAGCCCGAGCTGGTGTAGGTCGCAGTGCCCTTGCAGATGCCGTTCCATGCGGCGGTGGCGGGTGCGGCGATGACGACCAGGCACAGCCCGGCGACCAGCGGGAGATTGCGTGAGCTGCTGGGTCTGTGCACATGGATTCTCCGAGGCGAAGGGGGGGGCTGACACTGGTGCAGCGCACAGGCGTACACCGCAGGCAGCGCGGTGCACACAAACCCGCTATTGCATGTGCTGCCCAGCCTATGCCAGGCATCAAGCCGACACCTTGCATCACCACGAAGAATCCGCCTCTTGGCGGAAACGCGGGACCGCAGCGGCATGCCCGCACGCCGCGCGCCGACGGTCAGCGGCGCCGCCGCGCGCCGCTCTCCAACCGCCACAGCAGATCGCGCAGCGGGGTGAGCGCGGTGGCCATTCCCGCCGCCACGCCCAGCGCATCGGCCAGCGCGTCGAACGGATCGGCCGACCGCGTGGTGGTCCACGCGCCCTGCGCGAACTCGATGCCGATGCCCAGCAGCAGCAGGCCCAGCGCCGCCCAACGCCAGGCGCGCGGCCCGGCGTAGACCTGCACCGCACCGGCCGCCAGCAGCAGGTAGGCGGTGACATGCTCGACCTTGTCGGTGTCCGGCAGGTCGGATAGCTGCGGCGGGTACGGCATCATGCACACGTAGATCAGCCCCAGCACACCCAGCCACCACAGCCCCAACCACAGCCAGGGCCGGCGGAATGCGCGCACCGCCGCCATCACAGCCGCCAGGTCAGGTCGCCGGCCAGGAACGCCGGCGCCAGCGACACGTCGCGTTCGAAACCCATCACCTGGAAGCGCTCGCCCATCTCGCTGGGCAGGGTCAAGCGCTTCACCTGCTCGCGCAGGCGCAGGCGGCCGCGTTCGTCGCTGCGCGCCTCGGCCTCGGCCAGCAGCGCAGCCAGGCCGTTGCCGAGCAGGAAGCTGGCCTGGGTGCAGTAGCCGCCCAGTTCGAAACCGGCGCCGGTGCCGGCCTCGGCCAGCGCGGTGAAGTCCACCGATGCGGTCAGGTCCTGCAGGCCCGGCCACAGATAGGGATCGGCATGGGTGCGATGCCGGTAGAACGCGCGCAGGGTGCCGTCGTCGCGCTGCGGCAGGTAGAACTCGCCGCGCGGATAGCCATAGTCGACGAACAGCATCGCGCCGCTGCGCAGGCCGCCGGCCACCGCCTGGATCCAGTACGGCAGCTGCGGCAGCAGTTCGGAGCGATAGCCATCGGCGAATGGCGTTTCCAGATCGCGTTCGACATGCCGCACCGCCGCCGCCAGCAACGGATCGGCCGGCTGCTCGCCACGGCGGAAGCGGCCTTCGCCGTCCAGGGTCACGGTTTCCTCGAACACCTCGCCGTCGCGCAGGGTGAAGCGCGGCGTCGGCAGCGCATCGATCACCTCGTTGGCGAACAGCACCCCGTTCCAGTCATCCTCGAACGGCCGGTCCAGCCACTCAACCAGGTCGAACACCGGCGGGATCAGCGCACGTTGCAGGCGTTCGCGCTGGCGTTCGCGCAGGTCGGCGCTGGGTTCGAGGATGGCGTAACGCTCGGGCAGCGCGTCCAGCGCCAGCAGGCGCTTGAGCATCACCTCGGCAAACGCGCCGCTGCCGCCGCCCACTTCCAGCATCCGCGCCTGCGGCCCGAGCTGCTGCAACACCGGCGCCAGCGCGTTGGAGACGGTGGCGGCGAACAACGGCCCCAGCTCCGGCGCAGTGACGAAGTCGCCGTCCGCGCCGAACTTGCTGCTGCCGGCGCTGTAGTAGCCCAGGCCCGGCGCGTACAGCGCCAGCTCCATGAAGCGCGAGAACGGAATCGCGCCGGCGCCGGCGGCGATCTCGGCGCGCAGATGTGCGGCCAGTCGATCGCTGTGGGCGAGCGCGTCGGCGTCGGGGGCGGGGAAGTCGATCGGCATGCGGCGCTGGATTGCGTGGACAATGCACAGCATAGCCGAGCGTGGAATGCACACATGACCGAGACCAAAGTGGCCCTGATCACCGGCAGCGCGCGCCGCATCGGCGCCGGCATCGCGCGGCGCCTGCACGCGGCCGGCTATCGCCTGGCGCTACACGCGCATACCTCGCAGGCCGAGCTGCAGGCGCTGGCGCAGGAACTGGAACGCCTGCGCGCTGGCAGCACCCTGGCGCTGCAAGCCGACCTGCGCGATGCCGCGCAATTGCCGGCGCTGGTGGCGCAGTGCGTGCAGCGCTTCGGCCGGCTCGACGCGCTGGTCAACAATGCCTCCACCTTCTACCCCACCCCGCTGGCCGAGGCCACGCCGGCGCAATGGGACGACCTGTTCGCGGTCAACGCGCGCGCGCCGCTGTTCCTGGCCCAGGCCGCGGCCGCGCAACTGCGCGCACACCGCGGCGCGATCGTCAACATCACCGACCTGCACGCCGAACAGCCGCTGCGCGCGCACCCACTGTACAGCGCGGCCAAGGCCGCGCTGGCGATGCTGACCCGCTCGCTGGCGCTGGAACTGGCGCCGCAGGTGCGGGTCAACGCCATCGCCCCCGGCGCGATCCTGTGGCCGGAAGCCGGCAAGGACAGCGCCGCGCAGCAGGCCTTGCTGGCACGCACCCCGCTGGCGCGGATCGGCCAAGTCGAGGAAATCGCCGAAGCGGTGCGCTGGCTGCTGGACGACGCCGGTTTCGTCACCGGGCAGACGTTGCGGGTGGATGGGGGGCGGGGGCTTTCTTGAGAGCCGGGACTGGGGACTGGGGGACTCGGTGGTCATGAAAGCTGGCAGTGCCTCGCCCAGCGGACGCTCGAGGCAGCAAACCACTCCCAAGACCTCCACATCCCACGAATGCCGCCGTCATCGAGTCCCGCGTCCCAAGTCCCGGCTTCATCGAGTCCCGAGTTCCGGCTCCATCGAGTCCCGAGTCCCGGCTTCACCAAGCTCCACCACCTCGAACACCTCCCCGAACTGCGCATGCGCCTGCCACAGCGCGCTCAGGCTGCGGCCGCTGAGCGGGTCGACGAAATCGGCGGCGATGTCGGCCAGCGGCTTGAGCACGAAGGCGTGGCGCAGTTCCGGGCGCGGGATGCGCAGGTGGCCGGGGCCTTCGACGATACGGTCGCCGTAGAACACCATGTCGATGTCCAGGGCGCGGTTGCTGAAACGCGGAGCGCTGCGGTCGCGGCCATGCGCGTCTTCCAGCGCATGCAGCCATGTACACAGCACTTCCAGCTCCCACTCGGTGTGCAACGATACGGCATTGTTCAGGAACGGTGGGCCGTCGAATCCGACCGCCGCGGTGCGGTAGGTCGGGGACACCACGATCTGGCCGAAACGCTGGCGCAGCGCAGCTATCGCGGCGGACAGATGCTGTTGCGGGCGCACATTGCTGCCCAGGCTGAGGAGCACGATGGTCATGCGATATTCGCGCATGCCGCGGCCGCAACCGTCAACGGGTAGCCAAGCCCGTCCCCCCCGCATAGAATCGAAACGCACTGAACTCCGGCAGCGACATGACTTATTGCGTAGGCATCGAAGTGGACGAAGGCTTGGTCTTCGCCGCAGACACACGCACCAACGCCTCGCTGGACGACGTCCGCGTGCATCGCAAGCTGCACGTGTTCGAGTATCCGGGGCAGGCGGTGTTCGCATTGATGTCGGCGGGCAACCTGGCCACCACCCAGCTGGCGATCTCCAAGCTGCAACGCGATGCGGACGATCCCGACGCGCCACGCAGCCTGCGCTCGTTCAAACACCTGTTCGAGGTCGCCGAGTACGTCGGCGAGGTCCTGGTCTCCAGCCAGGTCAAACTGTCAGACCAGTCCCAGCACAGCGGCATCAACGTGCAGTCCACGCTGATCCTGGGCGGGCAGATCGCCGGCGAGCGGCCCGGGCTGTACATGATCTACCCGCTGGGCAACGCCATCGCCACCTCGCCGGAGACGCCGTACCTGCAGATCGGCGAGTCCAAATACGGCAAGCCGATCCTGGACCGCATCATTCGCCCGGAGATGCAGCTGGAGGACGCCGCGCGCACCGCGCTGGTGTCGCTGGACTCCACCATCCGCTCCAACCTGTCGGTCGGCATGCCGATCGACGTGGCCCTGATCCGCCGCAACGATCTGCGCGTGACCGAACGCCTGCGCCTGGAAGCGGACACCCCGCTGTACTCGGAAATCCACGACACCTGGTCGCGCAAGCTGGAGCACGCGGTGCGCACGCTGCCGCGCTTCCCGTGGGAGCCGGCGATGACCAGCCAGAGCGAAACCGACAACCGCGGCAACCTGCCGCCGCTGCCGCCGCGCCGCGTGCCGGCCCGGCGCGACCCGGAAGACCAGTCGTCGCAGCAGTGAGTGAAGCCGGGACTCGGGACTCGTAAAAGCTGGACTACGACGACTGCAGGCGTGTCTGAACTAAGGAAGGCAACGCCGTTGTTGCTGTTGCCCTTCCGAGTCCCGAGTCCCGACTCCTCAACCACTCTCCAACGCATGCGCCACCGCGCGGAACACGCGCTGCATTTCCAGCGGCTTGCGCAACACGTGCACGGCGATCATGCGCCACCGCGCGGAACACGCGCTGCATTTCCAGCGGCTTGCGCAACACGTGCACGGCGATGTCGCGCGGGAAGTGGTCGCGCTGCATCGCCGTGCCGGCATCCTCGAGCACGATCGCCGGGCCGCGATAGTCCAGGTCCTGCAAGGCCAGCAGCAGGCTCACCGCCGACAGCAGGATGATGTCGCTGTCCACGATCAGCAGATCCGGCATGCCGTGTTCGCGCACGTCGCGCAGCGCCGCGGCGCCGTCGGAGGCCAGCTGTGGCTGATAGCCCTGGCTGGACAGGGCATTGCCCAGCAGCGACAGGCGCGTGGCCTCGCCGTCGACCAGCAACACGCGCTGGCCCTTACCCATCGGGATCGCCGGCTCCGGCTCGGCCGAGGGCGCCTGGCCGCGCAGCGGAATCAGCAGTTCGAAGCAGGTGCCCACGCCCGGCGTGCTGTCCACGCCGATGCTGCCGCCGTAGCTCTCGACGATGCGCTTGCACGAGATCAGGCCCAGGCCGGTGCCGTCGGGCTTTGTGGTGAAGAACGGGCTGAACAGTTGCGCCTGGGTGGCGGCGTCCATGCCCACGCCGGTGTCGCGGACCAGAATCCGCACCTGCTCGTTGCCGTCGGCGCCGAGCGCCGGCGCCGCCGCAATGCTCAGCGCGCCGCCGCCGGGCATCGCCTGGATCGCGTTCAGGCCGAGGTTGAGCAGGCACTGCTGCAGCTCGGTGTAATTGGCCTCGATCGACAGCGCGGCATCGGCCACCTCCACCTGCAGGCTGACCCGCTCCGGCAGGCTGCTCTTGAGCAGCATCTGCACCGCCTGGAACAGGCCGGCGATGGACACCCGCTCGCTGGGCGTGCGCGAACCGCGCACGAACGACAGCATCGATTCGGCCATCTCGTGGCCGCGCCGGCCGCACTCGGCGATGACCTCGGCCAAGTGCCGCAGCTGCGGGTCGTCGCTGCGCTCGATCATCAGCTCCGGCACGATCAGCAGCGGCTGCAGGATGTTGCGCAGGTCGTGGCTGAGACCGGCGGCGAGCAGCGCCAGGCTCTCCAGCCGCTGCGCGCGCATCAGTTCGCCCTCGACCCGCTGCCGCTCGCGCTCGGTGCGCGCCTCGCGGATCGCGCGCACCACCGCCGACGGCAACCGGGTCGGGTTGTGCTTGATGATGTAATCGTTGGCGCCATCGCGCAGCGCCTCCACCGCGGTCTCCTCGCCGATCGTGCCGGAGACGAAGATGAAGGGCATCGAGCTGCTGTGCTCGCGCAGCACGCGCAGCGCCTGGTGGCCGGAGAACTCCGGCATGCTCAGGTCCGACAACACGATGTCCGGGGCGAACTCGCGCAGCGCCGCGCGCAGCGCGGACTCGCCTTCCACACGGCGAAAGGTCGCCTCCAATCCGGCATCCAGCAGCTGGTCGGACAGCAGCTCGGCGTCCTCCGGAGAATCCTCGACCATGAGGATCCGCAGCGGCCCTAGATTGGTGCCGGTGGTGGGCATGCGCGCTTACTCTTTGTCCGGCGCCTGATTGATCAACGCCCAGAACGTGCCCAGCGTCTTCACCGCAGTGAAGAACTGGTCCACGTCCACCGGCTTGACCACGTAGGCATTGACGCCCAGATCCCAGCTGCGCGCCAGGTCGCTTTCCTCGCGCGAGGACGACAGGATCACCACCGGCAGGCGCTTGAGCGATTCGTCGGTGCGCACCAGCTTCAGCACTTCCAGCCCGTCCATGCGCGGCATCTTGATGTCCAGCAGCAGCACCGCCGGCAGGCCTTCCTCGCGGTCGGCGTAGGCGCCGCGGCGCAGCAGGTAGTCCATCGCCTCCACGCCGTCTTCGACATGCACGATGGGATTGGCCAGGCGCGCATCGCGCAGCGCATCGACCGCCATCTCGGCATCGGCGGGGCTGTCTTCGGCCAGCAGGATGGTGCGGATGGCGGTCATGCGGTCAACTCGTCGGTAGGCGCTTCGGGCGCGGGGGGTAACACGAAATGGAAGGTCGCGCCCATATCCGGCGCCGCCTCGGCCCAGATATGGCCGCCGTGACGGGTCAGCACGCGGCGCACGCTGGCCAGGCCGATGCCAGTACCGGTGTACTCGCTGGCCTTGTGCAGGCGCTGGAACACACCGAACAGCTTGGCCGCATAGGCCATGTCGAAACCGGCGCCGTTGTCGCGCACGCTGAAGCGGTGGCTGCCGTCCGCTTGCAGCTGATAGCCGACCTCGATCACCGCAACCTCGCGCCTGGCGCTGTACTTGACCGCATTGCCGAGCAGGTTCAACCACAGCTGACGCATCATGTTCTCGTCGGCGACCAGGATCGGCAGCGGCGCGACGCTCCACTCGATGCGATGGCCGCTGCCGGCGTGGTCGGACTGGTAGTTGGCGTCCAGCACCGAGCGCGTCTCCGCCACCAGCGACTGCATGTCCACCGCCTGCAAGCGCAGCGCACTGCGGCCCAGCCGCGAATAGACCAGCAGGTCGTCGATCAGCGAGGCCATGCGCCGCGCCGAGGTGCCGATCACTTCCAGATAATGGCGGCTCTTTTCGTCGGCGGCGTCGCCGAGGTGGCGGGCCAGCTTGTCGGCGAAGCCGGCGACATGGCGCAGCGGCGCGCGCAGGTCGTGCGAGACCGAATAGCTGAAGGCCTCCAACTCGCGATTGACCTCCGAGACCTGCTCCACCTTGCCCTCGAGCTGCCGGTTGAGCATCTGGATACGCTGCTGCGAGGCCTTCTGCAGGCTGATGTCGCTGACCGTCATCAGCACCACTTGGTCCTCGCTGTCCGGCAGCGGCATGCGCCGCGCGTTTAGCAGCATGGTGCGCGCGACGCCGTCGGCGCCGAGCTGTTCGTGCTCGAAATCCCACAGCTCGCGCCCGCGCAACAGCACGTCGGCCAGGCGCTGGACGATGATGCCGTCCTGCCAGACGCCGTCACCGACCTCGGCCAGCATCTTCGGCACCTGCTCCGGGTCCAGCCCGTACAGTTCGCCGAACGCGGCGTTGTGCATCAGCATGCGCTGCTGACTGTCGAGCAGCACGATCGGCTCGCGCACCGTCTGCAGCACCGCGGCGGCACGGGCATTGGCGCGCAGCATGTGCCGCTCCGCGTCCAGGCGCCGGCCGATCTGCCGTTGCAGCAGCCAGATCACCAGGCCCAGCAGCAGCAACTGCACCGCCAGCGACACCCAACTGATCGCAGAGGCCAGCATCCGCCGCTGGTCGGCATCGGCGGTGCGCTCGGCCAGCAGCGCGTTCTCGCGCTTCTGCAGGTCGGCGATCAGGCCGCGGATCGGATTGTCCGCGGTCATCTCCAGGATCAAGGCACGGATCCGTTCCGGGTCGCGGTTCTCGGCGATACGTGCGGCCAGCAGGCCTCGGCGTTCCAGGATGCTCTGTAGGCGGCCGATGCGCACCTGCTGGTCGGCATTGTCGCGGGTCAGCTCGACCAGGCGCGCGATGGCCGGCGCCATTGCGGTGCGCGACTCGTTGAAACGTGCGCGCAGGATCGGCGAGTCGACGTCGTGCGACATCGCCATCGCCGCCGATTCCATGTCGCGCATGTTGGCTTCCAGATTGCTCAGCGTGGCGGTGACCTCCTGGCTGTGGCTGACCCAGTCGGCCGCACGCAAGGCGCTGTCGCTCATCTGCCGCAACAGCAACGAAGGCAGGATCACGATCAACACGACAGCCAGCGCCAGCAGCGGCAAGCGCCAGCGGTCCCAGGCGTCATGTTTGGCGGTGATCTGCATACCTGTTCTTGGAAGATTGAAGACGGCAGCGACAGCGGGGCGGCATTGTCGCCGATCCCCGCAAGCGCACGATGAATTATTCAGGCTTTACGCAACTCCCCAGCGCGCGCCGTGAAGACGACTCTATCCTAATGCTCGGGAACAAAGAAACGGGCGACTGTGCGCCGCCCGTGACCAGTGTCGATGCGATGCGATCAGGCGCGGTGCGGGCGCAGCGGCCGCGCGCGAGCGGCCGCGCCCTGCGTGGCAGCGATCAGCGTCCACGACGACATCCCGGCCCGGACCAGCAGGAAATCGGCATGGCTGCGCAGGCGCGCACGCTCGGCGGGGTCCAGGCCTTCGTCCAAGCGCTGCATCAGCGTGGCGAAAGCCGCCCAGAAACCGGCATCATCGTGGAAACTGGCCAGCAGCATGCCCAGCCGGGATTCGAGCTGGCGCATCGCCAGTGGCAAGCAGGAAGACGGTCGCGGCGGCGCGCCTGTCGAGGAGAGCGCCCTGGTATCCACCGCGTCGAGCGACGCGGCTGGCTGGGCCGCGTGGCTGGACGCGGCGGGAGAGTAAGCATCCAACATGGCAATTCGCCTGGTAGCCAACGTAGCTTGATGATGGCTGAACGCGCGTCAATGCAATGCGAAGCACGGCGCTACGCTGCGTGATGCGCCCGGCACGCGGTTGTGGCGCCCAAAAAAAACGCACTCCGAAGAGTGCGTCGTAGGTGTGGCGGCGGGGCGCGCCTCGTCGCGCGCCCCGCCGCCGGCACCGATGGGGTGGCTCAGTGCTTGGCCGCGCCAGCCACTTTCAGGCCGGTCGAATCGACCTTCTTGACCCCGTCGATCATCTTCGCGACCGACACCGCCTTGTCGCGCTGCATCTTGTTCTCGACCGCACCGGACAGCTTGACCGTGCCGTTGAGCGTCTCGACCTTGATGTCGGTACCGGAGACATCCTTGGTCGCAAGCAGATCGGCCTTCACCTTGGTGGTGATCCAGGTGTCGGTGACCGGCTCCTTGGACTCGTGCTTCATGCCGTCGTTGTGGGCCATGCCGGCGTGATCCTTGTCGGCGGTGGTCGGCGGATCGACCGCGAGCGCCTGACCGGCGGCCAGGGTCAGGCCGAATGCGAGTGCGCTGCCGAGCAACGTGCGTGATGTGATCTTTTTCATGATGTCATCCTCCCTTGAAGGTGTGTGGCGGAGTGTCCGCGTGGCGGCGTACAAACGACGTGACCGACAAATCGCGGTAGCGTGAAAGGCGTGCACGCCGCGTGACGGGCGTTGCCGGGATACTGGCCACCCATTCGCAGCGGTTCCGACGTCATGCCCCAGCCCTTCAATCTCGCCCTGCTCGGCTACGGTTTCGTCGGCCGCGTGTTCCATGCGCCGCTGATCGCGCACACGCCGGGCCTGCGCCTGCACACCATCGTGTCCAGCCGCCACGACGAAGCCGCCGCGGCCTATCCGCAGGCGCGCATCGTCGCCGACCCGCAGCAGGCCTTCGCCGATGCGCAGGTCGATGCGGTGGTGGTGGCCACACCCAACCAGACCCATGCGCCGCTGGCCTTGGCGGCGCTGGCGCATGGCAAGCACGTGCTGGTGGACAAGCCGTTCACCCTGGACGTGGAGGAGGCGCAGCAGGTGCTGGCGCAGGCGCAACGTGCCGGGCGCCTCGTCAGCGTGTTCCAGAACCGGCGCTGGGACGGCGACTTCCTGACCCTGCGCGCGCTGGTCGACGCGAACCGGCTGGGCGCGATCGCCGAATTCCACTCGCACTTCGATCGCCACCGCCCGCAGGTCGGCGACCGCTGGCGCGAACATGCGCTGCCCGGCTCCGGACTGTGGTTCGACCTGGGGCCGCACCTGCTCGACCAGGCCTTGCAGTTGTTCGGCCCGCCCGAGGCGATCCAGGTCGATCTGGCGCAGCAGCGCGATGGCGCGCAGGCGACCGATTACTTCCATGCGGTGCTGCGCTATCCGCGGCTGCGTGCGGTGCTGCATGCCGGCTCGCTGGTCGCGGCGAACGGGCTGCGCTTCGCCGTGCATGGCGAACGCGGCAGCTACATCAAGCGGGGGCTGGACACGCAGGAGGCGCAGTTGCGCGCCGGCCTCACCCCGGCCGCGCCGCAGTGGGGCGAGGATCCGCTTGCCGGCGAATTGACCCTGGTCGGCGCCGACGGCAGTGCCGCCACGCAGGCGTTGCCCACGCAGCGCGGCGACTATCGGCACTGCTATGCCGGCTTTCGCGAGGCGATGGCCGCACGCGCGCACGCGCCGGTGGATGCGGCGCAGGCGCTGGCGGTGATGCGCTTGCTGGAACTGGGCCAGCGCAGCGCCGCCGAAGGCCGCACGCTGGCGCTGGACTGAACCGCCGCGCGGCTTATCCGGCCGCGCTCCCGGACGGCGGCACGGCCTGGGTCTCGTGCTTGATCGCATGCCCGCCGAACTGATTGCGCATTGCCGACAACAGCTTGTCGGTGAACGAATCGTCGTCGCGCGAGCGCAACCGCTCCAGCAGCGACAAGGTGATCACCGGCGCGGGCACGTTGAGGTCGATCGCTTCGGCCACGGTCCAGCGGCCTTCGCCGGAATCCTCCACGTACGGCGCGATGCCGGCCAGGCTGGGATTGCTGCCCAACGCATCGGAGCACAGGTCCAGCAGCCACGAGCGCACCACGCTGCCCTGGCGCCAGACCTCGGCGACCTGGTGCAGGTCCAGCGTGAACTCCTGCTTGCGCGCCATCAGCGCGAAGCCTTCGGCATAGGCCTGCATCATTCCGTATTCGATGCCGTTGTGGACCATCTTGGTGAAGTGGCCGGCGCCGCTGGGGCCGACCCGGCCCCAGCCGGCATCGGCGGCCGGCGCCAGGGTCGCGAACAGCGGGTCGAGCCGGCTCACCGCCGCGGCGTCGCCGCCGATCATCAGGCTATACCCTTCCTGCAGGCCCCACACGCCGCCGCTGGTGCCGCAATCGACGTAGGCGATGCCGTGCGCAGCCAGTTCGCCGGCGCGGCGCATGGAATCCTTGTAATAGGAATTGCCGCCATCCACGACCACGTCGCCTTCGCCCAACAGCGGCAGCAACACCGCCAGGGTGGCGTCGACGATCTTGCCGGCCGGCACCATCAGCCACACCGCGCGCGGCGCCGGCAGTGCCGCGACCAGCGCCGCCATCGCGTCCACCGTCTCCACGCCGCGCTGCTGCGCCGCGCTGCGCGCCGCCTCGCCCAGGTCGAAACCGACCACGCGATGGCCGCCACGCACCAGCCGCTCGGCCATGTTCGCGCCCATCCGGCCCAAGCCTACAAGTCCCAGTTCCATGCGTCTGTCCTAGCTCGAAGTGAGGACAGTTAGGGTCGCACGAAGCGTCGCGCCGCGGCTGACGCGCAGCTAAGGCGATCGCGCCTGCACCGCCTGCGCGCAATCGCGCAATTGCTGGTCGCGCCAACGCCGGTACAGCGTGGTATGCAGATTGTGCAGGGTCAGCTCGATCGCGAACGGAGTGCGCGGATTGCGGTCCAGCAGGCGCGCCACGTGGTAGCCGATCGGCGTGCGGCCCATGGGGTGCACGTACACCTCGAAGCCGCGGTAGAAGGGATCGTCGAGCAGCGCATCGAGTTGCGCCAGGACACGGCGTTGCGCCGGCGACAAGGTCGCGCGCAGCACCGGATCGCGCTCGAACAGCAGTTTCTCGAAGCGCTTGCGGCCGGGTCCGCGCAGCGCCTGCGCCAGTTCCCAGATGCGTCGGTTGCTGGCGTCGTAGTAGGCGAAGCCGCCATGCCGGCGCAACGCCGCCGCCGCCTCGGCGCCGACTGCCACCACCACGAAGTTCTCCGCCTGGTTGTTGATGTCGTCCAGGTAGCGGCGTTCGAACACATGGGCGATGAAGCCGGGCGCGCCGAGGAAGGCGGCGCCGCCCAGTTGCGCGGTCTTGACCGCCTTGCCGTCGGCGAAGAACGCGCCAGCATGCGCGCCGAGCAGGATGCTGTCGGTGTCGTGCAGGGTGAGGAAGGTGCCGATCGACAGCTCCCCGGCGCTGAACGCGCGGTCGAAGGCGGCATCGCCGTACAGCTCGCGCTGCGTGGCCAGCTGCGCGATCTGCCGGCCGACGCCGCACTCCGAGCGCACCTGGCCGCTGTAGAACGCCTCGATCGCGCGCGCATTGCCCTGCGCCGGACGATAGCCGCGGCCGAAGCTGCGGAAGCGCTGCCAGCCCTGCCGGCGCGCGCCGCCCGCGCCGAATCCGATCCAGCCCAGCTGCAGCGCGCTGAAGCGGTAGCCGAGGTTGCCTTGCAGATGCGTCACCGCACGCTGGGTGGCCGCGCCGAGCAGCAGGAAATAGCCGCATTGCGTGGCCGGTGCCTGCAGCAGCGCGCGCAGTGCGTCGCGTCGTTGGGTCTGGCTCCAGTGCGCAGGCAACATCGCTTGCAGGTCGCCGCGCGCCTGTGCGTCGGCCAGTGAGCTGCGTGCGCAGGGCATGCCCGGCAGCAGCCGCGGCTGCGCGGCAGGCGTGCTGTCGATGCGCCAGCCGAGTTGGCGCAGCAGCGCGGCCAGACAGTCGGCGCTGGCCTGATCGGCCGGTTCCGGCGCCGCGGCGAGCGCACCGCCGCTGGCCAGTGCCAGCACCAGCACCAGGCGCGCGGCGAAACCGGATCGGCGCGGCGCTGGCGGGTTCGGGGTCGGGACGGTCATGGCGCGAGCATGGCAGATGCGAAAGACAAGGACAGCGGCAGGACGCAAGGCCGCCTGCACAGATACGAGTGCGGATGCGCAGCGTGACGCATGCGCGGTGCACGCGCCGCGAAGCGGTACGCCTTGGCGATGCGCATGGCGAGCATCGGCATGCGTATTCACTCCACAGCAATGCCGGCCAACCCTACACTGCCGCTCCCCGCTCGCGGAATCAGCGTCATGCATGTGCTCGTCACCGGCGGCACCGGCTTCATCGGCCGCGCCCTCTGCCCCGCCCTGCTTCAGGCCGGCCACCAGGTCAGCGTGCTCACGCGCGACGCCGCACGCGCGGCGCGCACCCTGCCCGGCGTGCAGGCGCTGGAAACCCTGCAGGACGCGGCAGCGGCGCAGGCGGTGATCAATCTCGCCGGCGAACCGCTCGGCGAAGGCCGCTGGAACGAAACCCGCAAGCGCCGCTTCCGGACCTCGCGCATCGGCACCACCCGCACGCTGCTCGACTGGATCGCGCAACTGGACCCGCTGCAACGTCCCGCCTGCCTGCTCTCCGGCTCGGCGATCGGCTACTACGGCGACCGCGGCAACGACCTGCTCGACGAGCGCAGCGCGGTCGGCGCGGATTTTTCCGCGCAGCTGTGCCGCGACTGGGAAACCGAGGCGCTGCATGCGCAGGCGCTGGGCCTGCGGACCAGCCTGGTGCGGACCGGGGTGGTGCTCGGCGGCGACGGCGGCGCGCTGGCGCGAATGCTGCCGCCGTTCCGGCTCGGCCTGGGCGGGCGCATGGGCGACGGCCGGCAATGGATGAGCTGGATCCATCGCGACGATCACGTCGGCCTGTTGCTATGGCTGCTGCAGCACGGCGGCGACGGCGCCTACAACGCCACCGCACCGACGCCGGTGACCAATGCCGATTTCGCGCAGCAGTTGGGCCAGGCGTTGCACCGACCGGCGCTGCTGCCGGCGCCGGCCGCGGCGCTGCGCCTGGCCTTCGGCGAGATGGCCGACCTGTTGCTCGGCAGCCAGCGGGTATTGCCGACACGGGCGCAGCAGGAAGGCTATGTGTTTCGTTATCCGGAGTTGGGGCCGGCGCTGCGTGCCATTGTCGGCTAAGGCCAGCAACGCCGCAGCCTGCCTCTGTAGGAGCGGCTTCAGCCGCGACAGGGTCTTGCCGGATGATGTCTGTCGCGGCTGAAGCCGCTCCTACAGAAAAGCGTGCCATGGCGAGGCAAGCGCCTGCGAGCCACGCGGCGGCATCCACCGACCTGTCCACACAAGTCCGTGGTTGCAACAACGCAAAACGCCCCGGCGGATGCTGTCCGCCGGGGCGTTTTTTACTTCGGGGCGCCGCGATGGCCGATCGCGGCATGGCCTCAGTAGCGCTTGCAGACGGTCTCGACGCGACGGTTGCCGTTGGCCTGCTGACGCTGACCCTGGATGTAGCGCCCGGTGGCGCCACCCGCGACCGCGCCGCCGACCGTGGCCAGCTTCTTGCCGTCGCCCTTGCCAATCTGGTTGCCGAGCAGGCCGCCGATCGCTGCGCCGGCCAAGGTGCCGCCGATGCGGTCGGGGTCGGTGTTGTTCTGCTGCACCGCAACCTTCTTGCAGTGCACGCGGGTACCGTCGTTGAAGCGGCGTCCGGCGTCTTCCGGCCCGTAATGGCGCTGCGCCTGCGCCAGCGGCGCGGCAACCGTGGCGATGGCGAGGACACCGAGACACAAGGCGGATTTGAAAGTGTTCATGCTGGTCGCTCCTGGGTGGCGGAGCCGATGCCTGTTGCAGGCATCGCACTCCCGACGGCGCCACCTTTGCACCGCGATTGGGAATGAATCGTGAAGCGAAATCCCGCTATTCAGCTTTCACAGCGGCGGATGAACGCAGGCGTCAGCGCGGCGTGGTGCCGTCGCCGACCGCAGCGGCGGCGGCGGCAGGCGCGGGTGCGACTTCCGCCACCGGCGTCGGCACTGCTGCCGGCGCAGGCACTAGTACCGCG
>NZ_CAPJ01000291.1 GCF_000331775.1 Xanthomonas translucens pv. translucens DSM 18974
AAGCCTGTCGCGGCTGAAGCCGCTCCTACAGTGCACCCAGCAGGCTATTCGCGAGCCCTGTAGGAGCTTCAGCCGCGACAACGTCCGACGCCGGAAGGCCCGCCGCTGCGCTCGTCGCGACTGAAGTCGCTCGCACAAGGGCTCCACCGGCGCGCGGAGCGGCGAGGCCTATTGTGGGAGGGACTTCAGTCCCGACTGCATGCCAGTTCGGGAACTTCAGCACTCCGCTCGTCGCGGCTGAAGACAGTGCCGTAGTGCGCCGGCATCGATCAGCGCCGGCAGGCCGTCGCCGTCGCAGTGCAGGTTGTCTTGCCATAGAGCGCCGTGCAGCAGCACCGGCGGCTGCACCGGGATCAGCTGCGGCAGGTGTGCGTACAGCCGTTCCAGGCGCGCCATGTCGGCGGGGACCAGCGCGGCGTTGCGCAGCGTGCGCTCCGCCTGCGGGCGCAGATGCTCCGCATCCTTTTCATCAGCGACTTGCTTCCACCGCCCCCGCGATCCAGGTCTGCCGCACTTGCAGCGCGGCGTCGAGCAGCACCAGGTCGGCCTGGTAGCCCGGTGCGATGCGGCCGTAGCGGTCGTCCAGGCCAAGGCATTGCGCCGGATACAGCGAGGCCATGCGTGCGGCTTCGTCCAGGCTCACGCCCAGCCATTGCACGCTGTTGCGTACCGCGCTGGCCATGTCCAGCGCCGAGCCGGCCAGCGCGCCGGCGGCATTGCGCACCACGCCGTCCACCGCGGTGATGGTTTCGCCGTACAGGTCGAAGCTGGGGCTGTCGGCGCCGACCATCGGCATCGCGTCGGTGACCAGGAACAGCGTGCCGCGCGGCTTGGCCGCCAGCGCCACGCGCAGGCTGGCCGGGTGCACATGCACACCGTCAACGATGATCCCGCACCAGGCATCGCGCTCTTCCAGCGCCGCGCCGACCGCGCCGGGATCGCGTCCCTGCAGCGGCGACATCGCGTTGTACAGATGGGTGAAGCCGCACACACCCGCATCCAGGCCGGCACGGATCTCGTCGTAGCTGCCGGCGGTGTGGCCGGCGAACACGCGCGCGCCGGCAGCGGCCAGCGCGCGGATGCTGTCGACCGGCAGCCGTTCCGGCGCCAGCGTGATCAGGGTGACGCCGTTGTCCAGCGAGGTGGCCAGCGCCAGTTCGGCGGCGTCGGGCACGCGGAACTTGTCCACGTTGTGGGTGCCCTTGCGCGCCGGCGCCAGGTACGGCCCTTCCAGGTGGATGCCGAGCACGCCCGGCACGCCCTCGGCGATGGCCTGGCGGGTCGCGGCGATCGCCGCACGCATCACTTCGACATCGTCGCTGATCAGCGTCGGCAGGTAGCCGGTGGTGCCGTAGCGGCGATGCGCCTGGCCGATGCGGCGCAGCGCGGCGACGTCTGTGCTGTTGTTGAACAGCACGCCGCCGCCGCCGTTGACCTGCACATCGATGAAACCCGGCAGCAGCGTGCCGCCGCCCAGGTCCAGTTGCGCCGGCGCCGCAGCCACGCGCGCGTCGCCGTCGTCGAGCACGGCGGCGATGCGCCCGCCGTCCAGCAGCACGCTCACGCCATCGAGGAAGCCGTCCTCGCCGAGCACCCGCGCATTGCGCAGCGCCGTCGTCGTCATTACACCGTCTCCGTCACTTTGTTCAGATGCGGCGGCAGGTCCGGGTTGTAGCCGCGGCGCAGCGCCAGCGCGTTGATCGCGCGGTAGAAGCTCTGGATGGTCAGCAGCGGCGCGCACACCGGGTGCGGCGCGGCGACCAGCGGCAGATCGCTGTCGGCACTGGCCAGCCACACCTGCGCGCCGCGGCCGCGGAACTCCTCGGCCAGGCTGCGGGTGCCGGCGCCGGTTTCGTCCGGCTGGGCGAAGGCCAGCACCGGGAAGCCGGGGCCGACCAGCGCCATCGGCCCGTGCTTCACTTCCGCCGAGCTGTAGGCCTCGGCATGCAGGCCGCAGGTTTCCTTGAACTTCAGTGCCGCTTCCTGCGCCGCGGCCAGGCCCAAACCGCGGCCGAGCACGAACAGGTTGTGCGCATCGACCAGGCCGTCGGTGAGCGGGCGCCAGTCGGCCTGCCACGCGGCGCGCAGCGCCTGCGGCAGCGCGTCGAGCGCGGCGAGCAACGCCGCATCTTTCTTCCAGTGCGCGCCGAGTTGCAGGATCGCCGCCAGCGAGGCCAGGTAGCTCTTGGTCGCGGCCACGCTCTTTTCCGGGCCGGCGCCGAGCGCGATCACGGTGTCGGCCAGCTGCGCCAGCGGCGAATCCTCGACGTTGACCAGCGCCACCACGCGCGCGCCGGCGGCCTTGGCCGCCTCGGCGTTGCGCAGCAGGTCAGGACTCTTGCCCGACTGCGAGATCACCACGTACAAAGCGCCGCGCAACTGCAGCGGCGAGGCGTACACCGATCCCACCGACGGCGAGGCAGAGGCGGTGACCACGCCGAGCTGGGTCTCGAACAGGTACTTGGCGTAGGTGGCGGCATGGTCGGAACTGCCACGCGCGCAGGTGACCACGAACGGCGGCGGATCGGCGCGCAGCGACGCGGCCAGCGCGCTGACCACGGCATGGTTGCGGGCGAACTGCGCGGCGACGACGTCGGCGGTTTCCGCGGCTTCGCGGAACATCAGGGTTTCGGTTTCGGTGGGCAATGCCATGGGCAGGGTCATGTCGGATCGGGGGAAGGAGGGCGGCGGGAATGCGGCTGCATCGGCGCAGTGGAGCCGCGCACCACCAGCTGCGGCACGAAGCCCTGGTTGTGCATCGGTGCCGGATGCTCTTCGTAGGCATCGCTGCGCAGTTGGCTGATCAGCAGCCGTGCGGCGTGGCGCGCGATGTCCTCGGTGGCCTGCTTGGCGGTGGTCAGCGCCGGCCACGACTGGCGCGAGAACGGGCTGTCCTCGAAACCGGCGATGGACAGGTCGTAGGGCACGTTCATGCCGGCCGACTTGGCTGCGGCGAGCACGCCGGCGGCGATCTCGTCGTTGGAGCCGAAGATCGCGGTCGGCGGCTCGCGCAGCGCCAGCAGCCGCCGCGCGCCGCGGAAGCCGTCGTCGAAGGTGTAGTCGCCAGGCACCACCAGGTGCTTGTCCAGGGTGATGCCGTAGTCCTTCAGCGCGGCCTCGTAGCCGGCGTAGCGCTCGCCGCTGGAACGGTGCGAAGTGCCGCCCCACAGGAAGCCGATGCGCTGGTGGCCGAGCTGGATCAGGTGCTCGGTGACCTCGTAGGCGGCGGCGCGGTCGTCGACGTAGACGCAAGGACCGTCCTTCGGATCTTCGGTGGCCGCGATGATGCGCACGGTCTTGATCCCGCGCGCGGTCAGCGCCGCGACCAGTTCGGTACGCTCGGACATCGGCGCGGTCAGCACCAGCCCGGCCAGGCGCGAGCGCTGGGTCCACTCGGCCAGCTCCTCGGCCAGCATCGGCGAGGTCGAATCGCAAGGATGGATCTGCAGGCCGAAGCCGGTCTCGCGGCACGCCGCCAATACGCCGTTCTGCACGCCGATGATGTGGTACGGATTGGGGTTGTCGTACACCAGCCCGATCACGAACGGGATGCCGCTGCGCAGGTTGCGCGCCGACGGATCCGGTTCGTAGTCCAGCTCGGCGATGGCGTGCAGCACGCGCGCGCGCGTGGCCTGCATCACCGACGGTTCGTTGTTGATGACCCGCGACACGGTCTTCAACGACACCCGCGCACGTTCGGCAACATCTTTGATGGTGGGTCTACGCATGGGAATAAGTTTGCCGAGTGAGAGAAAAGCGCGTCAGCTCGCAGCGACTTGGCCAACACGGTGACCGCGCAGCGCGAAGAACAAGATGTACAGGTAGCAGGCGATCATCAAGCCGGCAAAGACCAACTGGAAATCGAAGAACTCCTTCAAATGGGCAAAGAGTTGAGGAATCGCGGCGCCGCCCACGATACCCATGATCAACAGCGCCGCCCCCTTTTCCGTGAACCTCCCGAGCCCCTTGATAGCCAACGGGAAAATTGCTGGCCACATGATGGCATTGGCGAATCCGAGCGCTGCCACGAAAGCCACTGAGACATAGCCACCCGTCACCATCGCACAGAGCGAAAAGACGATGCCAAGACATGCGGAGACGGACAGGTATTTTTCCTGGGAAATGTACTTCGGGATAAGAATCAAGCCGACAAGATAGCCGGCGAGCATGCAAGCCAGCGTGCCAATCGTGAAATATTTCGCGTAGTCGAGCGAGAGGCCAAGGCTCTTGCCGTAGATGCCGATCGCGTCGCCAGCCATGACCTCCGCACCGACATAAACGAAGATGCACAACGCGCCCAGCCACACATGCGGAAACGAAAAGATGCTGTCGCGATGGCGCCCATCCGATTTTGCCGAAGAGTTCGCTATCTCGGCACTGATTTCGGGCAAGGGCGAATACAAGAGGGCGACGGAAAGGAGCGCGAGGACGCCGGCGATGGCCATGTAAGGGCCATGGATCCGGCCAGCGAACTCCTGCAACAGGACTTCCTTTTGCGCAGGCAGAACACTTTCTACCTGGGTCGAAAAATCCTCCATGCCGTGCAGAACTACCTTCGCCAGCCCGTAAGTGGCCAGCGCTCCAGCCACTTTGTTGCAGATTCCCATGAGCGCGATACGGCGCGCAGCCCCGTCGATCGGCCCGAGAATGCTGATGTACGGATTTATGGCAGTCTGGAGCAAAGCCAATCCGCCACCGATGACGAAGATGCCGCTGACAGCGCCCACGTAGGAGCGGGTATTAGTGAATTGTCCAAAGATGGCAGCACCAATCGCCATGATCAGCAGGCTCAGCGCCAAACCCTTCTTCATCCCTGTCAGCTTCAGGATCATCGAAGAAGGCAGCGCCAGACAAAAGTAGGAAATGTAGAAAGCGCTCGGGATGAGAAACGCAAACGCGTCGCTGACATTGAAGGCGACTTTGGCAAACAGGATCAACGGCCCGTTGATCCAGGTGAAGAAGCCCATTATGAAGAACAGCAAGCCGACGATGGCGATCGGGGCGTAGGGACTGGCAGGCCGTGCGGTGGTCATGGGCGGGCTCCGGAAGGGCGCGTGGGTCGGTCGATCAGCGTCGCAGTTCGGCGACGAAGTCGTAGTAGTCGTTGTGGCAATAGGTGTCGGTCAGCTCGATCGCACTGCCGTCGCGGGTGTAGCCGACCCGCACCACGTGCAGGATCGCCTCGCCTTCCTTCATACCCAGGTGCCCGGCCAGCCGCGCCGGCAGGTTGATCGCGCGGAAATACTGCAGCGCGCGCACCACCGGCGTGCCCTGCGCGTCCAGGTAGGCGTACAGCGAATCGCCGATCGCCAGCGGATCGGGCACGGTGCGCTGCGGCAGCACGGCTTCCTCATAGGCCATGACCCGGCCGTCGGCGCTGCGCAGGCGGGTCAGCGCCGCCACCATGGTGTCCGGCGACAGGCCAAGGCGCAGGATCTCTTCGCCGTGCGCCGGACGCATACGCCGCTCCAGCCAGCGCGTACCCGGCTCCAGGCCCTTCATGCGCAGGGTCTCGCTGAAGCTGGCCAGACCACTGAGCTGGTGCTGGATGTACGAGGTGATGAAGGTGCCGGCGCCCTGCCGGCGCGAGACCAGGCCCTGTTCCACCAGCGCATCCACCGCCTGGCGCAAAGTCACCCGCGACACCTGCAACTGCTCGCACAGCTGGCGTTCGGCCGGCAAGGCCTCGCCCGGCTTCCACTGCCCGCCCTTGATCGCCTCGACCAGCTTGCTCGCCAGCTGAAGGTACAGCGGCGTCGGCGCGCTCGGGTCCACGGCCAAGCCTGCCAGCCTGGGGTCGGCCTCCGGCTTGGGCTTGGTCATCGTGCTGGCTCCGGACCGCATGGATTCATTATGTCCAATATAGTACCAATTCGCGGCCTGTGCACGGGTCAGAGCCGTAGATACAACCGTCGCCGGTCCATCCACCAGCCCATTGCCCAGCAGAGCATGGTGTAGGCCAACGCGCAGGCCAGGCTGCCCCAGGGTCCGGGCAGCAGCCGCTGGAACACCGCGATGCCCAGCCATTGGTACAGGTCCATTCCACTGGCGCCGGCCGGGACCAGCCGCAGGCTGATCACGAACAGTTCGGAGAACAGGTAGATCGCCAGCGGATTGCGCCCGAGCACGATGAAGAAGCCGCTGCCCGCCTGCCACCGGCGCACCTCGATCGCCCACAGCAGCGCGCCCAGCAGCAGCAGATCCAGGCCCACCGTCAGCAGCACGAACGAACCGGTCCACAGCTTCTTGGCCAGCGGAAACCACGGCTGCCAGGCCAGGGCCAGCAGCGCCAGCGCGACGCCCGCCAGTAGCAGCCAGCGCACCGTGCGCGCCTGCTTGCCGGCGCGGCGCACGTACAGGCCGGTCAGATAACCGGCGATCACATTGACCGTGGCCGGCAGCGTGCCGAGCAGGCCTTCCGGATCGAAGCCACCGTCCTTGCGGTACAGCTGCGCCGGGTTTAGCAGCCACAGGTCCAGGCGCGTGGCGGCGTTGCCGAGCTTGCTCAGTTCCGCACCCGGCTGGCCCCACAGGTACAGCGCCGCCCAGTGGCCGAGCAGCAGCGCCACGCAGGCGCCGAGCAGCCCGCGCGGCGGCAGCCAGCGGCACAACAGCGCGGCGAGCGCGTAGCACAGCGCGATGCGCTGCAGCACGCCGGGTACCCGAGTCTGGTCGATGGCGATGAAGCTCCAGCTGCCGTCGGCGCCCTGGTGCACGAACGGAAACCAGTACATCAAAAAGCCGAGCAGGAAGATCAGCGCGCTGCGCTTGCCGACCCGGCGCAGGAACGCGCCGAGCGGCTGGCTGCGATCCAGCGCGAAGCTCATCGCGTTGCCAACCACGAACAGGAACGACGGGAACCCCACGTCGGCGGCGGTGAAGCCGAGCCACGGTGCGTGCCGCAGCTGCACGAACGCGTCGGCGCCGGCGCCCGGCGTGTTGCCCAGGATCATCAGGAAGATCATCAGGCCGCGGAACACGTCCAGCGACAGGAAGCGTTCGCGCGCCGGCGCGGCGGCGGGAATGCGCACGGAGGCGGTGCTCATCGGGCAGCCACCTGTTGCAGCAGGCTGCGCACCGCGGCGACCGGATCGGCCGGCGCTTGCCGCGTGTAAGGTGTCTCGCGCTTCACCCAGTCTAGCTCCCAGGCGCGCAGCCGCTGCTGCAACGCCGCCTCGTCCACGCTGCCGCTGCCGACCGCCGCCGCCCGCAACGCCTGCATCGCCAGCGCCCAGCGCGGCAGGTAGTAGTCGGCGTACATGCCCTGCCAGGCCTTGGACGCGTAGTCGCCGAGATTGCCCTCGCCGCCCCACACGCTGACCTGCGCCTTGGCGTCGCGCCGGTAGTAGGCCGCGTCCTGCGGCGTCTTCGCATCGCCTTCGGCATCGCCAAGCCAGCTCGACAGGGTTTCCTGCTGGCCGCCGACCAGGCCGTCGAGCTGCTGCACCGCCGCCTGCACGCGGGCGAACGCGGCATCGCCGGCGGCGACGTCGCCGCGCCTGTACGCGGCCACCGCCTGCTGCAACTGCGCATCCACGCGGCCGGTGGCGTAGTGGCGCGCGAAGTCGACCAGGTCGTAGCGGTATAGCGGCGCGTCGGCGTACTCCGGCGCCAGCGCCAGCAATTGGTCCAGCGCGCGGCGCAGGCGCGGGGGATCGCCGGGCGCGCCTTCGAATTCGCCGATGTCCAGCGTCGGCCGCTTGAACAGCAGGTAGGCGCCGGCACGGCTGCGCCACCAGCGTGGCGTCCAGTAGCGGGTGGACAGCACCGCGGCCTGCAGGTCGTCCCAGGCCGCACGCAAGGCCGGCGAAGTATGTCCGTAGCGGGCGCGGATGTAGTCGCCGAGCCAGTCCTGCAGCGAACGCTGCTGCCCGCCCCAGGCCAGCGCATACATGTATTCGTAGACCACCGAGTTGTCGTGCAGGCCTTCGGGGAACGCGCCGAAGCCGACCAGTTGCTGCTTGTCCTTGTCCGCGAGCAGCGCGCGCAGGTCGTCGCGGTAGAACGCCAGGTCGCCGTACACCGGATTGCTGCCGCCATAGTTGTGCACGTAGCCGTAGATCCACTGCTTGCCGTCGAACGCGTCGGACAGTTTCCAGGTGCCCGGGTAGCGATCGTTGCCGATGTCCAGCACCAGCAGCTTGTCGTTGGGCACCTCGCGCAGGAACGCGGCGATCGCCTGCGGCGTCCAGAAGTGACGGTCGGCGCCGAACAGCCAGCCCTGCATCACCCACACCGCATCGGGATTGGCGCGATGGATCGATTCATATAGCGCACGACCGTAGTCGGCCAGGCGCTTATCGCGCTGCGCCGGCGATACCTCGGGCGGCGCGGTCTTGGCGGTATTGGCGGTGCTGTCGCCGTAGCTGGCCAGGCGCGCGTCGCTGCCGTCGGCGGCGATCGGCGGCAGCATCTCGTTGAACGCATCGGCCAGGTAATAGGTGCCCTTGCCATACGTGCGGTCGTAGAGCTGGATGAAGCGCAGCGCGATCTTCGCGAACAGCGGGTCGGCCGGATCCAGCCAATAGGTTTCGTGGAAGCCTTCCCAGGCGCGCATGCGGTAGATGCGCGCCTGCGGATGCGCCTGCGCGAACGCCTTCGGCACGTAGCCGACGAAGGCCGGCAGCACCGGCTTCATGCCCAGCGTGCGCATGCGTTGCAGGATGCGCTGCTGCAGCGCGTGCTTGTCCTCTATCCACTGCTGCTGCAACGGCGCGTCGTAGCCTTCGATATTGCCCATGCGCTGCCACGGCGCGAACGCCGGGCCGGAGAAATACTGCGCCAGGTCCGCGTCGCTCACCCCGAACTCGCGCCACAGCGCCTGCCACACGTAGTCCTGGCCTTCCATCGCCAGCGGCATGTCGATGCCGTGCAGCGCCATCCAATCGATCTCGCGCTCCCAGCGCGCCCAGTCCCACCACGGCGTGGTGTAGCCGTAGGTGCACACGTTGAGATAGGCGCGGTAGGCGAACGGCGTGACCACGCGCTGCCCGCGGAAGTCGGCATAGGCCGCTGGCAACGCCACGCGGCTGCCTTCCCAGCTCACCGAGGCGGCGCCGATCGATTGCAGATAGCTGTACGCGCCGTGCGCCAGCGCCACTTCCGAGGAACCGGACACGCGCAGCCTGCCGGCGTCGGCGGCGACCCGGTACCAGTCGTTGCCGTTGCCGCGCGGCTGCCGTTGCAGCG
>NZ_CAPJ01000290.1 GCF_000331775.1 Xanthomonas translucens pv. translucens DSM 18974
TCGCGACGGGATCTCTCGGTAACGCCCGTCGCGATTGATGGCCCGAGGCCACCCGGAGTCGCTCCCACAAGTGACCGCTTCCGGATCGAAGGCGACTAGAACTTCAGGTCCGCACGCACGTACAGATAGCGGCCGCCGGGGATGTCGTAGGTGGACGCGTCGTAGCCGTTGAGCGAGCACGACAGGCAGATCGGCGGATCCTTGTCGAACACGTTGTTGACGCCGCCGCTGACGGTCAGGCCTTTCATCCAGTCGAAGCGGTAGCCCAGTTGCACGTCGTGGTAGGTGATCGCATCCAGCGTGTTGCTGCCGGCGGCCTGGTTGCTGCACACCGGAAACGCCACCGCGTCGCCGCACTGCTCGGTCAGTTCGGAAATGTGCCGCACCGTCCACGAGGCGTTCCAGCGGTGCAACGACCAGTCCAGGGCCAGGTTGCTGGTCCACTCCGGGATCGAACTGTCCACCACTTCCACGCCCGGTTGCTGCGGCTGCACCTGGCCGGCGGCGCCGGTGGCGACGTAGCGGGTGACGAAGGTGTTCTGCAAGCCGATCTTGAAGCGCCCGGCCGCGGTCTGCGGCGAGGTCCAGAACAGGTCCACGTCCCAGCCATCGGTCTTGATCGAACCGAGGTTGGTCAGGCGGTTGTTGAAGCCGTTGATGCCGCCGGTGGAAGCGCGGGTGATGCCGTCGCAATAGGTCGCGTCCAGCGTGTCCGCGCACAGGTCGAGCTGGGTCTGCGCGTTGATCGCCTGGATCGCGCCGTCGATGTCGTGGCGGTAAAAAGTCACTTCGACATCGAAGCGGTCCGACCACGGCATGTTGCTGGCGAACCACGGACTCCACACGAAGCCGGCGCTGAAGCTGCGCGCCTTCTCCGGCTCCAGCGCACGGTTGCCGCCGGTGGTCACCGAGATCTGCGAGTTGGCCTGCTGGTAGCCGGCCGGCACGCCGAGCGCGGCGCAGTTGCCGGCGCTGCCGCGCGGCGCGGTGCCGCCCAGGCCGACCGAGCATGGATCGGACAGGGTCAGGTCGGCGCGCGCCGCCGAGCCGTACAGCTCGCCGATGGTCGGCGCGCGGAAGCCTTCGGCATAGCTGGTGCGCAGCACGAAGTCCGGCGACACCTGCCAGCGCAGGCCGTACTTCGGAGTGAACTCGCCGCCGAAGGTGGAGTAATCCGAATAACGCCCCGCCAGGCTCAGGTCGAGTTTGTCGCCCAGCGGCGAGTCGGCGAAGATCGGCACGCTCAGTTCGAGATAGGCCTCCTTGACGTTGTAACTCCCCTCGGTCGGCAACGACGGCACACCGTTGTAGTGGCCGATCACGGTCAGCGGATCGGGCTGGTAGAAGCCCTCGTACTTGCGGTACTCCACGCCGGTGGCGAAGGACACCGCGCCGGCCGGCAGGGTGAACAGGTCGCTGCTGAGGTTGGCGGTGAACTGGGTCAGCTCGTTCTGGCTGCGGTCGCGCACCACCGGCTGGATCCAGCGCAGCATCTCCGGGGTGATGCTGCCGGCGCCGCCGAAGATGTCCAGCGGCACGCAGCCGGCCACTGCCGCGCAGGCGGCAGGATCGCCCAGCGCCAGGTTGATGTTGTAGATGTTGTAGCTGCCGTAGTTGGTCTGCTCGGCCTTGTTCTTGCTGTAGGCGCCATTGACGTCCCAGAACCAGGTGCGGTCGGCGCTCTCGAAACTGCCGATGAAGCCGGTGCCCACGTACTGGGTGTCCACGCGCTGCTCGAACACGCGCGCACCGCCTTCCACCGGCCGCCGCCCGATCATGACCAGGTTGCTGGACGAATCCAGGTCGAAGCCGAACGGGTTGTACGGATTGGCCGCAGAAATGACGATGTTGTCGGCCAGCGGATTGCCGGTGCCGGCATCGGGGCCGAGGAAGATCGGCTCTGGCCCGGCCTGGTTGGTCGACTCGCGGCGGTTGCCGAGCAGCTTCAGGTACCACTGCACGTCGTCGTTGAAGAAGTAGCGGAACTGGCCGAACACGCCCTTGCGCTCGGACGGTGTCAGCAACAGGTTGGAGGCGGCGAAGTTGTAGCGGTCGCTGCTGCCGAAGCAGTGGTAGCCGTCGCGGCGCGTGCAGCCGGCGGTGCCGTCGTAGGTCGGGGCGCCAACACCGCTGTTCGGCGTCAGGTCCTGCTCGGCGCCGGTGAGCGGATCGACGAAGATGAAGCGGCCGTCCGGCGTGGCCGAGCTGCCGAAGCTGAGCCCGGTGCCGGGTACCGGATACAGCGACTGCTTGCGATCGCGCGCATAGATCGGATCCTGCTTGGTGTAACTGGCGCCGAGGAACAGGCTGGTGCGTTCGGTGCTGTGGCCCCAGGCCAGGTCCACGCCCTTGCTGGCGCCGTCGCCCTTGTCGAACTGGCCGTAGTTCAGCGTGACCTGGCCGCCGTCGAACTTGCGCCGGGTGATGATGTTGACCACGCCGGCGATCGCGTCGGAGCCGTACAGCGACGAGGCGCCGTCCTCCAGCACCTCGATGCGCTCGACGATGGCCAGCGGAATGGTGTTGAGGTCGGTGGCCGCGCCCACGCCGGACGCCGAGGACTCGTTGACCCAGCGCATGCCGTCGACCAGCACCAGCACGCGTTTGGCGCCGAGATGGCGCAGGTCCACCTGCGCCGAGCCGGCGCCGACGCCACTGCCGTCGGGTGGGAAACCGAAATTGCCGGAGGAGTTGAACTTGGTGTTCAACGCCGAGCCTGAAGCGGTGAGTTCCTGCAGCACGTCGCCGATCGAGGTCAGGCCGGTGCGTTCGATGTCGGCGCGGCTCAGCGTCTGCACCGGCACCTGGCCCTCCAGCTCGGCCTTGCGAATGCGCGTACCGGTGACCTGCACGCTGTCCAGAGTGGTGGCGGACTCGGGGGCAGCGGGCGCGGCCTGCTGGGCGATGGCCAGCGCGGGCGAACCGGCCAGCAAGCACAAGGAAACCGCGAAAACCAAAGGATGGCGGTGCAGGCAATTCATCCGTCTCTCTCTCCAGAAAGGATGTGGGTCGGCCGCTGCGACCCCCTGCACCGCGACGGCGTGGTTTACTTTGTAAACAAAACGTAAACCCTAAGCAAGCAATCGGGCTGCGATTGGCACCGTCCTGAACCGACTGGACGATTTCGTAGACATGGCGGTACGTATCGCCGCAGTGCGCCCGGTCGCGGCAGCGCATCGCGGCCTGCGACAGTGCGCAGGGCAACGGCCGCTGCGCCGGCGCCAGGCGCAGCGGATGCTGGATCCAACCAGCGCCCATGCCGCACCCGACAGCGCTGCGCAGGCAGCGCTGGGCTACAGCGCAGCCCCTGCACGCCCTGACTGCGCGCGCGTCGCCGTCGCCGTCGCCGCCGCAAAGCCCTTGCCACGTCGATTCATCGGCGTTCGGTATAGTCCCGCGCATGAAATTGCGCACGTCTCTCCTGCTGCTCGCCGCCGCGTTGTGCGGCTCCGCCCCTGCCCTCGCCCAGACCCTGGACGCCCAGCGTCCGGCGCTGCGCGCGGCGATCGACGCCGCCGAGCGCGGCCAGTTAGATCCCGTGCAGGCGGCCGCCTTCAAGCAGCACCCGCTGTACGGCTGGCTCGAATACGCCAACCTGCGGCGCAATATCGACCGCGTCTCCGATGCGCAGGCGCAGGAGTTCCTCAAGCGCTACGCCGGGCAACCGGTGGCCGAGAGCTTCCGCACGCTGTGGCTGCCGGCGCTGGCGCGGCGCCAGGATTGGCCGGCGCTGCTGGCCAACTGGAAGCCCACCGACAACGCCGGCCTGCGCTGCGCCCAGCTCAACGCGCGCCAGGCCACCGGCCGCGCCGATGCGCAATGGATCGACGAGGCGCAGGCGCTGTGGCGCAACGGCGGCAAGTCGCTGCCCGATGCCTGCGATGCGGTGTTCGCGGTGCTGCAGGCGCGCGGCGGCATGAATGACACGCTGCGCTGGGCGCGGGTGGAAGCGGCGGCCGATGCGCAGCAGCCGGCGGTGATGCGCAGCGCCGCGCGCGGCCTGCCCGCCACCGAACTGGCCCAGGCCAACGACTACGCGGCGTTTCTGGACGCCGTGCACATGCGCGCGCTGACCTGGCCGAAGACCGAGCGCAGTCGCAAGGTGGTGGTGGACGGCCTGGAGAAACTGGCCAAGACCGATGCGGACGCGGCCGAGCGGCAATTGCCGCAATTCGCCCAGGCGCTGCAGCTGAGCGAGGCGCAACGCGGCGAGGTGCTGTACCAGATCGCGTTGTGGACGGTGGCCTCGTACGGACCGGATTCGGCGCGCCGGCTCAACGCCGTACCCGACAGCGCCTACGACGAACGCCTGCACGAGTGGCGCACGCGCGAGGCGATGGCGCGTGGCGACTGGCCGGCGGCGCTGGCGGCGATCCGCAAGATGGCGCCGGCGCAGCGCAGCGATTCGCGCTGGGAGTATTTCGAGGCGCGGCTGGCGGAGAAGACCGGCAATGCCGGCGAGGCGCAGCGGCTGTACCGCGAAGCCGCCAAGTCCGCCACCTTCCACGGCTTCATGGCCGCCGACCGGCTCAAGCAGCCCTACGCGCTGTGCCCGTGGGAACCCAACGACAGCGCGCAGGGGCAGGCCGCGGTGGCCCGCGATCCGGCGCTGGTGCGTGCGCTGGAACTGTTCAAGATCGACCGCGCGGCCTGGGCGGTGGCCGAATGGAACGATGCACTGACCCGCTTCGACGACAGCCAACGGCGCATGGCGGTGGAAGTGGCGCGCGACAACGGCTGGTTCGACCGCGCGGTATTCTCGCTCGGCAAGCTGCCCGACGAACAGCGCCTGTATGCGCTGCGCTTCCCGCTGTACCACGACGCCACGATCCGCCGCGAAGCGGGCAAGAACGCGATCGACCCGGCCTGGGTCGCCGCCGAGATCCGCGCCGAGAGCATCTTCAATCCGAACGCGCGTTCGCCGGCCAATGCGATGGGCCTGATGCAGGTGTTGCCGGCCACCGGCGCCAGCGTGGCCAGGAACCTGGGCCTGGCCGGCTACGGCGGCGCCGCCAGCCTGTACGACCCGGACACCAACATCGCCATCGGCACCGCCTACCTGCGCCAGCTGTTGAACACCTACGGCCTGCCCTACCTGACCATCGCCGCCTACAACGCCGGCCCCGGCCCGGCGGCGCGCTGGCAGACCCAGCGCCCCGGCCACGACGCCGACTTCTGGATCGAGACGATCAGCTACAAGGAAACCCGCGAATACGTCGCGCGCATCCTCGCCTTCAGCGTGATCTACGACTGGCGCCTCAACGGCGACGCGCTGCCAATCAGCGACCGCATGCTCGGCAAGCTGGACGCGCCGCGCAAGAAGTTCGTGTGCCCATCCACCGGCTCCAACGCCGGGACCGGACAGTGAGTCTCCGCTCCGCTTTGCGGGACCGCAGCCGCGCCGACGCAGCCGCCGTTCCGGATCCCGAGTCCCGAGTCCCGAGTCCCGAATGAAAACGTATCTGGTCGGCGGCGCCGTCCGCGACAGCCTGCTCAAGCAGCCGCCCGGCGACCGCGACTGGGTCGTGGTCGGCGCCACCCCGCAGCAGATGCTGGAGCTGGGTTACAAGCAGGTCGGCCGCGATTTCCCGGTGTTCCTGCATCCGCACAGCGGCGAGGAATACGCGCTGGCGCGCACCGAGCGCAAGTCCGGGCGCGGCTACCACGGCTTCGTCGTCGATGCCGATCCATCGGTGACGCTGGAAGAGGACCTGCAGCGCCGCGACTTCACCATCAACGCCATCGCCCGCGACGAGGACAGCGGCGCGCTGGTCGATCCGTACGGCGGCGTGCGCGACATCGAGCGGCGCGTGCTGCGCCATATCGGCCCGGCCTTCGGCGAAGACCCGCTGCGCGTGCTGCGCGCGGCGCGCTTCATGGCGCGGCTGGCCCCGCTGGGTTTCAGCGTGGCGCCGGAAACGCTGGCGTTGATGCGCGCGATGGCGGCCAGCGGCGAACTGGACACGCTGGTGCCCGAACGTGTGTGGCAGGAACTGCGGCGTAGCCTGGCATCCGCACAGCCCTCCGCGTTCCTGCGCACGCTGCACGAGGCCGATGCGCTGCGCAGCGTGCTGCCGGAACTGGAGGCGCTGTACGGCGTGCCGCAGCGCGCCGACTACCATCCCGAGATCGACACCGGCCGCCACCAGGAACTGGTCAGCGACATGGCCGCGCGGCTGGCGCCGGGCGATACGTTGGTCGGTTTCGCCGCGCTGACTCACGACCTGGGCAAGGCGCTGACCCCTCCCGCGGAATGGCCGAAGCACGTGATGCACGAACAGCGCGGCGTCGCCCCGCTGCGTGCGCTGTGCGAACGCCTGAAGCTGCCGCAGGAGCACCGCCAGCTGGCCGAGATCGCCTGCCGCGAGCACTTGAACGTGCATCGCCTGGCCGAACTGCGCGACCGCACCGTGCACGAACTGCTGCAACGCTGCGACGGCTTCCGCAAACCCGAACGCATCGTACAACTGGCGCTGGTGTGCGAGGCCGACAAGCGTGGCCGTCTCGGCAACGAAGACGCCGACTACCCCCAGGGCCGCGCACTGCAGCGCCTGCACGCCGCGGCGCTGGCGATCAACGCCCGCGACCTGGCCGCGCAGGGTCTGAGCGGCCCGCAGATCGGCGAGGCGCTGGCGAAGGCGCGGATCAGGGCGATCGGCGCAGCGCGCGGCACGCATGCGGACTGACGCGGCCTGTTCCGCCACCCCACGCGTATCTCGCCCGCTCTTCTTCCATCTGTTTACGGGAAAACCCTGTAGGAGCGGCTTCAGCCGCGACGGGCTTTACCGGTGAAGCCTGTCGCGGCTGAAGCCGCTCCTACAGTGCACCCAGCAGGCTATTCGCGA
>NZ_CAPJ01000289.1 GCF_000331775.1 Xanthomonas translucens pv. translucens DSM 18974
TCCCCCGCGAACGACACCACGACACCGCCTGCCGCCGACACCCCGACCGCACCGGCCGCGGCGCGGCCCCCGAGCGGCGCCGAACCGGTCGCCGGCACCGACTACATTGACATCCCCGGCGGCCAGCCGTTCCAGCCGACCAATGGCAAGATCGAAGTGGCCGAAGTGTTCGGCTACGTGTGCCCGGCCTGCGCGCGCTTCCAGCCGCAGATCGGCCCGTGGAAAGCCGGCCTGCCCTCGGACGTGCACTTCGTCTATGTGCCGGCGATGTTCGGCGGCCCCTGGGACGACTACGCCCGCGCGTTCTACGCCGCCGAGGCGCTGGGCGTGCAGGAAAAGACCCACGAGGCGCTGTACAAGGCGATCCACGTCGACGTGACCTTGAAGGGCGAGCGCGGCCGCGATTCGGTGCAGGACATCGCCGGCTTCTACGCCAAGTACGGCGTGGATCCCAAGCAGTTCGCCGACACCATGGGCAGCTTTGCGGTCAGCAGCAAGACCAACCGCGCCAAGCAGTTCGCCGTGCGCAGCGGCGTCACCGGCACACCGTCGCTGATCGTCAACGGCAAGTACCTGGTCAAGGGCAAGAACTACGACGACATCCTGGGCATCGCCGATCACCTGATCGCACGCGAACGCGCGGCGCTGGCCAAGTAAGCTCCCGCCCCCACCAGGCCGCGCCGCCGTGACCGCCCCCGCCACCCGCACGCTGCGCGTGCTCACCGCCAATATCCAGGCCGGCTCCAGCACGCGCCGCTACAGCGACTACGTGACCCGCAGCTGGTCGCATGCGCTGCCGGCGGGGAGCAAGCGCAGCAGCCTGGATGCGATCGCGCAGCTGGCCCGCGCGCACGACATCGTCGGCCTGCAGGAAAGCGATCCGGGCAGCCTGCGCTCTGGCTTCACCAACCAGACCCACTACCTGGCCGAGCGCGCCGGCTTCAACTACTGGAGCCACCAGCCGAACCGGCGCATGGGCGGCGTGGCCTCCAGCGCCAATGGTCTGCTCAGCCGGCTGGAGCCGGTCGAGGTGCAGGACCATCCCCTGCCCGGCCGGCTCGGCGGGCGCGGCGTGCTGCTGGCCAAGTTCGGCGACGGTGCGGAAGGACTGGCGATCGCGGTGGCGCATCTGTCGCTGGGCGCCAACTCGCGCACCTCGCAGTTGGCGTTCATCGCCGAACTGCTGTCGGACCATCCCAACGCGGTGCTGATGGGCGACTTCAACTGCGTCGCCGACCGGCCCGAAATGCAGGCCCTGTACAAGCGCACCCGGCTGCAACCGCCGGGCTGCGTGGTGCCGACCTTCCCCAGCTGGCGCCCGCAGCGCGCGATCGACCACATCCTGGTCAGCGACGGCCTGCGCTGCAATGAACAGCGCGCAGTGCCTGCCGCGTTCTCCGACCACCTGGCGGTGGCGACCGAGATCGAAGTGCCGCAGGCGCTGCTGCGTTA
>NZ_CAPJ01000288.1 GCF_000331775.1 Xanthomonas translucens pv. translucens DSM 18974
CCAGGCGATCGGCAGGCTGCGCGTCACCGCGCTGTTCGACGGCACGGTGCCGCTGCCGCGCGCGCAGTTGTCCAATCTGGACGGCGACACGATCGCGCGCCTGCTCGACCATCGCTGAAGAACAGCCGCGGCGCGCCTGAGCCCCGCTCTCACCGGGGAGAGCGGTTGGGGTGAGGGTCCGGCGCGAAAGCGTCTCGAAGTGCTTGGGACGGCCGCGCCCGCCGCTTGCGATCGATCGCCAACAGCGCCTGCGCAGAAGACACCGGAAGTCCGGCGCCGCCGCACTCACTGCGCGGCGGGTGGCTCCGTGTCCAGGCCCAGCCAGCCGCCGACGATGGCACGCGCCTCGTCCACGCCCTGGCGGGTCTCGCCGGAAAACAGCTGCACGCTGACCGTGTCGCCGAAGGAACTGGACAGGTCCTTGCGCACCTGCTGCAGCGCCTGCGCCTGCTGGCCGCGGCCGAGCTTGTCGGCCTTGGTCAACAGCGCATGCGCCGGCAGGCCGCGCTGCACGGCGTAGCCGAGCATCTGCCGGTCGTAGTCCTTCAGCGGGTGGCGGATGTCCATCACCACCACCAGGCCGCGCAGGGCCTCGCGGGTGCGGAAATACCTGTCGATGAACGACTGCCAGTGCGCCTGCAGCTCCAGCGGCACCTTGGCATAGCCGTAGCCGGGCAAGTCCACCAGATAGCGCTCGGGCTGGATCTGGAAGAACACCAGCTGCTGGGTGCGGCCGGGGGTCTTGGACACGCGGGCCAGCGCGTTCTGCCGGGTGAGCGCGTTCAGCGCGCTGGATTTGCCGGCGTTGGAGCGGCCGGCGAAGGCCACCTCCCAGCCCCCGTCCTCCGGCAGCTGCCGGGGGTTGTGGGCGGAAAGCAGGTATTGGGCACGTTCGATGAGCAGTGACATGGCGCTAGGATCGCACGTCCGCCGGCCCGGGCGGGGTTCGTTGACCGGTAGGGCGCCACGCGCGGATAATCGCGCGAGTGCGGTCGCCGGCCTGGCAGCCGCGGGTTGGGTCACACGGAGCTTCAGCTAATGCGCCACGCTCGCGTTCTTGCCTTTGCCGGTCTAGCCGTTTCTATCGCCGCCGCGGTCGCGTTCGCGCAGACCTCGGTGGTTCCCATTCCCGACAACGCGCCGGTGCGCACCGCACCGCTGGAAGGCGACGTCGGCAAGGTCGCCTGGGGCGATCCCAAGGCCGGCCAGGCCAAGGCCGCCGCCTGCGCCGCCTGCCACGGCGCCGACGGCAACCCGGCGCTGGCGATGTATCCGCGCATCGCCGGCCAGAGCGAGCGCTACAGCGCGCGGCAGATGGCGTTGATCGCGCACGGCGAGCGCACGTCCGGTGCGGTGGCGGCGATGCTGCCGTTCGTGCAGCCGCTGAGCGCGCAGGACATGCGCGATATCGGCGCCTACTTCGCCACGCAGAAGGCCGGCGCCGGCATCGCCGACGACGCGGTGGTCAGCGAAGGCCCGTATGCCGGCATGAAGTTCTACGAGGTCGGGCAGCAGCTGTACCGCGGCGGCGATCCGGCGCGCGGGATTCCGGCGTGCATGGCCTGCCACGGCCCCACCGGCGCCGGCAACCCCGGTCCGGCGTATCCGCATCTGGGCGGCCAGCACGCCGACTACGTGGCGCGGCGGCTGCAGGAATACCAGTCCGGCACCACCCAGGAACGCGATCCGACCCTGTTCAAGATCATGGCGCAGGTGGCCAAGCCCTTGACCGAGCAGGAGATGAAGGCGCTGGGCAGCTACCTGCAGGGCCTGCACGA
>NZ_CAPJ01000287.1 GCF_000331775.1 Xanthomonas translucens pv. translucens DSM 18974
TTTGATTCTTGCGCAGTAGAAGCTCCGCCTGATTGAGCGATAGCATCAGACATCCTATTGGCGAGACTCCGCATGAAAGCTGCCGATTCACTGGTCTGGGCCGCCATTTGGGACCAGCGGGTCTTTTCAACCAAGGCCGCTTGCTCCGGAGATAGCAATGCAGCTTGAGCAAGCGATGCTGCACCATCGGAATATGCACCACTTATCTTTTCTTTTATATATTTCTCAACGTCTTTTGGATCTTGTCCCGGCGTGACACCGGGATCCACACCAGTAGCGCCCTTATATTCAATGACGACTGCCGAGTAAACTTCATCTCTAACCGACGCATTAGAAGTCATTCAAATCCCCTTAGTTTAAAATAGGCCACAAGCCAGAATAAAGCACAACCATTGCAGATATAAACAAGGCAGAGCAGCATGTTTTGCGAAATAATAAACATCCAAGGATCTCTTGAAATACATAAACCACTAGAACACATTATCCCCATATCCACTGGACCGAAGACGAAGACAGCGATCGTCGTCAAAGAAAATAAAATAGCCATTGCCAATGGGCCAAACCTGTATGGCCGCCCTTCCTTGTGAATCGACCACATTACTGAATCTCTAAATATTGCAAGCTTATCCATAGAGATCTGCAAAATTCCAAAGACAAGTGGAACATGTGAGATCAACAATGCCAGTAATCCAAAAAAGATGAAAAGCGATGCGCTTTTCGGGAAGCTTGTCCTCAATGCTCTATCGATGAGGGCTGATTCAATCAATCCATCGCCCCAAAAAAAGAACATAAAAATGCCACAGTTGGGAAAGTTACCACCACAAAAAGTCCGCAAATAAATCCTCTATTTACGCGAGAAACATTATCCAAATCCATTTCGCACCCAGGCTAGTTATTGATTGCTTACATTAATGCCATGTTATATTTAAAAATATTTTGATATTTTTTATTGCCCCAAAAATACCAAATAACGATGCTGACTAGAAATTAGCGCTCACGGAGTGACTCAGAAGCATGCTGCCTTAAGGGACTAAACAGATAGTCGATCACCCTTCGCTTTCCGGTCTTAATCTCGGCACTCAAACTCATCCCCGCACTCATCCGAACTTTCACTCCCTCGATCTCCAACATACTACCATCGAGCTTGATTCGCGCAGGAAATACCAAACCAAGCTTTTCATCCTGCGCAGCATCATGCGAAACGCTCGCTACGCTCCCAGTCAAATAACCATAGCGCGTGCAAGGAAAGCTATCGATCTTCACCGTCACCGGCTGCCCAGGACGCATAAATCCGATGTCCTTGTTCAACACGGTGACTTCCACTTCCAACGCCTCCTCGGCAGGAACCACGACCAGCAAGGACTGCGCCGGCGTCACCACACCGCCAACGGTGTGCACCGCGAGCTGCTGGACCGTTCCATCCACGGGAGCTCGCAATGCCATCAACTTGTCGCGTTGGCCCGTCTTTGCCACATCCTGCGCCAGCTGCCCGACTTGCTCGTTCGCCTGGCGCACAGCGTCCAGCGCCTGCTGTCGGGTGTCGGTCACCAGCACCCGTAGTTCCTCTTGCGCAGCGCTGATGGCTGAGCGGATCTCCTGCAGGCGATTACGCTGAGTCGCTAGTTGGCTTTCTGCAGAGATGCGCTCTTGCTCGCGCAGCAGGTACTCATGGCGCCCCACGTACTTGCCCTCTAGCAGACGGTTGTAGTCCTCCGCGCGGATTTTGGAAATGCGCGCAGACTCAGCCAACGGGCCGATCTCATCTTGTACGGTGCGCAGTTCGGCCTGCCGTTGCGCGATGCTGGCCTGCAGGTTGTGACGGCGAGCCTGGAAGGCATCGAACTGGCTGACGACCAGCTGCTGTTCGGTTGCTACCCGCTCGGCGTTCAAATCGGACGCTGCATCCAACTTCGGCGACTGGCCATAGGCGATCGCACGGGCAAGTGCCGACTGCCGTAGAACCGTGAGACGCGCATTGACCAGAGAGTCGCCAGCCTGAACGAACTCCGCTCCGGTTGCCGTGGCATCCAGCTCGACCAGAAGCTGGCCCCGCTTCACTGCCTGCCCATCGCGCACCAGAATCCTGCGCACTACCGCTGTCTCCGCCGTCTGCACCACCTTCGTCCTCGAATCGACCACGGTCTTGCCGGGCGCGACTGCGACGATGTCCAACTTGCCCAGGCAGGCCCACAGCAACGCAACGCAAAAGAACGCGATGATGATGCGCATGGTCCAGCGTGCAGTGGGCGATGTTGGCGACTCGATAAGTTCAAGATGTGCGGGAAGAAACGCACGCTCGTCTGCCGTCCTGTCCGGCGCATCGAGTTGCTTCCGAACGGACCAGACAGACTTGAAGACATTGAAGTAGCGAAGGAAAAAATCGCGCCATCCCTGCAGCAAATGCTTCATGGGGTTCCCTGCTGAAGTCGAAATAGATGTGCATAGTGACCGTCTGGACGATCCACTAATTCATTGTGCGATCCGCTCTCGACGATGCGTCCTTTTTCCACGACGACGATTCGATTGGCCTGGCGTACCGTCGATAGCCGATGGGCAATGATCAAGACGGTTCGGCCTTTGCAGATCGAACGCATGTTGCTCATCACTGCATGCTCGGACTCATAGTCAAGGGCGCTGGTCGCCTCATCCAGGATCAGGATCCGTGGATCACCGATCAGCGCGCGCGCAATTGCGATTCGCTGGCGCTGGCCACCGGACAGGCCCGCACCGTGCTCGCCCACCTTGGTGTCGTAGCCTTCCGGCAACTCGACGATGAAATCGTGTGCACCCGCCAATTTGGCGGCATTGATCACCCGATCCAGCGACATGCCAGGGTCGGATAGTGCAATGTTCTCGCGAACACTGCGGTTGAACAGGAAGTTTTCCTGCAACACAACACCCAGTTGCCGACGCAGCCAAGCGGGATCGGCCAACGCTAGGTCCTGACCATCGATCAGCACTCGGCCACGCTCGGGCGTGTAGAGCCGCTGCACCAATTTGGTCAAGGTGCTCTTGCCGGACCCGGATCGCCCTACGATACCTATGACCTCGCCTGGGCGGACGTCCAACTCAATGCTGTTCAGCACTTCCGGCGCATCGGGGCGATAGCGGAACGTCACGCGTTCGAACGTTACCTGCCCGCGTATCGGGGGCAACGCCAGACGGCTACCGGGTACTTCGGTACGCGTATTGAGGATATCCCCCAACCGCTCGACCGAGATGCCGACCTGCTGGAAGTCCTGCCACAGCTGAGCAAGGCGGATGATCGGCGCAGTCACTTGGCCGGACAGCATATTGAAAGCGATCAATTGCCCGACCGACAGCTTGCCTTCGATGACCAGCTTGGCGCCCCAGAACAACACGGCGACAGCAGTCAGTTTTTGGACCAGTTGTACGCTTTGCTGACCGAGCGTGGCGATCCTGGTAACGCCGAAGCCCGCATTGACGTAACCGGCAAGCTGGTTGTCCCAGGTGCGGGTAACGCGCGGATCGACCGCCATCGCCTTGACCGTGCCGATACCGCTGACGGTTTCCACGAGAAAAGATTGATTGTCCGCACCGCGGGCGAACTTTTCATTCAAGCGGGTGCGCAGCACCGGCGTCACCAATGCCGAAATCAGTGCGTAGAGCGGCAAAGACAGCACCACGATCAATGTCAGCCATCCGCTGTACCAGAACATCACCGCCAGGAATACCACGGTGAAGAACAGGTCCAGTACCGAAGTGAGTGCCTGTCCGGTCAGGAAATTACGGATATTCTCCAGCTCGCGTACGCGTGCGATGGTGTCGCCTACTCGCCGCGACTCGAAATAGGCCAGCGGCAGGGCGAGTACGTGGCGGAACAAACGCGCCCCCAGCTCCACATCGATCTTACTGGTCGTGTGCGCAAAGACATAAGTACGCAAGCCCGACAACAACACCTCGAACACGCCCATCGAGACCAGTCCGATCGCGATGACATCCAGCGTGGTCAATCCGTGGTGGACAAGCACCTTGTCCATCACGACTTGATAGAACAGCGGCGTTACCAGCGCGAAAAGCTGGATGAAGAACGAGACGACGAACACCTCAAGCATCAGCTTGCGATACTTGACCACCGCAGGGATGAACCAGCTGAAATCGAACTTGGCCAGATCGCCAAGCACAGAAGCACGAGACGCCACCTGCAATAGCCGGCCCTGATAACGCGCCTCGAATTCGCCAATCGAAATCGAGCGCGGCCGTTTCTCGACCAGATCGTGGATCAGGATTTGTTCGCCACTGACCTTTGCGACAATGAATGCCTCGCCGTCCGGCACCAGCGCAAGCGCCGGTAGGGCCGCCATACCGATCCGCGAGGCAGGTTGCGACACCACCTTAGCCTTGAGCCCAAGTTGCTTGGCAGCCAACAGCAATGTGGTTTCGTCGAACGATTCGCCGATACGTGCGAACGCATGCGCGAGTTGCGCCGCATCGGCGGCCACCCCATGAAACTGCGCGAGCAGCACCAATCCCTGCAGTGCCAGATCTGTTCGATCCTGCACCGCATCACCGCCCTCGACGACCGAGAACGACGCCATTCCCCCTGACATAGCACAATCCTTTGCGTGTGGACCCAAGTTAGGTCTAATTCCCTGCCTAGGATCCTTCGGCCCGAGCGCTTCGTCAATCCGGCTATCGCCATATCGACTCGGTTTTGCCTCTCCCTACCGCCGAAGATAAAGCGTGGCAAATGCTTGAGCTCCTAGCGGCTGGTACCCAATGCCCCCAGGACATCTCTCTGCTGGAGAGTCACTGCCTGCGGCACAACCACATTTCCGTTACCATGCCAAGTCCAACGCCTGCCACCGGCTCACCGCAATGCCTACGCATCCGATCAAGCCGCTCGCGATCCGCGAACGCCTGTCCGAAGTCCGCTACGAAATCCGTGGCGAACTGGCGCGGCGAGCCCGGGAGCTGGAGGCGCAGGGGCGCAAGCTGATCAAGCTCAACATCGGCAACCCCGGCGCGTTCGGGTTCCGCGCGCCGGAGCATCTGCAGCGCGCGATCGCCGACGACATGGGCCGCACCGATCCCTATACCCACCAGCAGGGCCTGCCCGAGGCGCGCGAGGCGATCGCCGCGGCCTATGCGCGGCGCCAGCACCCGGACGCGCATCCGGACCGCATCTTCATCGGCAACGGGGTCAGCGAGCTGATCGACCTGTCGCTGCGCGCGCTGCTCAATCCCGGCGACGAAGTGCTGGTGCCCTCGCCCGACTACCCGCTGTGGTCGGCCGCGACCATCCTCAACGACGGCCGTCCGGTGTATTACCGCTGCGCGCCGGAAAACGGCTTCCAGCCCGACCCGGTGGAGATCGAGAGCCTGGTGTCCTCGCGCACCCGCGCCATCGTGCTGATCAATCCGAACAATCCCAGCGGGGCGAGCTATTCGCGCGAGTTGCTGGAGAAGATCGTGGCGATCGCGGCCAAGCACAACTTGCTGTTGATGGTCGACGAGATCTACGACCAGGTGCTGTACGACGGCGCCGACTTCGTGCCGGTCGCGCCGCTGGCCGGCGAGCACCCGTGCATCAGTTTCGGCGGCCTGAGCAAGGTGCACCGCGCCTGTGGCTGGCGGGTGGGCTGGGCGTTGCTGTCCGGCGCCGCCGAGCGCGTCACCGAATTCCGCAACGCGATGGACCTGCTCGGCGCGCTGCGCCTGTGCGCGAACGTACCGGGCCAGTTCGCGATCGACGCCGCGGTCAATGGCCCGGACACGATCTCGCCGCTGTGCGCGCCGGGCGGGCGCCTGTACGAGACCCGCCGCGCGGTGGTCGACGCCTGCGCGGCCAGCGAGCACCTGGCGCTGGTGCAGCCGGCCGGCGCGCTATACGCGTTCCCGGCGGTGGTCGGCGCGGCCGCGCGCAATTTCGACGACCACGACTTCGCGCTGGAGCTGATGAACGACGAAGGCGTGCTGGTGGTGCCCGGCTCTAGCTTCAACGTGCCCTACCGCCACCATTTCCGGGTAACCCTGTTGCCGGAAGCGGCGGTGATGCGTGACGTGTTCGCGCGCATCGACCGCGTGCTGGCGCGTCGCGCCGAGGCGGCGACCAAGGTGGTACCACTGAAGCCGCGCAACGCGGCCGCTGGGGGGCGGTGAATCGGGAATGGGGACTCGGGAATGGGCAAAGCGTGAGGCGTTGCTGCGGCTCCCGGCCTCGGTGACGCGGCTGCCTTCGCTGTTGCACAGATGAGCCAGTCCAGCGTCACTTCGCTACAGCATGCTCCGCTGCGCTATCTGGCGCTGGGCGATTCCTACACCATCGGCGAGGGCGTGGCCGACAGCGGGCGCTGGCCGCTGCAACTGGCCGCGGCGCTGCGCCGCGACGGCATCGCCATCGCCGATCCGCAGATCGTCGCCACCACCGGCTGGACCACCGACGAACTCGCTGCAGGCATCGATGCCGCCGCGCCGCAAGGTCCGTTCGCGCTGGTGACGCTGCTGATCGGGGTCAACAACCAGTACCGCGGACGCGCGCTCGACGCCTACCGCGAACAATTCGCCGCGCTGCTGCACCGCGCGCTCGGCTTCGCCGACGGCCAGCCGCAGCGGGTGCTGGCGGTGTCGATCCCGGACTGGGGCGTGACCGCGTTCGCGCAGACGCCCGAACATGATCCGGCACTGATCGGCAAGCAGATCGATGCGTTCAATGCCGCCGCGCAGGCCTGCTGCCAGGCGCGTGCGGTGCGCTTCGTGGATATCACCGCGGCCAGCCGCGAAGGCGGCGGCAGCGCCGCGATGCTCGCCGCCGACGGCCTGCATCCCTCCGCGGCGATGTATGCGCGCTGGACCGGCCTGCTGTTGCCTGCGGCGCGCGATGCGTTAGCCTAGCCGGGTACGACGCCCCGCTGCCAAGGACCGACATTGCGCGACGCCAGCACCATCCAGCCCATGACCCGCCCGCAGGCCCTGGCCATCGCCCGCGCCTTCCTGCCGACGCATCCGCTCGGCAATCGCTACGACTACTACTACACCCGCACCAAGCTGCGCACCGATCCGCTCTACCCCGGCGTGCTCGCCGCGCTGCGCGGCACCGACGCGCCGGTGCTGGACCTGGGCTGCGGCCTGGGCCTGCTCGCGCATGCGCTGCGCGCCGACGACCAGCGCCAGCGCTACCACGGCGTGGACATCGACGCGGCGAAGATCCGCCGCGCGATCCGCATCGCCACGCGCAGCGCACTGCATGACACCCGCTTCGAGGTGGTCGATCTGGGCCTGGCCTGGCCCGAGCACAGCGGCAGCGTCGCGATCCTGGACGTGCTGCAATACCTCGACGCCAGCATGCAGACCAGCCTGCTGCGCAGCGCGGCGAAGATGCTCACGCCCGGCGCCAGGCTGGTGATCCGCAGCGGCCTGGGCGACAGCAGCGGCCGCGGCCGCACCAGCCGCATCACCGACGTGCTCGCGCACCTGGCCGGCTGGATGCAGGAAGTGCCCAAGTGCTATCCCACCCGCGACAGCCTGGAACGCCAGCTCGGCGACGCCGGGTTGCGCGCCACGTTCGCGCCGCTGTACGGCAACACCCCGTTCAACAACTGGCTGATCGTGGCCGAACCGCGTTGACGCGGCCGGCCCCGCGCCGCTCTCGCCCGGAACAATCAGGACAGCGCCACCTGGACCGCACACGCAATGCCGTCGCCAGACGCCGGCCACCCGGCGACGCGAAAACGCCGTGCATCCACGCGCCGCATTCCAGGACCAATGCCGGTGGCAGATGCGCACGACGTTTATACTGCCGCGCCGTCACTGGCGCAGCGACAGCGCCGCGTGGAGTCCACGGACGGAAATGCAGGACTCGACGAGGTGTTGCGCCCCTCGCATCCAGCGCGAACGCGCCGACCTGCCCGACCGCATCCGCCGCTGCGACCACCGCCGCGGCACTGCCTGCCGACGCGGCCAGCGCAACGCAGGCAAGCCACATCGCCCCGGTCCTGCGCCCAGCGGCGACGAAACCATCCTGCCCCCTCGGAGTCGCCATGACCGCCCCAACGCTCCCGCCCTATTCCGGCCTCGGCATCGCTTCGTTCGCGGTCAGCCTGATCGCCGCGGTGCTGACGCTCGTCCTGGTCGGCATCTGCGCGGCACTGGTCTATTCCCAGCCCGACAGCCTGGACGACGACTCGCCGCTGGCGATGCTGGTCGGCATGGCGATGCTGATCGGCATCGTCGCCGAGCTGGCCGCCGCCGCGCTCGGCATCGGCAGCCTGTTCCAGCGCGACCGCAGGAAGCTGTACGGCGTGCTCGGCCTGATCTTTGCGATCGCGACCCTGGTCGGCGTCGCCGCGCTGATCGTGTTTGGACTCATGCGAGGCGGCTGAGTGCTGGCGGGAAGATGCGCCACGGCCTCGCACCGAGGTTGAACAGCTGACGCCATGCTGCCATCCCGCGCGCGGTGGGTCCGGCAAGGGCAGTTGGCGGGAATCAGCCCGGCAGGGTGCTGACCAGGCCTTTCTCGCGCATCGCCTGCAACACGCCTTCCACGATCGCCACGTTATGCCCATGCGCCGCGCCCTCGTGCAGCAGCACGATCGCGCCGGGCCTCAGGTCGCGCGCGATGCGCGCCACGGTCGCGGCGGGATCGCAGTGCACGCCGTCGAAGCCGCGCGCGCTCCAGGCGACCCGGGTCAGGCCATGCGTGCGCAGCGGCGCGGCGACGAACGGATTGGTCATGCCCACCACCGAGCGGTACCAGCGCGGCGCGGTGCCGGCGATGGCGGCCAACGCCTGCTGCGCCTGGCCGATCTCGCGCGCCATGCGCCGCGGCCCCAGCGCCCAGAACCAGGCCTGCGGGTGGCTGTGGCTGTGGTTGCCGATGCCGTGGCCGCGACGCAGGATCTCGCGTACCAGCGCCGGGCGCGCGGCGGCGCGGGCGCCGACCAGGAAGAAGGTGGCCTTGGCCTGATAGCGGTCGAGCACCTCCAGCAGCGGCGCGGTGTCGTCGGAAGGGCCGTCGTCGATGGTCAGCCACACCTGCGGCGCGGTGCCGGGCAGGCGGCTGAGCACCGGCGTGTACAGCCAGGCCCGCGGCAGGAACACCGGCAGCAGCAGGGCCGCATGCGAGGCCAGCAGCGCCGGCAGCCCGATCCGCCAGCCCCAGCTCCACCAGATCGCCGCGACCAGCGCCTGCGAGGCCAGCGCCAGAGGCAGCCAGCGGTACGGGTGGCGGGGGACACGCTGCAGCGTTTCCGGAACTGTCATGCCCCATGATGCCATGCGGCGTAGAATGTCCGGTCCGACTCAGCGACCGAAATCACTGCCATGTCCCTCGATCCCGCCCTGCGTTCCCGCATCGAAACCTTGCTCAGTTCCAACCGCGTCGTGCTGTTCATGAAAGGCCAGCCGAGCATGCCGCAGTGCGGCTTCTCGGCCAAGGCGGTGGGGGCGCTGAACGAACTGGGCGTGGATTTCGCCCACGTCAACGTGCTGGCCGACCAGGACATCCGCGAAGGCATCAAGGCCTACGGCGACTGGCCGACGATCCCGCAGCTGTACGTGGACGGCGAACTGGTCGGCGGCAGCGACATCATCCTGCAGATGGCCGGCAGCGGCGAGCTGAGCGAACTGCTCGGCGTGCAGGCGCCGGACCGCACCCCGCCGTCGATCACCATCACCGATGCCGCCGCGGACATGCTGCGCGGCGCGCTGGCCGATGCTCCCGGCGCGACCCTGGCGCTGGCGATCGATGCGCAGTTCCAGCCGAACTTCCAGCTGGCGCCGACCGACCCCAGCGCCATCGCCGCCGAATCCAACGGCCTGCGCGTGCAGTTCGACCTGGCCAGCGCGCGCCGCGCCGAAGGCATCACCATCGACTGGGTCGACGACCTGCGCGGCCGCGGCCTGGCGATCGACAATCCGAACGCGCCCAAGCCGGTGCAAGAGCTGAGCGTGCGCGACGCCGACGATCAGGTGCGCGCCGGCGGCCTGATCCTGGTGGACGTGCGCCCGCCGGAAGAGCGTGCGATCGCGTCGCTGAACGTGCCGTTCCGCACCCTGGACGGCGACCAGCGCGCGCAGCTGGAAGCGCTGCCGAAGGACACCGCACTAGCGTTCCTGTGCCACCACGGCGGGCGCAGCGCGCAGGCCGCCGAGCAGTTCCGCGCGCTCGGTTTCACCCGCGTGCACAACGTGGTCGGCGGCATCGATGCCTGGGCCGACGCCGTGGACAGCAGCGTGGCGAAATACTGAGCCAGCGGCACGCGATACAGCGGCATCACGGCGGGCGATCCAGGGGGTCGCCCGCTTTTTTTGCGAGACGGTTTTTGCGCTTCCTGGGGGAAACGAACACATGCCACAGACGCTGAAATGCTGGGCAGCGGCACTGATCGGCCTCGCCGCCCTGCCTGCCGCCGCCGCCGCGCCAGCGCCCGCCGCATTGCCGCCGACGGTGATCTACGTCACCCCGGTCTCGGACGAGGCGCAGGTGATGAGCTACATTCCGGTGCGCAACGCGCCGTCCGAAGAAGCCGAACTGGGCGCCTGGCGCGGGCTGAAAAAGCCGCTGCGGGTGTTCGACAAAGGCGCCGAGGACGGCGTGGCGACGCCGCTGGCGTTCTCGGTCGACGACAACAGCATGTGCGGTGGCGACCTGCGCGTGCGCCTGAAGACCGCGCATGGCGCCACCTTCGCTCACGATGCCCTGCTGGCCTCGTTCGACCTCAATCCCGGCCAGCGCTTCGCCCGCCACGAGCTCGATGCCACGCAGCGGAAAGCGCTGCTGCAGGTCGTCGGCAACGATGCGTCGGTGCGCAAGCGTTTGCCTGCCGCGGCGCTGAAGCGGCTGCTGGCGCATCTGGCCGCTGCGCCGGCCGGCGAAGCACCGGCACTGACCGTGATCGGCGATGCCAAGCAGCCAGGCCACGAGGTGGCCTTGGTGACCGCCAGCGTCTACGACCCAACGCCGGCCGCGAACGCGGACGGAGCATCGCCCAAGCTGACCACCCTGCTGGCGGTGCTGGAACGCAGCGATGCGGGCTGGCGGCTGCGCAAGACCTTCGCCGACTAGGGCTGCGACGATTGCGAGGAGCGCAAGAACAGCTATGCGCTGCAGCAGTTCGCCGACATCGATGCCGACGGCACGGTCGATTTCCTGATCCAGCACAGCGGCTACGAGACCTACGGGTTCTGGCTGCTACACCTGGTCGATGGCCAATGGCGCACCGAGGAGTTGGTCGGCGGCTGCTGAGCGCCGCCGGCCACTGAAACGCGCGGCCCCACCCTGCAGGAGCGGCTTCAACCGCGACAGGTTCTACCCGTAGCGTCTGTCGCGGCTGAAGCCGCTCCTACAAGAGCGCGGCCGCTGCCGCACCGCTCAACCGGCGAAACCGCCCTCGTCCAGAAACCGCTGCTCGTCCTGCGTGGTCTCCCGCCCCAGCGCCGCATTGCGATGCGGGAAGCGGCCGAAGCGCTGGATGATGTCCTCGTGCTGCGTGGCCCACTGCAGGCTGTCGGCATCGCCGAGCGCGCTGAACAGCTCCACCGCCTCGCGCTGCAGGCCCGGATCCTCGGCGTGCTCGTATGGCAGGTAGAAGAACATGCGCAACTCCGGCTCCACCTGCTGATCGAAGCCGGCCGCCAACGCCCATTGCGCGTAGCGCCGCGCCAGGCCATCGGTGGCGTAGGCGTGCGCGCTGCCGCGAAAGGCGTTGCGCGGCACCTGGTCGAGCAACAGCAGCAGCCCCAGCGCGCCCTCGGCGCTGCCCATCCACGCCGCGTACTCGTCGCGCGCCGCGGCGTGATGCGCGTCCAACAAATTCTGGCGGACGTTCGCGTCGAAGGATTCGTTGGCGGCGAACCAGCGCTCGCGGCCGGCGCTGCGCCAGAACTCCACGACATCGCAGGGCAGGATCTCGGTCATCGCATTTCCATCGGTCGGCAATCGGCTTCTATACCCGATCCGGCGTCGGCATACGGTGTGCGGCGAGCGATCCGCAGGCTGTCGCCGCCGTGCGATCGGCCACGCTGGCCGCGCCCGCACCATCGCTCTGCCAATCCACCGCATGCCCATCGCGGCGCGTACGCCGCACGATCGCATCGGCCGAATCGGCGCTGTCCTCCGCTAACAACGGACGCAATGGGGATTGGGGATTGGGGATTGGCGAAAGCGCGGCAGTTCGCTGTCACCTTGAGCCGCAGGCGGCTGAGCATCCGCCTGCCGACGCGCCTCTGCGAATCCCCAATCCCGCCCCACGACATCCGCACTTGGCAAGCGTGCCGGCTCGGGCTAGCGTGCGCAGGCGGCGCCAACGCTGCAGCCAACATCCGGGGAAAATCTGATGCGTCATCTGTTGCTCGCCTGCCTGGGCGTGGCGCTGTGCGGCCCTGCCGCGGCCGCCTCGCGCTTCGTCGAAGATCCTTATCCCAGCACCTACCGACCGTTGGCGTCCACGCCGGTGCTGATCGAGCACGCCACCGTGCTCACCGGCACCGGCGAGCGCCTGGACGATGCCGACGTGCTGCTGCAGGACGGCCGCGTGCAGGCGGTGGGCCGCGCGCTCGCCGCCCCGGCCAACGCCACCCGCATCGACGGCCACGGCAAGTGGGTCACGCCCGGCATCATCGACGTGCACTCGCACCTGGGCGTGTACGCCAGCCCCGGCGTCAGCGCGCACAGCGACGGCAACGAGATGACCGCCCCGGTAACGCCCAACGTCTGGGCCGAGCATTCGATCTGGCCGCAGGATCCGGGCTTCGGCACCGCGCTGGCCGGCGGCGTCACCTCCCTGCAGGTGCTGCCGGGGTCGGCCAACCTGGTCGGCGGCCGCGGCGTGACCCTGAAGAACGTGCCGGCCACCACCTACCAGGCGATGAAGTTCCCCGGCGCGCCGTGGGGCCTGAAAATGGCCTGCGGCGAGAATCCCAAGCGCGTGTACGGCGAGAAGGGCGGCCCGGCCACGCGCATGGGCAACGTCGCCGGCTACCGCGCCGCGTTCATCGACGCCAGCGAATACCTGCGCAAGAACGCGCCGAAGAAGAAAGCACCCGAAAAACGCCATTGGTGGAGCCGCGGCGCCGGCGACAACGACAGTTCCGGCGACAGCGGCGGCAAGCGCGACCTGAAGCTGGACACCCTGGCCGGCGCGATCAACGGCGACATCCGCGTGCACATCCACTGCTACCGCGCGGACGAGATGACCACCATGCTCGACCTGGCCAAGGAATTCGGCTTCAAGATCGCCGCCTTCCACCACGGCGTGGAGGCCTACAAGATCGCCGACCGGCTAGCCCAGGAAAACGTCTGCGGCGCGCTGTGGGCGGACTGGTGGGGCTTCAAGATGGAGGCCTTCGACGGCATCCAGGAGAACATCGCGCTGGTCGACCGCCCTGCCAACGGCTGCGCCATCGTGCATTCGGATTCGGAGGAAGGCATCCAGCGGCTCAACCAGGAAGCGGCCAAGGCGATGGCCGCCGGCCGCCGCGCCGGCATCGCCATCGCGCCCGAGCGCGCGATCCGCTGGCTGACCAGCAATCCGGCCAAGGCGCTGGGCATCGAGCAGCAGACCGGCTCGCTGGAGCCGGGCAAGATGGCCGACGTGGTGGTGTGGAACGGCAGCCCGTTCAGTTCCTACGCGCTGGCCGAGAAGGTCTATATCGACGGCGCGCAGGTCTACGACCGCGCCGATCGGCGCCTGCAACCCACATCCGACTTCATGCTCGGCCAGGAGGCTGCCCGATGAGCCGCTCCGCTCCGCAGTCGCGCCGCCTGGCGCAACGCCTGCTCATCGCCGCCTGCCTGCTCCTGGGCAGCGGGTCCGCCTTGGCCCAGGACGTGCTGATCCGCGGCGCCACCGTGCATACCGCCAGCGCGCGCGGCACGCTTCTCAACGCCGACGTGCTGGTCCAGGGCGGTACCATCCGCGCGGTCGGCAGCGGCTTGTCGGCACCGGCAGGCGTCGCCGTGGTCGAGGCCAGGGGCCGCCCGCTGACCCCGGCGCTGTTCGGCGGCATCACCGAGATCGGCATCGAGGAAGTGTCCGGCGAGCCCTCCACTGTGGACAGCGCCCTGAGCCTGCCGCACGACCAGCCGATGCGCCCGGAGTTCGACGTGACCCTGGCCTACAACCCCGACTCGGTACTGATCCCGGTCGCGCGCGTGGAGGGCATTGGCTTCACCGCGCTCGGCGCCAACAGCGGCGGCGCGTTCATCGCCGGCCAGGGCGCGGTGATGCGCCTGGACGGCGGCGCCGACCCGATCGGTCCGCGCGCGCTATACCTGCGCCTGGGCAGCGACACGCTGGAACTGAGCGGCAAGTCGCGCGCCGCGCAGTGGATGCTGCTCGACCAGCTGGTGGCCGAAGCGCGCGGACGCATGCCGGCAGACTCGCCGCATGCCTTGCTGACTCCGGCCGGGCGCGCCGTGCTGGCCAGGTATCTGGCCGGCCAGGGCCGCATCGTGGTGGCGGTGAACCGCGCCGCCGACATCCGCCAGCTGCTGCGCTGGGCGCAACGCGAGAACCTGCGCATCGCCATCGCCGGCGGCGACGAGGCGTGGAAGCTGGCGCCGGAGCTGGCCAAAGCGCAGGTGCCGGTGTTCGTCAATGCGCTGGACGACCTGCCGGCCAGCTTCGACCAGATCGGCGCCACCCTGGAGAACGCCGCACGCCTGCACGCGGCCGGCGTCGCGGTGAGCTTCACCCAGGGCGGCGACGGCTCGCCCAACGCGCGCAAGCAGCGCCAACTGGCCGGCAACGCGGTCGCGCACGGCCTGCCCTGGGACGACGGCCTGGCCGGCCTGACCCGGGTCCCGGCCGAAGCGCTGGGCGTGGGCGACAGGCTGGGCAGCATCGCCCCCGGCAAGCTCGCCGACCTGGTGCTGTGGGAAGGCGATCCGCTGGACGTGGCGCACTACGCCGAACAGGTCTGGCTGGGCGGCCGTGCAATGCCGATGCGTTCGCGCCAGACCGAACTGCGCGACCGCTACATGCAGCGCACCACAGCGGCCGCAGCGCAGGCAGCGCTGCGCAAACGCCGCGCGCCGATGCCGCCAGCGTGCCCCCCGCCGCGCGCGGCGAACGGCCATCGCCACAGCGCGAACGTGAACATCTTGGCGGATGCGTGCAGGGTCGCCTGCCGAGCGCTGAACACGTGCGCCGCGCCACATCCAAACGCCATGAACGGCGTTAGCCTTGCGCACGCCCTCCCCGCCTCGATGCGAACGCTTGCATGCAACGCCTGCTCTCCCTGCTCCTGTGCTGCTGCGTTTTCTGCAGCGCCCTGCCCGCCGCGGCGCAAAGCGGCAACTTCGGTGTCACCCGTAGCGGCAAGCGCATCATCGTCGATAGCGGCGCCCACCTGGTGTTCAGCGTGGACACCGGCAACGGCGACATCGTGTCGATGCGTTACGCCGGCAACGAGCTGCAGAGTCCCGAAGGCAAAGGTTCGCAGATCGCCTCCGGCCTCGGTACGGCCGCGGTCGCGGCGCGCACCATCGGCGACACCATCGTGGTTTCGGCCAAGGCCGGCGACCTGACCCAGTACTACATGGCGCGCAAGGGACGCGACGCGCTGTACATGGCGACCTATGCGCCCACGCTGCTGCCGATCGGCGAACTGCGCTTCGTCACCCGGCTCGATGTGGCCAAGCTGCCGAACGCCGAGCGCGAACCCGACTCCAACGTCGGCGAGGCGATCGAGAGCCACGACGTGTTCCTGCTCCCCGATGGCCGCACCAGTTCCAAGTTCTACTCGGCGCGGCGCGCGATCGACGACGCCATGCACGGCGTCAGCGGTCCCGGCGTGGCGGTCTACATGCTGATGGGAGATCGCGAACGCAGTTCCGGCGGCCCGTTCTTCAAGGACATCGCCACGCAGAAAACCGCGGCGACCCACGAACTGTACAACTACATGTTTTCCAACCACACCCAGACCGAACCCTACCGCGGCGGCCTGCATGGCGTGTACGCGCTGCTGTTCACCGATGGCGGCGCGCCCTCGGCCGCAGCCACCGATCTGGGCTTCGTCGATGCGACGCTGGGGCTGCAGGGCTTCCTGGACGAAAGCGGCCGCGGCGCGGTCTCCGGCCGCGTGTCCGGCGTCGCCGCCGGGCAACCGGCGCGGGTCGGCCTAAGCAACGGCGACGCGCAGTACTGGGCCGCGGCCACGGCCAACGGCACGTTCCGGATCGACGGCGTGCGGCCGGGACGCTATCGCATCACCCTGTACCAGAACGAGCTGGAGGTGGCGCAGAACACGCTTGAGGTGTATGCCGGCGCGACCGCGCAGGCGGCCTTGCAGGCAGCGCCGCAACCAGACCAGGTGCAGTGGCAGATCGGCGTGCCCGACGGCACGCCGGGCGGTTTCCGCAATGCCGCCCTGCTCGCCAGCGCGCATCCTTCCGACACGCGCATGGCGCCCTGGGGTCCGCTGGTGTACCGGGTCGGGAGCAGCGCCATCGGCGATTTCCCGGCCGTGCAGTGGCGCGGTGTCAATACACCCACCCGCATAGAATTCGTGTTGGCCGCCAACGACGTCCGCGACTACCGCCTGCGCCTGTACATCCCGCTAGCGCAGGCCGACGGCCGCCCGCAGGTGCGGGTGAACGGGCGCTGGACCGGGCCGCTGCCATCGGTCCCCGTGCAGCCGGACACCCGCGGCATCACCCGCGGCACCTACCGCGGCAACAACACCGTGTACGACATCGACATCCCGGCCGCGGCGCTGCAGGCCGGCGTCAATACGCTGCAGATCGACATCGCCTCCGGCTCGCCCGACAACGGATTCCTCGGCCCGGCCCTGGTCTTCGACAGCGTGCAATTGCTGGCGATGTAGGCCGCGCGGCGATCATGGCGCAGCGGTCTTCGCTGCGCCGCATGGACATGGCGAGTGTCCGCGCGGCATTGCCCGCTCAATGCGCGTCGATGGCCGCACTGACCTTGGCCCAGCCGTTGCCGCGTACCACCTCGAAGCCCGCCTCAACCACCTGCAGGTACAGCGCGTTGCTGTAGCGGCCGTCCTTGCTGCGGTTGGCCTGCAGCCAGTTCAGGAACGGCTTGACGTCGACATTGAGCTTGCCGCTGGTGGGCAGATTGGGCTGCCCGGCGGTGCCATGCGGGATGAAGGTGTAGACGTAGTAGCCGGCGGCGCTGTTGTCGCCTTCCCACAGGTCGAAGGTATAACCGCCGGCGGTGAGCACGTTGCTGGCGCTGGGCAACCCACTGGATAAGAGTTGTTTCCGCCCCAGATCATCACTTCCAGCTGCGGCACGCCCTTGCTGGTGTCGCGGCGGAAGAACAGGTCGTAGGCGAAATCGCCGTCCAGGTTGCTGCCGCCGGCACTGTAGGTGAACTTGACCGGGATCGTGCTCAGCGACGCCACCTGCCGCGGGAACAAGCTATCGCTAGTCGGGTTCCAGTCGTAGTGCCAGCCGCGCACGATCGCCGGATACCCGTACAGGTTGGAATTGGCGAAATTGAAGGTCACCGTCAGTTCCGGCGTGCTGCCGGTGCCGAACGTGCCCTGGATATCATTGTTGGGGTCGTTGAAATCATTGACCCATGCGTAATGGTTGCCGAAGATCTTGTAAGGCCCGGCCAAGGCCAACGGCGCGGCCGCCAGGCACGACACGGCGAACAGCGCCTGCAACAGACGCCGGCGCAACGGCGCAACGGCGCGGCGGCGCGGCGGCGCGCGGGGGCAGTGCGGCAATCGGAGCGATCTGGACATCATGCATCATCGATTTCTTCCAGGAGGTAGGCAGACACGGCAGCGCAGGTGCTGCCACGGCGGACGCTAGCACGAGCCCCGTTGCGCGAGCCATGCGAAGAAAACGTCGCGGCATGCGCTGCGTAAATAGCGCTTCGCGATCGAATCCTGCAGCGTGCGTGCGCTCGCAGTTCCAAGGCACCATCGCGGTCGACAGCGACGCGTTGTCTACCGCAACGTCCAGCACGTCGGCCGCGGTATGCGCACGAGCGCGGCATGCGCTGCAGTGCAACACGCTGCGCCGCATCCATGCCGGCAGGCGCATGCCCGACCGGAGTCCGCTCATGCGCTTGCGCTGGCATGTCTATAGCGATGCGCCGGTCAAGGCGCAGCTGCGCGCCAATACCGAACAGGCCATCGCCGCCAGCGTGTTCGGCGTGTTCGGCGTGTTCGGCGTGTTCGGCGTGCCGACGCTACAGATCGGCGAAGCCTTGCTGTGGGGCAACGATGCGAACCCGCTGATGCAGGCGCTACTGGCCGATCCGCAGCGGCTGCAACGCGGCGAGATGGCGCTGCCGGTGGCGGTGCAGCGCAACGGCTGAGCCAATCGCACCGGTCCCCAGCGTCTGCGCTACTCTGGCCGGGACTGATGAGGCGCAACGCCGGAGGGGGCCAGCTGCGTATCGGGATCGTGGTGGATTCTGCCTGCGACTTGCCGCAGGACTACATCGCAGACAACAACCTCGTGTTGCTGCCGATCAGCGTGCGCATCGGCGAAGCCTTGCTGGCCGACCATCGCGACCAGGAAGCCACGCTCAGCTTCCTGTATGCGCACGTGGCAGCGCACGGCGCCGAAGCGGAGACCATCTTATTCAGCGTGGCGCAGATCCGCGCGCTGTTCCTGAGCCGGCCTGATCAGCGCCGCGCTCGGCACCGCGCTGGACATCAAACCGGTGCTGCACGGCTATCGCGGCGAGACCGCGCCGGTGGCCAAGATCAAGGGCTTCGACGCCGCAGTGCAGAAGCTGTTCGCGTTCGTCGGCAAGCGCTTCGCCGCTGGGCTGATGACGCCGACATTGTGCCTGAGCTACGGCGGCGAACTGAGCGAACTGCGCGCCCTTCCCGGCTACGCGGCGTTGCGCCAAGCCTGCACGACGCACGCGGTGGAGGTGCTGGAAAGCGTGATGAGCCTGACCGGCATGGTCAACGTCGGCAAGGGCGCGATCACCCTGGGCTTTGCCGATGCGCCGCATACGTTTGCCTAGGCGTTGCGGGCGAATCCTATTGTTGTAGGAGCGGCTTCAGCCGCGACAAGCTGCCGACAGCACCGGTCGCGGCTGAAGCCGCTCCTACAACGTCTGCGGCGTAGACAGCCCACTCACGACGCCGCCTGCTAGGCTGCGCCGCACCGCTCCACACAGAGACCGCCATGGCCGTGACCTATTCGATCAGTTTGCCCGATCCCGCCCGCGCACGCGGCAGCGAACCCACGCTCAGCTTCAGCGCCAACGGTGCCGACGCCTTTGCCGAGCAGTTACAGCAGGCCTTGAGCAGCCCCGCCTGGTTCGAGCGCTGGCGCGCACTGCAGCCGGAACCGGACGACGTGGATCCCTCGTTGGGCGTGGTCGATCCGGCCGCCACGGTCAGCGGCAAGCAGGACGACCTGCGCATCGACCTGATCGCCACCACCAGCATTCCCGGCGACATCCTCAAGCAACGCATGCGCTTGCTCGCCGGCAGCGGCTGGGAATTGCGCAACGTCCGCTGAGCGCATCGCCGCCGCGTACCCGCGACGGCATGGATCGGCTAGAACATCCATGATGCAAGCGGTGACAGCTGTGGGCGACTTCAGTCGCGACGGGCTTTACCGACGACTGCCGCTCCCACAGCGCTTCGCCTACCGCGATGCCTGGGCGAGTATCTAGCGCGCCGCGGCCAGCGCCATTTCAAGTTCACCGCCAGCGTGCCGAGCACGATCAGCACCAGGCCCAGTCACTGCACCGTCACCACCGCCAGCGGCCGCTCGCGACCGATGCGCCGCGACAACAGCAACGACGCGCCGCACAGCAGCGCCGCCAGCAAAGTCAGTGCGATCCCCGGCAGATAACCGTGATCTACCGTCTGCCACAGCCGCGCCAGATCCGCCAAACAGGCCACGCCGACGAAGGCCAGCAGCGTCCAGCCCAGATCGCTGCGGAGGGTGCGCTCGCCCTGCAACAACTCCGCCAGGATCAGCATCACGAACGGGAACACGTGGTAGACCATCGTCGCCACGCCGATCGACGAGCGCGCCATGCCGGCGAACAGCGCCACCCAGTGCAACACCAGCAGCACCCCGCTGACCACCGCGTCGCGCAGCAGCGTGCGCTCGCGCCACAGCCCGCGCAGCTGGCCGCCGAGCAGGCCGCATACGGTGAGGAACAACGCGCCGAACAGGCAGCGGTAGAACACCGCGGTCACCGGGTCCTGCCCGCTCTCGTGCACGAACACGCTGACCGAGCCGATCAGCACTTCCTCCAGCACAGCGCACGCCGCGTGGCGCCGGCGGCAACGGCGGCCACCGCGCTCACAACGCGATCGTCCCATGCAGGTACTGCACCGCGCTGCCGCGCACATGGACGTGTTGCGCCTCGACACGGCACCCAAGCTCGCCGCCACGCGCCGACGCCTGCAGCGCGGTCAGCTGCGTCTTGCCCAGCGCCTGCGCCCACAACGGCGCCAGCGCGGCGTGGATGGAGCCGGTCACCGGATCCTCGGCGCCGCCGTTGGCCGGCCAGAAATAGCGCGACACGAAATCATGGCTGCTGCCGGGCGCGGTCACCGCAACATCGCGCGGCGCCAATGCCAGCATCCGCGCCAGATCCGGCACCAGCGCGCGCACCTGGCGCTCGTCCGCGTACACCGCGATGTACGCCTGCTGGTTGGCATACACCGCCCGCGGTGCGATCGACAAGGCATCAAGCAAGGCCTGCGGTACCGACGCCAACAAGGCCGGCGCCTGATTCGGAAAGCGCATCTCGAAGCTGCCGTCGTCCAACCTCTCCACCCCCAGTTCGCCGACCGCCGCCGCGCGCAAGCGCAGCGGGAACGGCGCCAGTCGCTGGCTGGCGATCACATGTGCGCTGGCCAGCGTCGCATGGCCGCAGAAGCCGATTTCCTTCAGCGGCGAGAACCAGCGGATATCGAATACGCCGTCGGCGTCGCGCACGAAGAATGCGGTCTCCGACAGATTGTTCTCGCCGGCGATGGCCTGCATCAGCGCATCCGGCAGCCAGGCCTGCAATGGCACCACGGCGGCCGGATTGCCCTTGAACGGGACCGAGGTGAAGGCATCGACGATGAACACGGAAAGCGGCATGGCCGTCCTCGCAGCGCTTGCGGCAACACCGGCGCAGCGGCCGGCACAGCAACAGTCTGCAGCGCAGTGGCCGACCGGCCACCTGTCGCGCGCCGAGAGAAACCCGCTGCTGTACGCCGCCAATCCCTGCCCTGTTTACGGCGTCGCCGCACCGATCGCCAGCGCCGCGCAAGCGCCGAACACGGTACAGGCGAGCATGACCCGCGCGCTGAGCGGGCTGCGCCAACGCTGCCGCGACAACGACGATACGGGTTTGCGGCAAGCGAGCATGACGCGACTCCAGTCCGGGAAGACACGATGGCGAAGGCCGAGGAATCTAGCGGCACGCCGTCTCAGCCGACGCGACCGTAATCGCATAATCGCGCATTGGACGATGCGCCGTGGACTTGTTTACGCGTAGCGCCGGCGGGCGATCGGAATCGCCATGCAACTGCCACTGCAGCGTCATCGTGCAGCAGCAATCGCGATGACCAAGTGGCGGCAAGCGCTGGCCGCGGCCGCAATCAAAACGCGGCCGCAATACGGCGCCAGAGCGGTTCTCTCTGTCTAGTTACAGGCAACGTCACCTTGTAGGAGCGACTTCAGTCGCGACGGGCCTTACCGATAGCGCCCGTCGCGACTGAAGTCGCTCCCCCAATGAAGCACCCGCATGCACCTGCCCATCGCCTCCAACGCGGAACACCCTGCACCGGCGCATGCAACCGCCGGCGCCCGGCATGCCCGGAGTGCCGCCGCGGCCGGCACTCACTCCTGCAGCGCGCGCGCGTGGTGGGCGATGTGCTCGCCGATGAAGCTGCCGATGAAGTAGTAGCTGTGGTCGTAGCCGGGCTGCAGGCGCAGCGTCAGCGGGTAGCCGGCGGCATCGGCCGCGGCCTGCAGCAACTGCGGTTGCAGCTGCTTGTCGAGGAACTCGTCGCCACCGCCCTGGTCGATCAGCAGCGGCAGGCGCTCGCTCGCCGCGGCGATCAGCGCGGTGGCGTCGTAGGCCTTCCAACTGGCGCGGTCGTCGCCGAGATACGCCGAAAACGCCTTCTCGCCCCACGGCACCTGCGACGGCGCCACGATCGGCGAGAACGCCGACACGCTGCGATAGCGGCCCGGATTCTTCAGCGCGATCACCAGCGCACCGTGGCCGCCCATCGAGTGGCCACTGATCGCACGCCGGCCGTTGTGCGGGAACTGCGCTTCGATCAACGCGGGCAGTTCCTGCACCACGTAGTCGTACATGCGGTAGTGCCTGGCCCACGGTTCGCGGGTGGCGTTGACGTAGAAACCGGCGCCCTTGCCCAGATCGTAGCCGTCGGCGTCGGCGACGTCGTCGCCACGCGGGCTGGTATCCGGTGCGACCAGGATCACCCCGTGCTCGGCGGCATAGCGCTGCGCGCCGGCCTTGCTGATGAAGTTCTGCTCGGTGCAGGTGAGTCCACTGAGCCAGTACAGCACCGGCAGCGCGGCGTGCTCGGCCTGCGGCGGCAGGTACACGGCCACGTTCATCGTGCAGCCGAGCACGGCCGAGTCGTGGCGATAGACGTCCTGCCAGCCGCCGCAGCAGGCATGGTGTTCGATGCGTTCCATGGAATGGGATCCCGGATAGGGGATGCGGACGGACGGGTGCCGCCCGCATCCGAAGACGCCGCCGCAACGCACCGCCACGGCGGCACGCGAGCGGCAGGTTCAGTGCAGCACGCCGCTCTTGCGCGCGACGTGGGTGGCGATCGCGTCCATCAACGGCGGCGACAGGCAGTCGTACGGTTCCAGCTTCAGTTCGCGCAGCCGGCTGCGCACGCCGTCCATCGCTTCCGGACGGGTGCCGCTTTCGATGATCGAGGACACGAACGCCGCAAAGCCCGGCGCCGACCAGCCCTGCTGCGGCGACAGCTCGGTATGGATGAAGTCCAGCCCATGGAACGGATGCTCGGTGTTCTCGATGCGCCCGTACATGTGCACGCCGCAGCCGGTGCAAGCATGGCGCTGGATGGTCGCGCGCTCGTCGACCACCTTCAGTTTCTCCTCGTGCGCGGTGACCTTGACCTTGTCGCGGCCGACCACCGCCACCACCGAGAACGTCGCGCCTTTCGGCTTCCAGCACTTGGTGCAACCGCAGGCGTGGTTGTGCGCGGTCTGCGCCGCCACGTGCACGGTCACCTTGTCGCTGGCGCAGTGGCATTCCAGGGTGCCGCCCTGGAAATTCTCCGCACCCGCGTGTACCCCGCCGTCCACCGACGGATGAATCGTTACGGTACTCATCATGCCCCTCCCGGGTTCGTTGCGTACCTGCATGCGCGGAAGCGGCCGCGCGCCGGACTGACCGTCAGGTCAGAAATGGATCACGGTGCGGATCGACTTGCCTTCGTGCATCAGCTGGAAGGCCTCGTTGATCTCTTCCAGCGGCAAGGTGTGGGTGATGAACGGATCCAGATCGATCTCGCCATGCATCGCCTGCTCCACCATGCCCGGCAATTGGGTGCGGCCCTTGACGCCGCCGAACGCGCTGCCGCGCCACACGCGGCCGGTGACCAGCTGGAACGGACGCGTGCTGATCTCCTGGCCGGCGCCGGCCACGCCGATGATGACGCTCTCGCCCCAGCCCTTGTGGCAACACTCCAGCGCCGAGCGCATCACGTGCACGTTGCCGATGCACTCGAAGCTGAAGTCCACGCCGCCATCGGTCAGCTCGACGATGACTTCCTGGATCGGCTTGCTGTAGTCCTTCGGGTTGATGCAATCGGTGGCGCCCATGCTGCGCGCCAGATCGAACTTGCCCGGGTTGGTGTCGATGGCCAGGATGCGCCCGGCCTTGGCCTGCACTGCGCCCTGGATCACCGCCAGGCCGATGCCGCCCAACCCGAACACGGCCACCGAATCGCCCGGCTTGACCTTGGCGGTGTTGTGCACCGCGCCGATGCCGGTGGTGACGCCGCAGCCGAGCAGGCACACCTTCTCCAGCGGCGCTTCCGGGTTCACCACCGCCAGCGAGATCTCCGGCACCACGGTGTATTCGCTGAAAGTGCTGCAGCCCATGTAGTGGAAGATCGGCTGGCCGTTGTAGGAGAAACGGGTGGTGCCGTCGGGCATCAGGCCCTTGCCCTGGGTGGCGCGCACGGCCTGGCACAGGTTGGTCTTGCCCGACAGGCAGAACTTGCACTTGCGGCATTCGGCCGTGTACAGCGGGATCACGTGATCGCCGACCTTGACGCTGGTGACGCCCTCGCCGATCGCCTCGACGATGCCGCCACCTTCATGGCCGAGCACGGCGGGGAAGATGCCTTCCGGATCGTCGCCCGATAGCGTGAACGCATCGGTATGGCAGACGCCGGTGTGGGTGATACGGACCAGCACCTCGCCCTGGCGCGGCGGTTCAACGTCGATCTCCACGATCTGCAGCGGCTGGCCGGCTTCGAAAGCGACGGCGGCACGGGATTTCATGAGGTTTCTCCTGGAAGAACGGGTTGGGTCGTGGGGTTCGGGTCACTTGAGGTAGGAGCGCACCAGCATGCCCATCTCGCGCACGCGCGCGGCGCGCTGCGTCTCCGAGGCGGCGGCGTGGCCGAATTCTTCGCGGATATGCGCCTGCATCACTTCCGACATCAGGCCGTTGACCGCACCGCGGATCGCGGCGATCTGCTGCAGCACCGCCGCGCAATCGGCGCCGCCTTCCAGCGCGCGCTCCAGCGCCTCGGCCTGTCCGCGCACGCGGCGGATGCGGGCCAGGACGCGTTTCTTCTCGTGTGGCGTGTGCGGCATGTGGCGACCTGAGAACTATACTGGGGTACAGTATATTCCTCAGCGCGCAAAAGAAAACGCCCGCGCCATTCCGGATCGGAAATGGCACGGGCGGCTGGAACCGTTCGGCATGGAGCGGAGCAGCAACGCGCGGCCGGCACGGCGCCATCCGGGCGGTTCACCCGGCGTCGCGGCCAACGCGCGCCATGGCGCACGCGCGGTCACGCCGCGGCGATGGAACGTCAGCGCTTTGTGTCCGTGGGCGTCTGAATACGACACAAACCAGCCATGAGCCCACCGCCGCCACTGCCTATCATGATCCGGCGATCACACGCCCGCCTTGCACCCAGCAGCGATGGCCTCTGCCCGCACCAGTTTCAGACGGTAGCGGCCGCGTCTAGACTGGCCGTATTCCGAGCGGCCGCCCTTCAAGATCATGGATATGCAATCGTTCATTCTGGTGGTCGACGACGACCCCGATCTGCGCCGGCTCATCAGCGAGTTCCTGCAAGAGCACGGCTACCAGGTGGAGGCTGCGGAAAACGTCGCCGACATGCGCCGGCTGATGGCGATACGCCAACCCGACCTGGTGATCCTGGATGTGATGATGCCCGGCGAAGACGGCCTCAGCGCCGCGCGGCAGCTGGCCAGCGAGCGCGGCGCGCCGGCGGTGATCATGCTCAGCGCGCTTGGCAGCGACACCGACCGCATCATCGGCCTGGAAGTGGGCGCCGACGACTACCTGGCCAAGCCGTGCAATCCGCGCGAACTGCTGGCGCGCGTGCGTGCACTGCTGCGTCGCAGGCAGGCGGCGACGCTGCCGCCGGAGGCGCGCGGCAACGTCTACGAATTCGCCGGCTGGCGCCTGGACGTGATCCGCCGCGACCTGCGCGACCCCACCGGCATCTTCATCAACCTCTCCGACGGCGAGTTCGCCCTGCTGCGCACCTTCGTCGAACATCCGCAGCGGGTGCTCAGCCGCGATCAGTTGCTCGACTACGCGCGCGGCCGCGACACCGAGGTCTACGACCGCGCGATCGACAGCCAGATCAGCCGCCTGCGGCGCAAGATCAACGAACGCGTGCAGACCGAACTGATCCGCACCGTGCGCAACGAGGGCTACATGCTGCTGCCGAGCGTCGCCCGGCTGTGAGCGCGCCCAAGCAGCGGGGCCGCCGCGGCGTCTCGATCTTCGCCCGCACCTTCCTGCTGCTGCTGGCCGCCCTGCTGACCGCGCAGCTGATCGGCATCGCCTTGCTGGTGCTACGCACGCCGGTCTACGAAATGCCGGTGCATCCGCCGGAAGTGATCGCGCTGCTGACCACCAAGATGCCGGCCGGCACGCAGACCTTGAAGGTGCACGACTCCAGGCAGGCGCCGCTGCCGGCGCCGGGGCAGGCCCGCGACCGCTTCGCCGAATTCATGCTGACCAACTGGCTGGACGTGGCGCCGGAACAGGTGCGCTTCTATCGCAGCAGCGACGACAAGCTCCCCAACCCGAACTTCACCCAGGAAGAACGGATCCGCCTGCGACCGCGGTCCGGCCCGCCCGGCGACGCGCGCTTCCTGCACGATGCAGCGCCATCGTTCGCCAATGCCGACGCACCGCCGCAGGCACCGTTCGACGCAGGCACAGACCCGGCTGCAGACGCGCTGCAGCCGACTCCGCCGCCAACAAGCAACGCCACCCCCGGCGGTCTCGGTACTGCGCTGCGCGCAGCCGGTTCGCGCTGGCGCGAGCGCGGCCTGGCCCCTGCATCGCCGTTGCTCGGCGGCTTCACCGCCGCATTGCAGCAACCCGACGGCCGCTGGCGCAGCGTGGTGTCGCCGCCGCGGCGTTTCTCCGCCGCGTTCAAGACCCAGGTCGCGCTGCTGTTCGTGGCCGGCCTGCTGGCGATGTTGCCGCTGGCGTGGTGGTTCTCGCGCGCGCTGGCCGCGCCAATCCGCCGCTTCGCCGAAGCCGCCGACCGGCTCGGCCGCAATCCCGATGCGCAGCCGCTGCAGCGCAGCGGTCCCAGCGAAATCGTGCAGGCGGCCGACTCGTTCAACGCCATGCAGGCGCGCCTGAACCGCCTGATCAACGAGCGCACGCACATGGTCGCGGCGATCGCCCACGATCTGCGCACCCCGCTGGCGCGCCTGGCGTTCCGCCTGGAAGGCCTACAGCCGCCGCTGCGCGACAAGACCATCGCCGACATCGATGAAATGAAGGCAATGATCTCCGCAGCGCTGGACTTCATCCACAACGACAGCCGCCGCAGCACCCGCGCACCGCTGGATTTCCGCCTATTGGTGGAGAGCGTGGTCGACGACGCCAGCGACACCGGCGCCGAGGCGAGCTTCGTCGCTGGTCAGGCCATCACCCTCGATGGCGATCCGTTGTCGCTGCGGCGGATGGTGATGAACCTGCTCGAGAACGCACTGAAGTACGGCAAGCGCGCGCGCCTGCACCTGCACCGCGACGGCGCCGACTGCGTGCTGTGGATCGACGACGACGGCCCCGGCATCGACCCGGCCCAGCACGAGCAACTGTTCCTGCCGTTCTTCCGCGGCGAGAACTCGCGCAACCGCGACACCGGCGGCATCGGCCTGGGCCTGTCGGTCGCGCACAGCATCGCGCTCGCCCACGGCGGCGAGATCACCCTGACCAACCGCCCGGAGGGTGGGTTGCGGGTGTGTGTGGAGTTGCCGTGCCAGGCGGTGGCGTGAGCATTCAGGGCAAATGGCCTGCAAGCGCCGCGTAACGCCGACCGTGGCGCTCTGGCACGGCCACAGGCCGGCTGCGCTGCGCGTGCCTTTCCTGCTGCAGCGCGGCCTTCATCCGGGCAAGACCGTTGGGATTGGGCCACCCTGTGAACGTATCGAGAATGGTGTCGCCACGCATCAGATAGAACGTCGGCGTATCGATACTTTTCAGAAACTTCCAGTCGCTGCGTCGATACATCAGATGCATCGGCAAGGTCGGCTGGCCTCGATTCCACGCCAGGATCCCATCGACGGGCGGAGTCGGGCCAGGCGCGACAAGCAACACGAGCACTTCCCGCAACCAACGGTCGTCCTTGTTGGCGACGATCTCAGCGAGCCCGTTCACCGAGAAATGGCAATTTGGATGGACAACCGCGAACACGGCCAGGCGACGCTCGCGCGATGCGAGAGAGCGCACCACGGCATGCGTCGGCGAGTCGATGTCGATCACACGCCGGGAATCGGCCTTCTGCGCGAACGAAAGCGCGGGCAAAGGCGCGACCGGCCGAGTGGGCAATGACGCCAGTATCCGGTTCGCCTCGTCGAAGCGGCTAATCGAAGCCAAGGCTTCGGCATAGGACATGACATGCCAGCGGGTAATCCGCCCTTGCGCTTGCAGCCGCCGGTACAGGCAACCGATCTTGCGCACATGCCTGGGGTCCAACGAATACCCCTCGGCAAGCACTGTCGCCCTGAACAGATCGTCGTCGTGGATAGGGGCGCCAGCCTTGCCGCAGGGATCGATGGCGCCGGCAACGCGTTCGTACCTAGCCACGACCGCCTCCGCTCGCTGCGCACCGGACTGATCGGGCAGACTCTGGTTGTAGTCCGCCAGCGCATCATAGAGCGAAGGCTCAGGCGCCTCTCGGGCCTCTGCAGCACAGAGCAAAGGCGCCACCATCGCAAGGATGGCGGCGCCGACAAGACACCGCAAGCGGCGCGACATGGACATCAGCAACCACTCATGCAAATCATATCCAAACTCTCCACGCAGGTGTGCGGGGTTAGACATTTGTAACCCATGTGATCGTCATCTTGCCCCCTGCCAGGAGTCGGGAAGGCCCGATTCATCGGGTATGCCCGATTCACTTTTATATCCTCCTCCCCATCAACACGCATCTTGTGCATGGAGGAAATCGTGCTCTCCAGGCCGAATAGCGACAGCAGACGATAGGCCTGGCTTGCGGAAAGTTCCGCTTCGATATCGCTGTAAGTGAACGATGTCACGCCTGTCTCATTGAACCTTAACGACTCGACAAAGCGTTTCTTTGCAGCAGGGGAAAGCAGGTTGAGCGGGCTGGACGCATCCTCTTTCGCCAGATATTCCCTGAGCAGGGCGGCAGAATGGATCGGCGCGGTTCTCAACCGCAATGCCTTTTGCTCGGCCTGCGCATCCGTCAACTCGGCAGCCCTCTGTTCGGCAGCGGCATCAAGCGGAGGATCTTTGGCTTTGCCGCAAGGACTCAGAAAAAGTCCCGCGCAAAACAACAAGGCGACGAGCATCCCATTTAGCTTCTGGCTCATAAGTACCCCTTTACGAATTCAATTACCCCCTGTGACGGGCACTCTACCCACCAAGTTTTTTGGCTTCAACTCTCACCGCTGAAACAGGAGCGTGATGCTGCGCGTACCGTCGAACCGCAGCGGCGCAGATCCGCCCACTTCAGTACGCGAACTCGGAGAACACCGGATCCACATCGCCCTGCCACGCACCGTGATACAGCGCCAGCTTGCGCTCGGCCGCGGTCTCGCCGGCGTGCAGGATCTCAACCAGCGGCTCCAGGAAGCGCGATTCGTCCTGGCCGTCGCCGTTCAGGCGGGCGCGGCGGCGCAGGCCGTTCAGGGCGATCTTCACCGACTCGGCGGCGAGGTCCTGCACGCTGCCGTTGCGGAACGGCAGCTTCAGCGCCTGCTTCGGCACGCCGTCGCGCAGCGCGTGGCGTTCGACCAGGCTGAAATCCTTGACCAGGTCCCAGGCCGCGTCGAGCGCGGCATCGTCGTACAGCAGGCCGACCCAGTACGCCGACAGCGCGCACAGCCTGCCCCACGGGCCGGCGTCGGCGCCGCGCATTTCCAGGTATTTCTTCAGCCGCACTTCCGGGAACGCGGTGGTCATGTGATCGGACCAGTCGCGCAGCGTCGGCAGTGCACCCGGCAGCGCCGGCAACTTGCCCTGCATGAAATCGCGGAAGCTCTGCCCGCTGGCATCGACGTAGGTGCCGTCGCGGTAGGAGAAGTACATCGGCACGTCCAGCAGGTAGTCGACATAGCGCTCGTAGCCGAAGCCGTCCTCGAACACGAAGTCGAGCATGCCGGTGCGGTCGGCGTCGGTGTCGGTCCAGATGTGCGAACGGTAGCTGAGGTAGCCGTTGGGCTTGCCCTCGGTGAACGGCGAGTCGGCGAACAGCGCGGTGGCGATCGGCTGCAGCGCCAGCGACACGCGGAACTTCTTGATCATGTCCGCTTCGCTGGCGTAATCCAGGTTGACCTGCACCGTGCAGGTGCGGGTCATCATGTCCAGGCCGAGCGAGCCGACCTTGGGCATGTAGTGTTTCATGATCTGGTAGCGGCCCTTGGGCATCCACGGCATTTCGTCGCGGCGCCACTTCGGCTGGAAGCCCATGCCGAGGAAGCCCAGGCGCAGTTCGTCGGCGACCTGCTTGACCTCGTTGAGGTGGCTGCCCACTTCCACGCAGGTATCGTGGATGGTCTCCAGCGGCGCACCCGACAGTTCCAGTTGCCCGGCCGGTTCCAGCGTCACCGAGGCGCCGTCGCGCAGCAGCGCGATGGTGTGCCCGCCTTCTTGCACCGGCTCCCAGCCGAAGCGGGTCAGGCCGGTGAGCAGGGCCTCGATGCCGCGCTCGCCGTCGAAGGTCGGCGGGCGCAGGTCGTCCAGGCGGAAGCCGAACTTCTCGTGTTCGGTGCCGATGCGCCACTGCGCTTCGGGCTTTTCTCCGGAGGCCAGCACCTCGACCAGTTCAGTGCGGTCGGTGATCGGCGTCTCGGCAACGTGGCTGGGGCTCGACAAGGGCAGGCTCGCACGAAAGAGGAGGCGATGTGGGGATGCAACGCCCGCCTCGCAAGGCCCGCACTATAACGTGACCGGCGCGAAGCCCACATCGCTACCGGCGGTGCTGCAGCATTCCACGATCCGCGTGCCTGGCAGCGGCAAGAGTGAGACGCAGCAGCGCCGGCCGCCTCGCGCTCGGCTAGGCTGCAGGCCTGTGCCCCACCATGCAGGCGTGCGATGCGCCCCTCCCATTCCGAACTGCATCGCGGCGACCGCGCCGGCTGGCTGCGCGCGGCGGTGCTCGGCGCCAACGACGGCATCCTGTCGGTGGCCGGGCTGGTGGTCGGCGTGGCCAGCAGCGGTGCGCCGGCGCCCGCCGTGCTGGCGACCGTCATCGCCGGCCTGGTCGCCGGCGCAATGTCGATGGCCGCCAGCGAATACGTCTCGGTGCAGTCGCAGGTGGACACCGAACGCGCCGACCTGGCGATCGAGCGCCGCGAACTGCACGAGGATCCGCACAGCGAGCTGGACGAACTGGCCGGCATCTACCGCCAGCGCGGGCTGGACGCGGCGCTGGCGCGCCAGGTCACCGAGCAGCTGACCGCGCACGATGCGCTGGGTGCGCACGCGCGCGACGAACTGGGCATCACTGAGACCCTGCGCGCGCGGCCGCTGCAGGCCGCGTCGGCGTCGGCGGCCGCGTTCTGCTGCGGTGCGGTACTGCCGATCCCGGCCGCGTTGCTGGCGCCGGCCGGCAAACAGGTGTGGGTGACCGGCGCGGCGACGCTGCTCGGGCTGTCGCTGACCGGCACCTTGGCGGCACGCGCTGGCGGCGCCTCCGGGGTGCGCGGCGCGATGCGCGTGGTGTTCTGGGGTGCGACGGCGATGCTCGCCACCCGCACAGCGGCATCTACATAACCGCGGTGATCCCGCTGTGGGAAGAAGCGCTGAGCGCCGCGCGCACGCTGTGGAACGAACCGCTGCCCGCGGCCGGCGCGCAACTGGCGCGGCTGCGCGCGGTCGAGTTCGGCAGCGCCTTGCTGCAGTGGCGGCAGGCGCTGCAGGACGGCCACTACACCGAAGCCAGGCTGGCGCTGGCGGCGCTAATGGTCGCGTTCTGTCGCCGCGGCCATGGCGGCCTGCTGCAGCCGGCCCCCAGCATCGCCGCGCAGGTGCGTGAGTTGATCGCAGCGCAGCCGCAGCGCGCATGGCGATCGCGCGATCTCGAAAACAGCCTCGGCCTGAGCGGTGCGACCTTGCGCCGGCATCTGGCCGGCGAACGCACGTCGTTGCGCGAACTGATCACCGACGCACGCCTGGCGCATGCGATGGAACTGCTCTACACCACGCGCTGGCCGCTGAAGACGGTGGCCGCGCGCGCCGGCTACCGTTCCACGCGCAGCTTCAGCCAGCGCTTCCAGCAGCGCTACGGCCTGGATCCGGCGCGCATCGGCAATCAGGAGTGAGCGCCGCGCGCAGCCGGATGAGCGAATCGCGCAGCGCCGCACGCGCAGCATGCAGGCACCGCGGCGAACGCCGCTTCCGCTGGAATCTCTCGATGCCTGTTTCCGTCT